>DKEU01000167.1 GCA_002452635.1 Desulfovibrionaceae bacterium UBA6814 | reverse complement strand
GATCTCGCGGCAGATGGCCAGGCCCAGGCCGGTGCCGTGGGGCTTGTCCGTGAGCACGTCCCCGCGCTGCCAGAACTTCTCGAACATCTCCTGGTGGTATTCCGGCTCGATGCCCGGCCCGGTGTCCGCGACGCTCACCAGGATGCGGTCCGCGTCGCGTTCTGCGGTGCAGGTGATGGCGCCCCGGTCCGTGAACTTGATGGCGTTGGAGAACAGGTTGAGCGCCACCTGGCGCAGGCGGTCCGCGTCGCCGTGCACCAGGGGCAGGCCCGGGGCGGTGCGCACCTCCAGGGCCAGGCCCTTGTCCTGGGCCATGACCCGCATGGTGGCCGCGGCCAGGCCGAGCACCTCGGCCACGTCCACCTGGCCCATGTTCCACTCCATCTTGCCGGCCTCCAGGCGGGTGAGGTCGAGCACGTCGTTGACCAGGGAGGAGAGGCGGTCGCCCTCGCTGATGACGATGCCCAGGTTCTCGGCCACCTGCCGGGCCGCCTTGTTCGCCGCCGAGTCGGCGGAATCCAGGCGGGGGAAGATCACGGTCTCCAGCTTCTTGCGCACCAGCTTCACGAACCCGGCCACCGAGGTGAGGGGGGTGCGCAGCTCGTGGGAGACCATGGACAGGAAGTGGGTCTTCATCTGGCTGGCGGCCTCGGCCTCGTCGCGGGCCTGCTCCAGGGCCCGCTGGGACAGGCGGCGGGCGGTGACGTCCTG
This sequence comes from Desulfovibrionaceae bacterium UBA6814, assembly GCA_002452635.1. Classification (GTDB taxonomy): domain Bacteria; phylum Desulfobacterota; class Desulfovibrionia; order Desulfovibrionales; family Desulfovibrionaceae; genus UBA6814. Next base: position 31,029 of record DKEU01000167.1, on the reverse strand, counting down.
GATGAGGCCCTCGGTGAACAGGATGCCCCCGTCCTCGCCGCGCACGGCGCGGGCGTTGAGCTGGGCCCAGAAGGGCGAGCCGTCGCAGCGCCGGAACTCGGCCTCGAACCCGTTGACCGCGCCGTGGGCCTTGAGCAGCCGCAGGTACTCGTCGCGGGCCGCGGGGGAGGCGTAGATCTGGGTGGAGATGTCCTCCACCTCGGCCACCATGGCCGCGGGCGAGGCGTAGCCGAAGAGCCGGGCCATGGCCGGGTTGACCTGGAGGAAGCGGCCTCCGGGGGTGGACTGGTAGATGCCCTCCAGGGCCTTGTCGAAGATGTCGCGGTACTTGCTCTCGGCCTCCCGGGCGCTGTTGAGGGCGTCCAGCACCGCGTCGGCCATCTCGTTGAAGGCCGCGGCCAGCTCCCCCATCTCGTCGCGGGAGCGGACCTCCAGCCGGGCGTCGGCGTCGCCGTGCTGGAAGGCGCGGATGCCGCGGATCATGGTGGTGATGCGGCGGGTGAGGGTGGAGGCCATCCAGATGGCGATGAGGATGACCAGGGCCACCATGGCCGTGGTGGACAGGGCCAGGTCGCGGGTGGTGCGCACCAGCTCCCCGGCCAGGGTGGCCAGGGTGGCCTCCTTCTTGCGGTCCAGGTCCGTCTCGAAGTCCGCGACCATGGCGTCGAGCTCGCGGGCGGCCTCGGTGGCCGCGCGGTGGAACTCGTCCACGTTGGCCCCGATGGTGACGTAGCCGAAGCCGCGGGGGCCGGCGTAGATGCCGGTGTGGTAGGGGATGGCCGCGGCGGTGGTGAGCTTCCACAGGCCGCTCCAGAAGATGACGAAGGAGCCCGAGCCCCCGTGCTGGGTCAGGTTGGTCCAGCCCGCGCACTGGGGCGCGAAGTTCAGGTAGCGGCAATCCAGGCCGAGCTGGCCCGCGCGGGTCAGCTCGGACGCGGGCTTGCGCAGCAGGGAGGGGGACACGAACTGGGGGGCCCCGGGCTGGAAGTGCGCATAGTCCTGGCCGCTCTTCCGCCACTGGTCGAATATCTCCCGGTCCAGCCAGGGCACGGCCGGGTCGCCGGTGGCCGGGTCGTAGCCCACGATGAAGTAGTCGCGGGGGTGGGAGATGCAGCGGCCCTGGTAGTCCCACATGAAGGCGTAGTTGCCGGCCGCGGCGTCGGAGATGTCGGTGTAGCGCTCCTCGGTGGGCAGGATGTGGTCCGTGAAGTCCATGACGTGGCGGTGGTCCAGGGCCAGGGTGACGTAGCCCAGGAGCCGGCCGGCGCGGTGGACCGGGGCGGCCCAGCGGACCAGGCCGGTGAAGCGGCGGCCCAGCGGGTTCTCCTTGCCCGCGTAGGCGGCCTTCTCGGGCGCGAAGGGGACGCCCGCCGCCTCGGCCCGGGCCGGGGTGTAGGGGCCGATGACCGGGCTGCCCACGTAGGGCCCGATGACCTCGGACACGTAGACCTCGCCGGGCTTGAGCCGCTTGAGCGCCGGAACGTAGTCTTCCGCCTTGCACCAGGTGTTGGCGCGGCGGGACACGTCGCGCAGGTCCTTGGGCAGCAGGTCCGTGGTGGTGACCTTGACCAGCTCCCGGCCCGCGGGGTCCAGGAAGGTCATCTCCAGGTAGAGGGGCCGCTGCACGGTTTCGGGCGCGGTCTCCGGGGGCCGGGAGTGGAAGTCCCTGCGGTTGTCGTCCACGTCGGCGGCCACCACCGGGCCGGGGGCGGGCTCCTTGCGGGGGACCCAGCCGTCGCCGGCCTGGTTCAGGACCCAGGGGCCGTGCTCCACGGTGGCGCGGGTGCGCAGGGCCAGGAAGTCGCGGTACGCCTCGGGGACCGGGGGCAGGCTGGCGGCGAACAGGATGTCCTGGTCGCGCTGCTTGAGGAAGTCGGCCACGGCCCGGGCGGTGTCGGTGGTGAGGCGCTCGATGGCCTCGCGGGAGCGCAGGTCCAGGGCAACGATGGAGTTCTCGGTGGAGCGGCTGCCCACCTGGGCCACCACCTGGCGGGTGTCGGCGATCATGGCCGCGGTGCGGTCCTCCACCGTGGCGCCCAGGTGGGTGATGGCCCGGGCCGCGAACCAGGCCAGGGCCAGCAGGGGCAACACCTTGATGAGAATGAAGATGGCGATGAGCTTGGCCCTGATGCCGGTCAGCCAGCGTTGCACCGCATCCTCCATGCTTGGACTGTTCACGTGCGCCCGGCCATGCCGGGCGGGCCTCCGCCATCCCTTCAATTTACGGCAAAAGAAACCCTGCGTCCACAGGTTGCGGGGCGTTGGGGGGGAGGAAACGGCGTGGAAAGCTAAGACGGGCGCTTCGCGGCCGACGCCCGGAATCCCGTGCGCGCAACGTGGCGCGGCCGTGCCGCGACCCAACTGCGCCCGAACGGGGTCTGGGGCCCATGGCCCCAGCCGGTGGGATGCAAGGGAGGCGGGGAGCCTCCTTGCCGGGGCCCGGGGCGGAGCCCCGGCCGGGGCGCGGGCGGAGCCCGGCCGGAACGCGGGGCGGGGCCGGCCTATTGGCCGTTCTGGCCGTAGACCTGGTCGAGGATTTCCGCGCCGCCGGCGGTGAGCACGGTGTCGGCCAGGGCCAGGCCCAGCTCGAAGGCGCGGGCCGCGGGGCCGGCGGTCTCCTGGCGCACGACGGTCTTCCCGTCCAGGCTGGCCACGAAGCCGGTGAGGCGGACGGTGTCGCCCGCGAGGGTGGCGTGGCCCGCGATGGGCACCTGGCAGCCGCCGTCCAGGCCGGTGAGGAAACCGCGCTCGGCGGCCACGCAGGTGTGGGTCGCGGGGTGGTCCAGGAAGGCCAGGGCCGCGGCGGTGTCCGCGTCGTCCTGGCGATACTCGATGCCCAGGGCGCCCTGGGCCACGGCCGGGAGGAAGTCCGGGGGCCCGAGCTCACTCATGTGCGGCGCGGACAGGCCCAGCCGCCGCAGGCCCGCGGTGGCCATGACGATGGCGTCGAACTGGCCCTCCATGAGCTTGCGCAGGCGGGTGTCCACGTTGCCGCGCAGGTCGGTGATGTCCAGGTCCGGGCGCAGGGCCCGCAGCTGGGTGGTGCGGCGCAGGGAGCTGGTGCCCACCCGCGCGCCCCGGGGCAGGTCGGCCAGGGAGGCGAACTTGGCCGAGAGCAGGGTGTCGGTGGGCTGTTCGCGCTCGGGGTGGATGCCCACCACCAGGCCGGCGGGCAGCTCCACGGGCACGTCCTTCATGCTGTGCACGGCCAGGTCGGCGCGGCGGTCCAGCAGGGCCTCCTCGATCTCCTTCACGAACAGGCCCTTGCCCCCGATCTTGGCCAGGGGCACGTCGAGGATCTTGTCGCCGGTGGTCTTGATGACCAGCAGCTCCACGCTCAGGCCGGGGTGCCGGGCCTCCAGGCGGTCCTTGATGTGGTTGGCCTGCCACAGGGCGAGCTTGGAGCCCCGGGTGGCGATGGTGAGGGAGGCCATAGCTTAAAATACCCTTGGGTATTTTAAAAAAAACAATCTTTCCCGGGGCATGGGGCGGAAATCCTCCAGAAGGAAGGGGGTGGATCGGGCGGCTAGCCGCAGGTGGAGCAGTTGCCGCCGGAGCAGGAGGAGCAGCCGCCGCCGCCCGAGCCGGAGGAGGGCGCATCCGGGAAGCCGGGGCCGAAGCCGTGCATCTTGGCGCGGCAGCGGGAGATGAGCTTGCGGGTCTTGGTGCTGCCGCACTTGGGGCAGGGCACGGACTCGGGCTCGCCGAACACGAGTTCCTCGAACTCGGCCTTGCAGGCGTCGCACTGGTATTCGAACATGGGCATGGCGAAATCTCCTTGGGTGGCCTAGGAACTCTGGTCCAGGTAGGGGGTGAGCTCCATGACCGCCTCGAAAAGGTAGTAGTCCACGAGCTGGCAGAGCAGGTGCTCCACGGCCAGGTGGACCTCCTGGATGAGCGGGGTGGACTCCGCGTCCACCAGGAGGGCGTGGTCGCAGAAGGGGAGCATCTCCCCGCCGCTCCTGCCGCCCAGGCCCACGGTGGTGAGGCCTTTTTCCCGGGCGGCGCGCAGGGCCAGGTTCACGTTGGCGCTGTTGCCCGAGGTGGAGATGGCCACCAGCACGTCCCCGGGCTTGCCCAGGGCCTGGACCTGCTTGGAGAATATCTGCTCGAAGCCGTAGTCGTTCCCGATGGCGGTAAGCACCGAGGTATCGGTCGTCAAGGCCACGGCCGGGAGGGGGGGGCGCTCCAGGAGGAAGCGGTTGACCAGTTCGCCGGCCACGTGCTGGGCGTCGGCCGCGCTCCCGCCGTTGCCGCACAACAGGATCTTGCCGCCGCGGGCCAGGCACACGGCCAGGAGCCGGGCCACCTCCACCACCTTGCGGCCGTGTTCGGCGAAGAACTTCTCCCGCACCTCGCGGCCCTTGGCCGAGTGGTCGAGCACGATGCGCAGGGCTTCTTCGGACATGGGGACTCCTGGGGGCCGGACTTCCGCCGGGGCCGGCGGAGGGGGGTGACGCTACCCCAAATCGCGGGGTCTTTCAACGTGGCCGGGAGGCGGGGAAACCGGACGCCCATCAGGCCTTGTTTTTTGACAATTCTGGGGATTCGGGGCTTTTATTTCGCGAGGTTTTCGGGTACATGCGTCCTCTGGCCTCGTGCGTAATCCCTTTCTTTCACCCTTGGGAGGTAGGATATGAAAAAGATCTTGGCGTTTGCATTCCTAGCGGTCCTTTTCGTGCTCCCCGGCCAGGCCCTGGCCAAGGACGTGGTGAAGCTCGGCTTCAACATCCCGCTGACCGGCGACATCCCGAAGGTGGGCGAGGCGTCCAAGTACGCGGCCGAAATCGTGATGGAGGAAGTGAACAAGGCCGGCGGCCTGGAGATCGGCGGCAAGAAGTACATGCTGGAGTGCGTGTTCCAGGACAACGAGTCCAAGCCCGAGTCCGCGGTGGCCGCGCAGCTGAAGCTGATCACCCAGGACGAGGTGCTGGGCATCGTGGGCCCGCAGTCCTCCAAGCAGGCCGTTCCCGCCGGCGAGGTGGCCAACGAGAACCAGACCCCCATGATCTCGCCCTGGTCCACCAACCCGGCCACCACCAAGGACCGCCCCTTCGTGTTCCGGGCGGCCTTCCTCGACCCCTTCCAGGCCCCGGTGGCGGCCAACTTCGCGGCCAAGACCTTCAAGGCCAAGACCTCGGCGGTCATCTTCGACCTGGCCAACGACTACTCCAAGGGCCTGGCCGAGGACTTCAAGGCCTACTTCGAGAAGAAGTTCGGCGCGGGCTCGGTGAAGGCCTTCGAGTCCCACGGCAGCCAGGACCAGGACTTCTCCGGCCAGTTGACCAAGATCATCGCGGCCAAGCCCGACTTCATCTTCGTGCCCGACAACTACAACCAGGTGGCGCTCATCGTGAAGCAGGCCCGGGACCTGGGCTACAAGGGCCCCTTCATGGGCGCGGACGCCTGGGGCTCCGCCGAGCTGATGCCCCTGTGCGGCGACGTGTGCAAGGGCCAGTACTTCTCGACCCACTACACCGCCAAGGGCGCCAAGGGTAAGACCAAGGAGTTCATCGACAAGTACAAGGCCAAGTACGGCTACGAGGCCGACGACGTGGCCGCCCTGACCTACGACTCCATCTACGTGATGCTGGCCGGCCTCAAGAACGCCGGCAAGCTGACCGGCAACATCGAGAAGGACCGCAAGGCGCTGAAGGAAGGCATGCGGGCCATCAAGCAGTTCGACGGCATCACCGGCAAGATGAAGTACGGCGTGTCCGAGGACAACACCCCCGAGAAGTGCGCGGTGGTGGTGAAGATCTCCGACGCCGGCGAGTTCGAGTTCACCGAGTCCGTGTGCCCGTAAGCCCGGACAGCCTGACCTGAGACCTCCGGCCGGGGGCGGCGGCGTCCGCCCCCGGCCCTTTCAATCCATACTCCGGCCCTCGGCTTGACCTGGGACCGGGGGTAGCCTAAAGCCCGGCGTGACACCTTCGCCCCCGGGAGCCCGCCATGTTCGACACCCTGCTCCAGAACATCCTGAACGCCTTGCAGTGGGGCAGTTTCTACGCCCTGATCGCCCTGGGCTACTGCCTGGTGTACGGGGTTCTCCTGCTCATCAACTTCGCGCACGGCGACATCTTCATGGTGGGCGCCTACATCGCCTTTTTCGTGTCCACCTTCCTGCTCGGGCAGTACCTGGACATCCCCGGCCTGCCGAGCTGGCTGGTGCTGGCCCTCACCGTGCCGGCGACCATGCTGCTCACCTCCGGGGTGGGCGTGTTCCTGGAGCGGGTGGCCTACCGGCCCCTGCGCCGCAAGGGCGTGAACCGGCTCTACGTGGTCATCACCGCCCTCATGTGCGGCCTGATCCTGGAGAACGGCAACCTGGCGCTGCTCGGGGCCAGCCGCAAGAGCTTTCCCGAGCTGCTGGACAAGGCCATCTGGACCTTCGGCTCGGTGAGCGTGACCAACCTGAAGATCCTGGTCATCGTGTCCGCCTTCGGGGTGTTCTGGCTGCTGAACACCATCGTGACCAAGACCAAGATCGGCATGGCCATGCGCGCCCTGTCCTGGGACCGGTTCGCGGTGCCGCTCATGGGCATCCCGCCGGACACGGTCATCGTGTTCACCTTCATCCTGGGCTCGTCCATGGCCGCCCTGGCCGGCATCCTCTTCGCCATGAGCTACCCGGTGCTGGACCCCTACATGGGCGCGTCCATCGGGTGGAAGGCCTTCATCGCCGCGGTGGTGGGCGGCATCGGCGACATCCGGGGCGCCTTCGTGGGCGGCTTCATCCTGGGCTTCGTGGAGATCATGGTGGTGGCCTTCTTCCCCTCGTCCTACCGGGACCTGTTCGCCTTCACCATCCTGCTCATCATCATGACCTGGAAGCCAACCGGACTCTTCGGCGTGGCCAAGACCACCAAGATCTAAGGGGATACGGGCATGCAGCGCTACAACGTCCCCGTCCTGGTGTGCCTGGCCGGCCTGGCCCTGTGCCTGGCCTCGCAGTACGGCTGGCTGGACCTCTACGTGCAGACCACGATCATGTTCCTCTTCATCAACGTGATCATGTCCACCAGCCTGAACCTCATCAACGGCAACATGGGCGAGTTCGCCTGCGGCCACGCGGGCTTCATGTGCGTGGGGGCCTACGTGTCCTCCATCGTGTCCGTGGCCCTGTTCGCCAAGTCCAGCTACTTCGGCGAGCCCCTGCTGGACCCCTCCTGGGCGGTGGTGGGCATGCCCCTGTCGCTGTTGGCGGGCGGGGCGGTGGCGGCGGTGACCGGGCTGCTGGTGGCCTTCCCCTCGTTCCGCACCCGGGGCGACTACCTGGCCATCGTGACCCTGGCGGCCAACTACATCATCATGAGCGTGTTCGTGAACCTGGACACGGTGGGCGGACCCCGCGGGTTCATGGGCATGAAGAAGGTGGTGTCCGCCATGAACGACGTGCTGGACATCCCCTGGATGATGCTGTGGACCTTCGCCTTCACCGTGTTCACGGTGTTCATCCTGCGCCGGTTCCTCTGGTCCTCCCTGGGCAAGGGGGTCATGGCCGTGCACCAGGACGAGATCGCGGCCGAGATCATGAGCGTGAACACCAACCGCATCAAGCTGGTGGCCTTCATGCTCTCCTCGGGCCTGGCCGGCATCGCCGGCGGGCTCTTGGCCCACATCATGGGCTACGTAAACCCCTCGGCCTTCGGCATCCTCAAGTCCACCGAGGCCATGGTCATGGTCTACCTGGGCGGCATGGGGTCGCTCACCGGCGCGGTGCTGTCCGCGGTGCTCATGACCGGGCTGGGCGAGGTGCTGCGGCCCCTGGGCATCCTCAAATGGGTGGTGATCCCGCTCCTCTTGGTGCTGCTCATGCAGTTCAGGCCCGCCGGCATCATGGGCAACCGGGAGCTGGCCGACGTCTTCCCGCGGCTGCGCCGCTTCTACAAGTTCAAGTGAGGAGCGCGCCATGGCCCTCTTGGAAATCAAGGACCTGACCATCCGTTTCGGCGGCCTGGCCGCGGTGAGCGACTTCGAGTGCGAGTTCGCCGGCGGCGAGCTCATGGGCCTCATCGGCCCCAACGGCGCGGGCAAGACCACGGTGTTCAACATGGTGAGCGGGTTCTACAAGCCCACCAGCGGCAGCATCGTGTTCGACGGACGTGGCACCGCGGGGCTCAAGCCCCACCAGGTGACCGCCTTAGGGGTCGCCCGCACCTTCCAGAACATCCGGCTCTGGAAGGAGATGAGCGTGCTCGACAACATCCGGGTGGCCCAGTACTACCGCCTGGGCTACGGGGTGGCGGACTGCTTCTTCCGCTCCCGGCGCTACATGGAGCGGGAGTCGGCCATCGAGCGCACCTCCCGCGAGGTCATCGACGCCCTGGAGCTGACCCGCTACACCGACGAGATGCCCACCAACCTGCCCTACGGCCTGCAGCGCCGGGTGGAGATCGCCCGGGCCCTGTCCCTGCGGCCCAAGCTGCTGCTCCTGGACGAGCCCGCCGCGGGCCTGAACTCCGCGGACGTGGAGGGGCTCATCTCCCTCATCCGCTGGGTGCACGAGGAGTACAAGCTCTCCATCTGGATGATCGAGCACCAGATGAAGGTGGTCATGAGCCTGTGCCAGTGGATCAAGGTCATCGACTTCGGCCGGATCATCGCCGAGGGCACGCCGGAACAGATCCAGTCCAACCCGGAGGTCATCAAGGCCTACCTCGGGGACGAGAACATCTAGGCAGGCCGCGGCCGCAAGGGACGGATATGAGCACCCCCCTGCTTTCGGTGGAGAACCTCCACGTCAAGTACGGCAACATCGAGGCCCTGCACGGCCTGTCCTTCACCGTGCACGAGGGCGAGATCGTGACCCTCATCGGCGCCAACGGCGCGGGCAAGACCACCACCCTGCACTCCATCACCCGCCTGCCCCCGCCCGAGGCCCCGCGGGTCACGGCCGGCGACATCCAACTGCGCGGGCAGAGCATCCTCAAGACCGAGCCCCAGGACCTGGTGCGCAACCTGGGCGTGGCCCTGGTGCCCGAGGGCCGGCACATCTTCGGCAACCTCACCGTATTCGAGAACCTGGAGCTGGCCACCTACTCCCGCAAGGACACCGAGAACGTGGCCCGGGACTACGAGCGCATCTTCAGCCTGTTTCCCCGCCTGGCCGAGCGCAAGAAGCAGCGCTCCGAGTCGCTCTCCGGCGGCGAACAGCAGATGCTGGCCGTGGGCCGGGCGCTCATGAGCAAGTGCACCTTCCTGCTCCTGGACGAGCCCTCCATGGGGCTCGCGCCGCTGCTCATGTACGACATGTTCCGGACGCTGAAGACCCTGAACCAGGAGGGCATGACCATCCTCCTGGTGGAGCAGAACGCCCGCCTGGCCCTGCAGTTCGCCCACCGCGGCTACGTGATGGACACCGGCCAGATCGTGGCCCAGGGCTCGGGCGTGGAGCTCATGGAGAACCCCGAGGTCAAGAAGGCCTACCTGGGCGGGTAGCAGGCCGTTGAAAATCCCGCGATGGCTGCGTTGCTTCAAACCCGTCGAACCCTCACGTATGTCGAATACGCTTCGGCCTCGACGGATTCTCGCGCCTTGCCCTCGCGGTTTTTGAACGGCCTGCTGAACCAGGACACATAGACGGGCTCCCGCCATGCCAATGACCACCTTCTCCCCCCCCTCCCGGCCGCCCTGCGTGACCCTCATCGGGATGGCCGGGGCGGGCAAGAGCACCGTGGGCCGGCTGGTGGCCGAGGGCCTGGGCTTCGGCCACCTGGACACCGACGACCTCATCAGCGCCGCCTACAGCCGGCCCCTGCAGGCCGCCTACGACCTGCTCGGCCGGGAGCGCTTCCTGGCCGCGGAGGAGGCCCTGGTCTGCGCCCTGGACGTGACCCGCTGCGTGGTCTCCACCGGCGGCAGCGTGGTCTACAGCCCGCGCGCGGTGGCGCGGCTCAAGTTCCTGGGGCCGGTGGTCCACCTCTACGCGGACCTGGACAACGTGGCCGCCCGGGTGGCGCACAACCCGCAGCGGGGCCTGTGCATCGCCCCCGGCCAGACCCTGGCCGAGCTGGTGGCCGAACGCGAGCCCCTGTACCGCGCGGCCGCGGACTTCACCCTGGACTCCTGCGGCCGGGACCCGGCGGCCTGCGCCGCGGGCATCCTGGACTGGCTCGCCGGGCGAGGATTCGACCGTGTCGCGTAGGCTCGGGGTGTTCCGCCGCCTGGAGGCGCTCTACGCCCGCATGCAGCGCGAGTACGACGCCGCAGCTCGGCCGCTCTCCTTCACCTGCGCCGGCTGCCCGCAGAACTGCTGCACCAGCTTTTTCCAGCACCACACCTACGTGGAGTGGGCCTTTCTGTGGAAGGGCGTCGCCGCCCTGCCCGCCGGGCAACGCGAGGCCTTCCTGGCCCGGGCCCGGGACTACGTGGATGCGGCCCGCGCGGCCCTGGCCCGGGGCGAGACCCCGGCGGCCATGTGCCCGCTCATCACCCAGGAAGGGGAAGAGGGGGGCGGGGGCCGCTGCGGCCTGTACGCCCACCGGCTCATGATCTGCCGGCTGCACGGGGTGTCCCACGTGCTGCAGACACCCGGCCGGCCGGCCCAGTCCTTCCCGGGCTGCTGGCGGCACCAGGAGCTGGCCGCAGCCGCGGGCCAGGCCCCGGTCCTGGACCGCACCCCGCTCTACCGCGAGCTGGCCGCCCTGGAGCGGGATTTCCTGGGCCCGCGCGCCGGCCGCCTGCCCCGGGTGGATTTGACTCTGGCCGAGATGCTGGTACAAGGTCCTCCAAGCATCTAGCGGAAAACGCCTTCCTGGCGTTTTCCGCCCTCGGCCAGGGAAAAACGTGGTTTTCCCCGGCCTCGCGGGCGCACCGCGCCCGGCCCCGCATCCTGCGGGGCGGTTGCCTGGGCGAGGGTAACCCTCGCTTTTGACACCGACCTCTGGAGCTCCGATGGCCCGCACCGGCCGCCGCACAGCCTTCGTTCTCGCCGCCTTCCTCGCCGCCCTGCTCCTGGCGGCCTGCTCCACCCTGACCGTCCGCCACCTGGCCCGCGCCCCCTGGAGCGTGGCCCCTGGCCAGTCCCTGGCCATGCGGTACTGGCGCTTCTCCTACGACGTGGTGCAACTGCCCGACCAGTACGGGATCAAGGGCCACGCCCTGCCCACCGCCGAGGTGCCGGAGTGGGTGGCCTACGCCCGGGACCTGTGGTTCGAGGCCTACCTCTGCGACGAGCAGGGCCAGGTCCTGGCCCGGGCCTCCCGGGTCTACCAGTCCCGGCCCCTGGACCGGAACACCGGGGTGGAGTTCGAGTTCATCCTCAAGCCCTTCCCGCCCCGCAGCAAGGACGCCAAGCTCTTCGTGACCTTCGGCTACTCCATGAACGCCGCGGAGCGCGATCCCCAGGCCCAGGGCAACGCCGCGCCGGCCCGGATCTTCTTCGCCAGCGAAAGCGCCCTGTCCCGTTTTTAGAGCGAGTTAGCCTGAAAAGGCTTACTCGCTCTTATGCGTTCCGCTGGGATGCCGTTTCGGCATGCCAGCTCCTGGTCGCGCCTCGCGACCGGAATGCGCCAACCCATTCCCTGGCCGCTTTTTGGCCCCCTCCCGCCGGGTTGCGTGGTAATCGTTGTCCATCGCCCTGAAATCATCTAGTATGCGGGGAAATTCCCGACCGCCACCCGTAGCGGCCCGTCCCGGGCCGCCGCGTCAAGGAGGAAGCATGTCTACCTTCATGGTTAAGAACTTCCTCAAATACTCCGTGATCTTCCAGGAGAACAGCAAGGGCGAGTGCGCCTACCTGCTCAAGGAAGGACGGGTGGAGATATCCAAGATCCTGGACGGCAAGAAGAAGGTCCTGGCCGTGCTCAAGCCGGTGTCCATCTTCGGGGAGATGGCCATCCTGCTGGGCGACGAGCGCCGCACCGCCACCGCCGTGGCCCTGGAGGACTCCAAGGTGGTGGAGATCAAGAAGGCGGACTTCGAGGACTACATGCGCAAGTCGCCGCAGATGATCTCCACCATCCTGAACGTCATGGTCTACCGGCTCAAGACCGCCACGGCCAAGGCCATGCGCGCGCCCAACATCTTCCAGGGCATCGTGGGGGTCCTGGACCTCATGGGCAAGAGCGGGGCCGGGGAGATCAACTGGCTGAACGCGGTGAACTCCCTGTCCACGTCCTTCAACACCCCGGCGGAATCGGTGGAGAAGGCCCTCATGATGCTGGCCGACGACGGGCTCATCGCGGTGCAGGCCAAGGGCGGAGGCGAGAAGTCCCTGGTGCTCTCGGACCCCGCGGACTTCATGAACAAGGTCATGTCCAAGCGCAAGGGCAACGGCGGGTAGTCCCCCCCCTCTCCCCTTGCTCGTGAATTTCGTGGCAAAGGTATTGACCGTCGAGTGAGGGTGATTATCATTCTCGACAGGACGGCTCTCACCCTCGCCCCTGACCTGGTTCTCCTCCGGGCGGCGTATCCCCGCAGAGACCCTGACGACGACCTGAAAATCGACGCCGCTGGCCGTCCTGACCATCTGGGCGTCCCTTTGCTCTCGCGCAAGGGACGCCCTTTTCCTGCCCGGTCCCCCCTGCCCGGCCCCGGGGCATCTTGTGTTTTGCCCGATTTCCGGTAGAAACGAACGGAACATATTCTGGCGCCTCCCGGGCCCCGTCACGGACCGTGCCGGGGAAAGAAAACCCGCGGAGAACCCCCGCTTAGCCGCCCCACATATTGACAAGGGACGGCTTTGCCTTTAGCGTCGGGATTCTGTACTTGCGTGAAAATTCACGAAGTGCCGGGTTCTTTCTCAGCTTCCGTTTCCCAGGGGATACGCCGCCAAGCCGCGCACCCGCGCGGAGCGGCATTGTGCACAGGCGACAACCATCACACACAATGGAGGAAGTAGGATGGCAAAGCACCAAACTCCGTTGTTGGACCAGCTGGAAAGCGGGCCGTGGCCCAGCTTCGTGTCCGACATCAAACAGCATGCCGAGTTCAGGCACGCCAACGAGGGCAAGGTCGAGTATCAGATTCCGGTGGACGTCTGTGACGACCTGCTGGGCGCTCTCGAACTGTCCTACGTGGACGGCGAGACCCACTGGAAGCACGGCGGCATCGTGGGCGTGTTCGGCTACGGCGGCGGCGTCATCGGCCGGTACTCGGACAGCCCCGAGAAGTTCCCCGGTGTGGCGCACTTCCACACCATCCGCATCAACCAGCCCGCAGGCAAGTACTACACCACCAAGTACCTGCGCCAGCTGGCCGACCTGTGGGACTTCCGCGGCTCGGGCCTGATGAACCTGCACGGCGCCACCGGCGACCTGGTGTGCCTGGGCACCACCACCCCGCAGCTGGAAGAGATCTTCTACACCCTGACCCACGACTTCAACACCGACCTGGGCGGCTCGGGCGGCAACCTGCGCACCCCGGCCGACTGCCTCGGCCAGTCCCGGTGCGAGTTCGCCTGCTACGACACCCAGGACCTGTGCCACACCCTGACCAACGACTATCAGGATGAGCTGCACCGGCCGGCGTTCCCCTACAAGTTCAAGTTCAAGTTCGACGGCTGCCCCAACGGCTGCGTGGCCTCCATCGCCCGCTCCGACTTCTCGGTCATCGGCACCTGGAAGGACGAAATCAAGGTCGACCAGGACGCCGTGAAGGGCTACGTGAAGGGCGACTTCAAGCCCAATGCCGGCGCCCACGACAACCCCAAGTGGGGCAAGTTCGACATCGTCAAGGAAGTCATCGACCTGTGCCCGACCAAGTGCATGAGCTACGATGGCGCCCTGAAGATCAACAACAAGGAATGCACCCGCTGCATGCACTGCATCAACACCATGCCCCGCGCCCTGCACATCGGCGACGAGCGCGGCGCGTCCCTGTTCGTCGGCGCCAAGGCTCCCATCCTGGACGGCGCGCAGATGGGCTCCCTGCTGGTTCCCTTCGTTCCCGTCGAGTCTCCCTACGACGAGATCAAGGAAGTCATCGAGAAGCTGTGGGACTGGTGGATGGAAGAAGGCAAGAACCGCGAGCGCATCGGCGAGCTGATCAAGCGCCAGGGCTTCCCCAAGATGCTCGAGGTCACCGGCATCAAGGCCGACGCGCGCCACGTTCTCGAGCCCCGCTCCAACCCCTACATCTTCTGGAAGGAAGAGGACGTCCCGGGCGGCTGGCAGCGCGACATCAACGTGTACCGCAAGAAGCACGCGCTCTAAACCAAGGGGGAATGAGAAATGGCTTTCATCTCTACCGGATACGATCCCAGCAAGCCCATGGAAGGCCGGATCACCGACATCGGTCCGCGCCATTTCGAGGAGTTCTATCCTCCCGTCATCAAAAAGAATAAAGGCCAGTGGGCCTACCACGAGATCTGCGAAGCCGGCATCCTCATGCACAAGGCCAAGGGCGGCGACGAGGTCTACACCGTGCGCTGCGGCGGCGCCCGCCTGATCTCCGTGACCCTGCTGCGCGAAGTCTGCGACATCGCCGACAAGTACTGCGGCGGCTACGTCCGCTGGACCACCCGCAACAACGTCGAGTTCATGGTCGACACCCTGGCCAAGGCCAAGGAGCTCAAGGCCGACCTGAACTCCCGCAAGTTCGCGGGCGGCTCCTTCAAGTTCCCCGTGGGCGGCACCGGCGCCGGCATCACCAACATCGTGCACACCCAGGGTTGGGTGCACTGCCACACCCCGGCCACCGACGCCTCGGGCACCGTGAAGGTCGCCATGGACGAGCTGTTCGAGCACTTCACCAAGATGGACCTGCCCGCCCCGGTGCGCGTGTCCATGGCCTGCTGCCTGAACATGTGCGGCGCCGTGCACTGCTCGGACATCGCCATCCTGGGCTACCACCGCAAACCGCCCATCATCGACAACAAGGTGCTGGACAACATCTGCGAGATCCCGCTGGCCGTGGCCGCCTGCCCCACCGGCGCGATCCGCCCGACCAAGACCGAGCACGAAGGCAAGACGGTCAACACCGTGGCCATCAAGCAGGACCGCTGCATGTTCTGCGGCAACTGCTACACCATGTGCCCGGCCCTGCCGCTCTCCGACAAGGAAGGCGACGGTCTGGTCATCATGGCCGGCGGCAAGATCTCCAACCGGATCAGCCGTCCCAAGTTCTCCAAGGTCGTGGTCGCCTTCATCCCGAACGAGCCCCCGCGTTGGCCCACCCTGGCCAAGGTGCTCCGCCAGATCGTCACCGCCTACGCCGCCGAAGCCAACAAGTACGAGCGGCTGGGCGACTGGGCCGAGCGCATCGGTTGGGAGCGGTTCTTCGAGAAGACCGGCCTGGAGTTCACCTCGCACCTGATCGACGACTTCCGCGATCCGGCCTACTACACCTGGCGCCAGACCACCCAGTTCAAGTGGTAGGATTTGCTGACTAACGGGGCGCGGGCAACCGCCCGCGCCCCATTTTCCCAAAGGGGGAAATCATGGCTCTCGATCCCACGGCTGCCCGGGAACAGATTCTCGAGTTCTGCAAGTCCAAGACCAAGACCAAATTCTACTTCAACGACTTCACCAAGCTGTTCCCGGATGCGGGCCAGCGCGAGGTCAAGAAGGTCCTGACCACCCTCGTGAACGAGCAGGTCATGGAGTTCTGGTCCTCGGGCTCCACCACCATGTACGGGCTCAAGGGCGCCGGCAAGCAGCACTCCGAGGAGTAGTCCACACCGGACCGGCTTCCACCCGCTGCCCGGCAGCGCCGGGGCCTTGCCCTGCGTGCCCTGCACGGACATTTTTCAAAGCCGATTCCGAGGGCCGCAGTACAAGCGACCCCCTGAATCGGCTTTGTGTTAACCAACCCGGAGCACCCCACGACCTCCCCCGCCGCCATCCCCCGCCTGCTCCTGGCCGGACTCTCCGGCGGCGCGGGCAAGACCATCCTCTCCCTGGGGCTGGCCCGCGCCCTGGTGGCGGACGGCCGAGACGTGCGCCCCTTCAAGAAGGGGCCCGACTACATCGACGCCCAGTGGCTCTCCCTGGCCGCGGGCCGGCCCGCCAGCAACCTGGACCCCTTCTTCCTGGGCCCCGAGGCCCTGCGCTCCCTGTTCCTGGCCAAGGCCGCGGGCGGCGACATCGCCCTGGCCGAGGGCAACCGCGGGCTCTTCGACGGCATGGACGTGGCGGGCTCCTGCTCCTCGGCCGAGCTGGCCCGGGTGCTGGAGATGCCCGTCATCCTGGCCCTGGACTGCACCAAGATGACCCGCACCGCAGCCGCGGTGATCCAGGGCGTGTCCCTGTTCGAGCCCGGCGTCCACCTGGCCGGCGTGGTCCTGGGCCGCACCGCCGGGGAGCGCCACCGCGCCATCCTGCGCCAGGCCATCGAGTACTACACCGACGTGCCCGTGCTGGGCGCGCTCCCCAAGATTTCGCCCGACCCCATCCCGGAGCGCCACATGGGCCTCATCTCGGACCGGGAATACGGCGGCCACGAGGCCGTGCTGGACAACCTGGCCCGCATCATGCGCGAGAACCTGGACCTGCCCGCCATCCTGGCCGCAGCCCAGAGCGCCCCGCCCTTGCCCTTCGGCATCCCGCCCCTGTGGCCCGGGCCGGCCAGGCCCGCGGTGGTGGACATCGGCTACGTGCGCGACGCGTGCCTGTGGTTCTACTACCCCGAGAACCTGGAGGCCCTGGAGCACGCCGGCGCGCGGCTGCACGAGGTTTCCCTGCTCTCGCCCGCGCCCTGGCCCGACCTGGACGGCCTGTACCTGGGCGGCGGGTTCCCCGAGACCCAGGCGAAAGGGTTGAACGCCAACCCCGGCCTGGCCCGCCTGCGCGAGCTGCACCAAAAGGGCCTGCCCATCTACGCCGAGTGCGGCGGGTTCATGGTGCTCTGCCGGAGCCTGCGGACCCCGGACGCGGAATTGCCCATGGCCGGGGTCCTGCCCGTGTCCACCACCCTGTGCGCCAAGCCCCAGGGCCTGGGCTACGTGGAGGCCGAGGTGGTGGGCGACACCCCCTTCCACCCTAGGGGCGGAACGTTCCGGGGCCACGAGTTCCACTACTCCCACTGCCTGGCCCCGGAGGGCGGCGCCCTCCCCCTGGCCCTGCGCCTGACCCGCGGCTCCGGCATGGCCGAGGGCGGCGACGGCTACGTCCTGGGCAACACCTTCGCCAGCTACACCCACCTCCACGCCCTGGCCTGCCCCTGGTGGGCCGACCGCTTCGTGGCCGCGGCCGCGGCGTACCGCGCGAAGCAGTAGGCCTCCGGCGGGCAAGGGGGCTACTTATAGCATTCCGTGGACGGACTCGCCGAACCGGGAGTGAACCGGATGTCGTGCGATTTATTCATCACGGATGAACAGCAAGACATTTTGTTGCTCACGAGTGCACTTTTTGTGCACAACAAGCACGCTTGTTGTCATTCCATGAGCATCAAAACGCCTCGTGTCCTTCGGCGATGTTCAGGAGTTCCCGAAAGGCATAGGTTGCCGGACGTCGCCCGCTGGATGACCGCACAGTAGCGAGTATTCCGCGCGCGGAGAATACGGAAAGAATGCGCCGAGCGGTTGGGCCAGGAATCCCGGATGTTCGCGTGAATACCGAACTTCGAAACACGGGGTTTCTGAAAAGGAAATCAACCGCAAATGGCGCATACTGGGAATGAGTCAATCCGGACGCTTCAGTAAGCATTCGTTGATGCAGATGAAGGATGCCCTGCGCTTTTTCCAGATTTTCCGCGGCTTGCGAAGTTAGAGCCTGCAAAAAGAAACCGCACCATCCGGTCCAGTCATTATCTCGGGATACTGCCAACAAGCGTTCGTAGTATTCATCGCGATGAGACTCCAGGTACGCACTGACATAAAAGACCGGTTGGGAAAGCACACCGGCATGTTGCAGGAACAGCGGAACCAACATGCGCCCTAGGCGTCCATTGCCGT
Organism: Desulfovibrionaceae bacterium UBA6814; assembly: GCA_002452635.1. Classification (GTDB taxonomy): domain Bacteria; phylum Desulfobacterota; class Desulfovibrionia; order Desulfovibrionales; family Desulfovibrionaceae; genus UBA6814. The sequence continues at coordinate 13,193 of DKEU01000167.1, read as the reverse complement.
CAAGAAACGGGTGGATGGCCTCGAATTCCGCATGGAGCAAGGCAAGCTGTGTGAGCTTGTCGAAAAACCCTTCGTGAATGAAGGTCTCCCAACGATCCATGGCCTGTGGAAGCAATTCTGCGCCGACAGGAACGAATCGGGCATCCTCGATGCTACTTCCGGCCGGACCAATCCAATTCGGTGTGGTTCGGTAAGCGCCGGGGTTGCGATTCCGGCCGCGTACCCCGGCCAATAAGACCGCGTGGGCTTCTCGGACCACTCGTTGGCAGAGTGGCAACGTTTTCAGCAATTCCAGAGCCCTTCCCATGGCACGGCGGTAATTGAGGACTTCCTGGATGTCCGCCACCCGCTCAGGGGACCTCTCTATGTCTTCTCCCCCGGCCTCGTATTCCAACACTTCATCCAACTTGGCCTGGGTACCTTCAATGCGGCTGGAAAGTACCGCCTCCTGGGTCGTAAGAGGGGTCAGGAGAACCTGCGGATTGGGGACGGCCGCCAGCACACCATCAAAACGGGCAATAGCCGCACTCGCCGGGCCAATTAAAGGAATAAGCCGTGGCCAGTCTATTTCCGCCGGGGGGAACTTGCCCACATGGTACTGTACCGGAGGCATTGATTCTCCTTGCTATACCGAAATGCAGATGTATCTGTGGATAGCAGAATGCATCCTCGTTGCAAACTCACAGCAAGGCGGCCCCTTGGCCCCCGGAGGGTAAAGGGCCTGCCGCGCGGCTCCCGGCCTAGCGGCCGAGCGACGCCAGCCGCTCCACCAGCTCCAGGCAGCGCAGGCGGGCCTGGGGGGAGTAGTCCTCGTTCTGGAGGAAGGTGAGGCAGTAGGAGCGGGCCGGGCGCAGCAGCGGGGGGCCGGCGGTCCAGAAGTCGGGGGGCAGGGTGTGGCCCTTGGCCGCGGCCTTGAGGTCGCGGCCCAGGCGCACCGCGGCCAGGCTGAAGCGCTCGGCCAGCACCGGGTGCTCCACGGCCAGGGCCGCGAAGGCCGCCTCGGCCAGGCTGCCTGGCCACAGGCCGAAGAGCTCCCCGAACATCCGGTGCCAGACCCGGCTCACCAGGTTGCGCGCGCTCTCGTGCTCGGGCTTGGTGACCCGCTCCAGGCGGTACAGGCCGTGCTCGCCGCGGCCGGTGCGGTACAGGTCCAGGCTGGGGATGTCCACCTTGGCCAGGGCGCGCTCGTTGCCCCGGATGATCTGGCGGATGGCCATGGCGATGCGCTTGGGCTGGTAGTTGCGCCGGCACACCGGCTGCGGCCGGTCGCAGTGCCAGCACCCCACGCAGCTCGCCTTGGAGCGCAGCACGTAGTGCCGGGGCTGGTAGGGGCCGGTCTCCCAGGAGTTGATGGGGCCCATGGAGATGCTGAGCGTCCGCAGGCCGGTCCAGGCCGCCAGGTGCATGGGCCCGGTGTCCGGGGTGACCATGAGCTGCAGGGTGTGGCCCGCGGCCGCGAACTGGGACAGGGACAGCCGGCCCGCCAGGTTCAGCACCTTGCCGCCCGCCATCTGGGCGATCTCGTCCGCAAAGAACTTCTCCTTGGGCCCGCCCAGGAGCACGGGCCGCAGGTCGCGGCGCAGCAGCTCCTTGCTGAGGGACGACCAGAACCAGGTGCCGGGCCGCTTGGACTCCTCGCTGGCGCCCACGAACAGGCCCACCCGCGCGTTGTCGTCGCCCAGGGTGCGCGGCGGCGGCCAGGCGGTGGCCGCCATCTCCTCCCGGGGCACCAGGTCCAGGGCGTTCAGGTCCGCCCAGTGGAACCGGTTGTGCCGGTTGGCCGCCACCAGGGAGGAGCGGTAGAGCTGCCAGTCCCCGCGCACGTAGGTGGCGTCCCCCTCCCGCACCGGGCCGATCTTGCGCAGGGCCCGCACCGCGCCGGCCAGCTCCGCGGCCTCGGGCCGGTGGGAGAGGTTCACCACCAGGGCGAACTCGTGCCGGGACAGCTCGTGCGCCGCGGCCCGGGTCCAGGGGTAGTAGGTGGCGGCCGGCGACAGGGGCACCAGCTGGGAAAAGAACATCTCTTCGGCCACCACCCAGACCGGATGGCCGGGCATGGTGCGCTTGAGCCACAACAGCAGGGGGAAGGACAGGATCAGGTCCCCCATGCGCTGCATCTGCAGGAGGAGGATGGGCGCGGGTTCAGCCATAGATTTTCCGCATGGACCGGAACAGGGTTTCCAGCCGGTGTTCGTAGGTGTGCTCGGCCAGCACCCGGCGGCGGGCCGCCCGGGCGATGCGCTCCCGTTCGGCCGGGTGGTCCAGGTAGCGCCGCACCAGGTCCGGCACCTCGGCCGGATCGCGGTAGAAGGCCACCTCGCTCCCGGGCTCGAACAGGTCCTCCATCTGCTCCCGGTGGTCGGTGAGCACGAAGGCCCCGCAGGCGGGCACGTCGAACACCCGCTGGTTCACCGCGCCCTTCATCTGCTGGCTGGTGCAGTTGAAGTTGACCTCGGACAGCGGGTAGAACCCGGGCAATTCGTCGTAGTAGGACAGCTCCTTGTGCCAGCGCCAGGCTTGGCCCTGGCCGGGAAAGGTCTTGTTCCAGCCCTTGTCCCCGACGATGAGCGGGGCAAAGGGCAGGATGCCGGCCACGCAGGACTTGCGGTACTGGCGGGTGGCCTCCCAGGTGACCATGGTCTCGTAGCAGAGCTTGCGCTCGTCCGTGTCCAGGGCCGCGAAGGCCGCGTGCTCGGCCGGGTGGTGCGCGGCCAGGAAGGCGGACACGCTGCGCTCGTCCGAGGCGGCGAACCCTCGGGCCACCTCCCGGTAGCCGGTGAGCAGCGCGCGCGGGAAGCGGCCGGCCTTCATGCGGTGCCCCACCTTGTAGATCATGGAGTTGCCCACGAAGGACACCCGGGAGCGCCAGGGGTGGCGCGCGGGCAGGCTGCGGGGCGGGGTGAAGCGCGAGGCGTCCGCGGCCAGGGGCAGGTATTCCACGTGGGGGAACCCGCGCTCCCCCAGGCTCGCCACGTTGTCCGTGTCCCAGGTGTAGATGGCGGTCCAGGGCGTGGACAGGTTGGCGTAAAGGTAGAGGATGAGGTGGGGGTTGTCCACGAACCAGGAGGCCAGGGGCAGGCGCAGCTTCTCCAGGAGTCCGACCAGCACGCCCTCCCGGTCCACGCCCAGGTGGTTGATGGTGAACACGAAGTCCGGCTTGAACTCCACCACCGCGGCCAGGAGCTGCTCCACGAAGTCCTGGCGGGCGATCTCGCGGCTGCCGATGTTCACGAACATGTGCGGCGCGCCCAGGCGCTCGCTGGCCCGCACCACCTCGCCCAGCAGGAAGTAGTCGGAGGTGAGGTGCAGCACCCGGGGCGGCCAGGTCGTGAACTTGGGGTAGTCGGCCCGGCCCCAGAAGTCGAACTTCCGGCTGGCGGCCAGGTTCTCCTGGAGCAGGCCGTACCAGGCCCGGTCCAGGCGGGGGTACAGGGGGTGGACGATGGGGGCCAGGGGCCGGCCGCCGTGCTCCATCTGCCAGCGGGACAGGGCCTTCAGGGCGGCCAGGGGGTCGGGGTCGGCCACGTGCAGGGCGCGGGGGTCGGGCGGGCCGGAGAGCGCGAGCAGCGCCGTCTCCTTGTCCGCCACGGCCACCGGCCCGGGCCAGGCCGCGAGCAGGGCCGCGAGGCCGTGCCCCAGGCCGTGCCCCAGGAGCACCGGCAGCACCGGGGCGGGCTCGCCCGGGCCGGGCAGGGGGTGCTCGGCCAGGAAGCGCTCCACCGGCCGCAGCTCGGTGGCCGGGCCGGAACGACCCAAGAGCCGCCAGGACTTGCCGTCGGCCAGGGTCAGGCAGAGGTCGGCCACCTCGCCCTGCTCGCGCAGGACTTGGACCGTGTAGGCGGATTCAGGTTCGGTAGGCGGCATCCCGGCCTAGATTCGGGCATTTTCCAAAGAAAAGCAACGAGGCGCGGACGCTACCAAGAAAGGGTATTCGGCCGGTGGAAGAAGAACTCCACCCGGCGGTTGCGGATGCGGTTGGCGTCGGAGCTGTTGGGCACCAGGGGCCGGGTGTCGGCGTAGCCCACGGCCTTGAGGCGCAGGGGCGAGATGCCGCCGTTGTCCACCAGGTAGCGCAGCACGCGGGCCGCCCGGGCCGCGGACAGCTCCCAGTTGGAGGGGTAGGCCGACCCATGTTCCGGGTTGTCGTCGCTGTGCCCGCGGATCACGCAGTGGAAGGTGTATTCCTGCAGGGTGGCGACGATGCGGTCCAGGGCCGCGGCCGCGTCGGGGGTGAAGGCGATGGCGCCGGGCTCGAACAGGTAGCCGGTGTCCACCCGCACCAGCACCCCGTCCTCTTCGGCCTCCACGCCCGAGGACTTCTTGAGCTCGGTGTCCTGGCTCAGGAGGTTGCGCAGCTGCATGGTGAGCTTGAGGTCCACCCGTTCCTGGCGGCTCATGTCCATGCCCGGGCGCTCGTACTGCTTGCTGGAGAAGGCGGCCTCGTCGATCTTCTTCTCCTTCTGCACCCCGAAGGCGTCCTTGATGGAGCCCAGGAGCATCTTGAAGTTCTCCAGGTCCTGGTTGGCGAAGGAGAGCAGGAGCACGAAGAAGCACAGGAGCAGGGACATCATGTCCGCGAAGGTGGCCAGCCACGGGGGCAGCCCTTCTTCGCAGCGGATCTCCTCCTTGCGCGCCATCTACCGCTTCTCCCGCATGGCCGGGGCCAGGAAGGCCATGAGCTTTTCCTTGAGCAGGGCCGGGTGGTCGCCGTTCAGGATGGAGAGCACCCCCTCCATGGCCAGCTCCATGTACAGGGCCTCGTCCCCGGAGCGGTCCTCCAGCTTCTTGGCCATGGGCAGGAAGATGAGGTTGGACAGCACCGCGCCGTAGAAGGTGGTGAGCAGGGCCACGGCCATGGCCGGGCCGATGGAGGCCGGGTCGTTCAGGTTCTGGAGCATCTGCACCAGGCCGATGAGGGTGCCGATCATGCCGAAGGCCGGGGCCATGGTGCCCAGGCCCTTCATCACGTCCTGGCCCCTGCGGTGGCGCTGCTTCATGAAGGCGATCTCGGTCTCCAGCACCGAGCGCACCAGGTCCTCCTGGGTGCCGTCGGCCACCAGCATGACGCCCTTCTTCACGAAGGGGTCGCCGATGTCGGCCTTGCCCAGGGCCACCAGGCTCTCCTTGCGGGCCTTCTGGGCCAGGCTCACCATCAGGTCGATGAGGTCCTGGGGCGCGTGCTCCTTGGCCAGGAAGGCCTTCATGGCCACCGAGAAGCTCTTGAACACCACCTTGAGGGGGAACATGACCAGGATGGAGGCCATGGAGCCGCCGATGACCACCAGCACCGAGGGGATGTCGAAGAATCCCCCCAGCGCGCCGCCGCCGAACATGATGGCCCCGACGATGAGCCCCAGGCCCATGACGATGCCGATTAACGTTGCGATATCCATGACATCAGGTCGCGGGCGAGGACCAGACCACCTCGCCGTCCTTGTAGCTGAAGCGCACGTTCTCCAGGAAGTCGTCGACCTCCAGGCACGAGCCGCCGATGCACACCTCGACCCCCGGGCGGACCTTGCCGGGCACGATCACCGCGCACCTCTCCAGGTCGGCCCGGGCGTGGATCCCTTGCCAAATTTCGTTGTGCCGGGCCTTGAAGCGGTCCAGCTTGTCCTGGCAGGCCAGGAGCTTCTCCGTGAGTTCCTCGCGCAGGGAGGGGTTGCCCGCGGACAGGGCGGTGAGCTCCTCCAGCCGCCGGGTCTCCTCCTTGATGCGGCGCTCCACCAGCATGGCCTTGTTCAGGGCCATGGCGTCGTAGCCCAGGAGCACCAGGGTCTCGGCCCCCAGGCCGCCGCCCAGTTGCTCCTCCACGTAGACCATGCTGGAGGCGTAGACCGCGCCGCCCACCAGCAGGCCCTTCACCGCGGCCCGGCCGCCGGCGAAGACCTCGCAGTGCATGCAGGCCCCGTCCACCAGCAGGTTCTTGCCGGCCAGGAGCATGGCCTTCTCGGCAAAGGGCAGGCGCAGGTTCTCCCCGGCCTTGAGCAGGGCCTTGCCCGCGCCCTTGACCCCGCCCTCGCAGGACAGGGAGGCTTCGGCCCGGACCAGGGCCGCCTCCACCACGCCCTTGACGAGCACGCTGCGGCCCGCCACCGAGAACCCGGAGCGCACCGCCCCGTGCACCGCCACGTCGGCCACGAACTGCACGTTGCCGGTGCGCACGCCCACTTCCTGCCGCACGTTGAGCAGGGTCTTGACCCGCACCTCGCCGTCCAGCAGCACGGGATAGCCGTCCACCGCGGCCAGGAGCCGGTCCGGGTTGCCCGGGTCCGGCGCGGTGCCCGGGCCGGCGGGCAGCACCCGCTCCGCGAGCTCGACCACCGGGCCCGCGGGCTCCGCGCCGTCTCGCCACTCGGCCAGGACCTCGCCCTGGCGCACGTTGTGCACGTAGCCCATGTTGCGGTGGTCCACCGAGCCGTCCACCAGCTCCCTGGGGTGCAGGTGCAGGTAGTCGAAGCCGGGGTCGAAGTACAGAGCCAGGGAATACGGCATGGGAGCTACGCTTCCGCCACGGGGTCCGGGGCCTCCAGACCGGCGAGCTGATCCCGGCCGGCCAGCACATCAAAATACGAGATGAGCTGGACGAGTTCAAGGGTCTTGCGCACCTGGGGGCTCACCTCGAGCAAATAGAACCCGCAGCCCGCGGCCTTGGCCCGGGCGGCCAGGGACACCAAAAGCCCGATGCCCGAGCTGTCCAGGAAGGGCACCCCGGCCAGGTCCACCACCAGCACCCCGCAGCCGGGCTCCTCCAGGGCCTGCTCCAGGCCGCAGCGCACCGCCGCGACCCGCTCGTTGGCCAGCTCCCCGGCGACGGCCGCCAGGCAGAGACGGCCGCGGCGCGTCAGGCGCAGGGCTTCCATGCGTCCTTCCCGACGCGCTTGGTGAAGCCCACCACGTTGGCGTCGCCCTCGCGGCGCACCTGCATCTCGTCCATGAGCCGGGAGATGATGTACACCCCGCGGCCGGACTCCGCATCCGGGGCGGGCGCCTGCCGAACCGCGCCGTCCAGGGCGAAGCCCGGGCCGAAGTCCCGCACCTCCACCTGCACCGACTCCCCGCGCACCAGCCGCAGGCGGATCTCCAGGTCCCCGGGCGCATCCGGGGCATAGGCGTGCTCCACCACGTTGGCGCAGGCCTCGGCCAGGGCCAGGTCCAGGTCGTAGAGCACGGCCTCGCCGCTCACGTGGTCCCCGGCCAGGGCCAGGGCGGCCCGGGAGAGCCGGCGCGCGGCCGGGGCTGTGGCCCGGGAGCGCAGGCAGTATTCCCGCACCGGGTCGGCGTCGGCCTCGCACGCGGCGTCCTCGGAGGACGCGGGCAGGACCACGGCCCCGGGGGCTACCCGGATCCACAGGGCGGACACGTCGTCCCGGAACTTGCCGTGGGAGAGCTTCTTCCACTCCACCTGGGCCAGGACCTCGCCCAGGAAGTCGCCGGTGGCCTCCACGGACGCGGCCAGCTCCCAGAAGGCGTCCAGGTCCATGAGCTCGCCCGGGGCCATCTCCCAGTCGTAGAACCCGTCGGTGAACAAAAACAGCCCGGAATCCGGGGGCAGGGCCAGCACCCGGGGCTCGAAGGTCAGGTCGAAGAAGCCCAGCACCGGCGAGGTGGGGGTAAGGGCCTGGGCCTGCTCGCCGGTGCGCAGCATGCCCGGGGGGTGGCCGGCGTTGACGTAGGTGAGCTTGCCCCGCCTGACGTCGATGTCCACGGCCAGCACGGACACGAAATCCGGCTCGTTGCCCAGGATGTCCATGAGATGGGTGTTGATGAGGGCCAGGGTGTCGGTGAGGCGCAGGGCGTGGGAGCGGCCCAGGTGGAACAGGGTGCGCACGATGCCCATGAGGAAGGCGGCCCGGGCCCCGTGCCCGGACACGTCGGCCACCACCACCCGCAGCACCCCGTCGGCGATGGGGAAATGGTCGAAGTAGTCGCCGCTGGCGCGGCCCGAGGGGCGGTACACGCTCTGCACCGTGACCCCCGGGAGGTCCGGGGGCCCGGCGGGCAAAAGCCGGGTCTGCAGGCTGGCCACCAGGTCCATTTCCGCGGCGATGGTCTCCGCGGCCTCGCGCAGGCTGCGGTTCAGCCGCACCTGGCGCGCCGCGGCCGCCACCCGGGCCAGCAGCTCGGCCCGGTCGAAGGGCTTGTTCAGGAAGTCGTTGACCCCGGCGGAAAAGGCCGAGAGCTTGAGGCCCTGGGACTCGATGGAGGTCACCATGATGATGAGCGTCTCCTGGTCCCCGTGCTCGCCGCGGATGGCGCTGATGACCCCCAGCCCGTCCAGGCGGGGCATGTTCATGTCCAGGAGCAGGATGTCCGGGGCCTGTTCGGCGTAGACGGCCAGCGCCTCCTCCCCGTCCTCGGCCAGGAGCACGCGGTAGGAGAAGTCCCCGAGCAGGCGCTCCAGGAGGTTGCGCATGGTCCGGGAATCGTCCACCACCAGGATGGTGACGGTATCCTTGTTCTCGCCGCGGTGCACCGTGCTGGGGCTCCTTGGGGCGCGGGGCGCGGCGGGGCTTCTCGGCCGCGCCGGCGCGCCCTGGGTCTGGCGGTTCTCCGTATTCCCGAGCTACTACGCACAGATCGCAGGGAATTTCAAGCGAATGGGGCTATCCTTTGAAATCGCCGCTGTCCAACACGATGGTCACGGGCCCGGCATTGACCAGGCGCACGTCCATCTCCGCCCCGAACTCCCCCTGCTCCACCCGGCCGGGCAACAGCGCCGCCAGGCCGGACACGAAATCAGTGTACAACTGTAGCCCAAGGGCCGCGTCCGCGGCAAGATGAAACGAGGGCCGCCGGCCCTTGCGGCAGTCGGCGTAGAGGGTGAACTGGGACACCGCCAGCACCTGGCCGCCGGTGTCCAGGAGCGAGCGGTTGAGCTTGCCCGCCTCGTCCGGGAACACCCGCAGGTTCACCAGCTTGTCGAGCATCTGGGACCAGACCTTCCGCCGGGGCAGGTCCGCGGGGTCGTCCGCCCCGAACCCCACCAGCACCAGGAAGCCGGGGCCGATCTCCCCGACCACCCGGCCGTCCACCGTGACGCCGGCCTCGGACACCCGTTGGATCACCAGCCGCATGGCAGCGCACCGTACCCGACTCTTCCCGCCAGCGGAAGCGGGATTTGCCGCCGCGGCCCGGCGGCGTTGACGGTTGCGACGCCCTGAGCGTATCCCTCTGAAAGGAAAGGAAGACAGGGTCGCCAACCAGAGCCAGGAGGACGCCCATGCCCGGAAGCGACGCCCCGACGGTCCGGCAACGCCTGGAGGAGGTCCTGCCCGAAGCGCGGGAGGCGGACCACGTGGACGTGAAGACCGCGCAGGGCCGGGTCGGCCTGCGCCGGTTCGTCGCCGGGATGCTCTCGTGGTCCCCGGGCTGGATGCGCCTGCTCTTCTGGCTGCGCGGGGGCCTGGCCAAGCTGCTGGGCCTGAGCCATGCGGACCTGACCGAGGGCCCGCCGCTGCGGCCCGAGGACGTGCCCATGCATCCTGGGGGAAACATTAAATTCCTGACGGTGTCCGCGGCCCGGGAGGACGACTTCTGGATGGCCGAGGCCGGGGACCGGCACCTGAACGGCTGGATCGTGGTGCTGGCCGAGCCCCTGCCGGACGGCCTGACCCGCTTCCACGCCTGCACCGTGGTGCGTTACCGCCACTGGACCGGCCCGCTCTACTTCAACCTCATCCGCCCCTTCCACCACCTCATCGCGGCGGGCATGGTCAAGGCCGGGGTAAGGGCTGGGGACGTAAACTAACCATAGTTAGTTATTGTTGCTTTCTAGACTATCAACAATCTTTTTAACGCATTTCTTTACAGGCGGACATTTAAACAGCTCATCATAAATAAACTTCAATTCCTGGTTTTGTTTTTTTAACTCCTCAATCTCTTGGTACTTTTTAAAAAAAATACTGTGAAGGAAGGCGCATACATCTTCTTCATCCATAGTATCACAATGCAATTGCATATCTCTCAAATACTTTTTTAAGTATGCTATTTTAATATTATTTATCCGCTCATTTTCTTTTTCATCATCAGAAAAACAATCGTCGATTGCATCCAGACCCTCTGACAGAATTCCAACCTTTGATGTAATTATCTTTTCGCGTAAACCTTGCTCAAGCAGTTCAATCGCTTTTCTAGTGCATTCATCATCATCCATAACAACTCCTATCTAAGCTATATATTATACACAAAGTTTTAAATCACTCCCTGTATGCCGCCCACTGGCCGGGCTTCTCGAAGACCCGGACCAGGACGAGGCGCACGGGCAGGGGGGCCAGGCGCTCCTTGAGCGCGCCGAAGATGTAGCGGGCCAGGTGCTCGGACGAGGGGTTCACGCCCTCCAGGCAGGGGGCCTCGTTCAGGAAGTGGTGGTCCAGGCCGGCCAGCACGGCCTTGAGGTGGCCGCGCAGGTCCTTGAAGTCCAGGAGCAGCCCGGTGGCCGGATCCGTGGCGCGGCCCTCCACCTCGGCCTCCACCGTGTAGTTGTGGCCGTGCAGCTCCTCGCACTTGCCCCCGTAGTTCTCCAAACGGTGCGCCGCGGAAAACTCCTCGCGCACGCCCACGGTCCAGGTTCCTTTCGCTGTCATCACGGCCTCCCCAGCCAGTCGTCCACCGCGCGCCAGAACTCGGGGGAGACGAACACGCAGTGGTCCTTGGCCAGCTCCAGGGTGCAGTCGCAGTCGGGCAGGATGAGCCGCAGCCGCAGGGGGGTCTGGCCGGGGTGGGCCTTGGCCAGGGCGGTGAGCCGCGCCAGGCCCGCCTCGTCCAGGGCGTTGCCCGGCAGGTCCAGCACCACCGGCTCGTTGGTGGAGGTCAGCGCGTCGGCCAGGCGGCCCACGGTCTTGGCCAGCAGCTTGGCCACCTTGGGCGGCTGCTCCTCGTCGTCGCCGCCGGATGCGGAAGCCGCCGCGGCGGGCACGCTGTTGCGGCCGTCCACCTCGGCGGTGACCAACAGCGGCTCGTCCGCCTCCACCAGGGGCTTGGCGTCCTTCCAGATGTCCGGGAACAGGGTCATCTCGCCCGAGCCGGTGAGATCCTCCACCGTGAGAAAGGCCATCTTGTCGCCCTTCTTGGTGTAGTGCTCCTTGGTGGCGGTCACGATGAGGGCCAGGCGCACCTCCTGCTTGTGCGGCAGGTCCGCGGCCCGGTCCAGGTCGGACAGGCGTAGGCGCTTGAGCTCGCGGCGGAAGGCCAGCAGCGGGTGGCTGGACAGGAAGAAGCCCAGCACCTCCTTTTCCTGCCTGAGCTTCTCGTCCTCCAACCATTCCTCCGGAGCCGGTCCGTCGTCGGGCAGGCCCAGGCCGGGCAGGGGCGGAGGCGGCGCTCCCCCGGCCATGGCCAGGAGCGACATCTGGCCCGAGTCCTTGTCCTTGGCCCGCTTCTGGGCCACGGCCACGGCCCGGTCCAGGTTCTCCAGCAGGTGCCGGCGCGGCGCGCCCAGGCTGTCCATGGCCCCGGCCTTGATCAGGCTCTCCAGCACGCGCTTGGTGACCTTGCGCAGGTTCACCCGGGTGCACAGGTCGAGCAGCGAGGCATAGGGGCCGTCCGCAACGCGGGCGTCCACGATCTCGCGGATGGCCTCGTCGCCCACGTTCTTGACCCCGCCCAGGCCGAACACCACCACCCCGGGCTCGGGCACGGTGAAGTGGCGCATGGACTGGTTCACGTCGGGCTGGCGCACCGCGATGTCCATGTCCCGGCACGCGCCGATGTACTTCAGGATCTTGTCCTGGTTGGACAGCTCCGAGGTCATGAGCGCGGCCATGAACTGGGTGGGGAAATGGGTCTTGAGATAGGCGGTGTGGTAGGAGATGAGGGCGTAGGCCGCGGAGTGGGACTTGTTGAACCCGTACTCCGCGAACTTCTCCATGAGGTCGAAGATCTCGCCCGCGGTCTTGGCCTCCACCCCGTTCTTGGCCGCGCCCTCCATGAACACCTGGCGCTGGGCGGCCATGGCCTCGGGGTTCTTCTTGCCCATGGCCCGGCGCAAGAGGTCCGCGCCGCCCAGGGTGTAGCCGGCCACCACCTGGGCGATCTTCATCACCTGTTCCTGGTAGACGATGACCCCGTAGGTGTCCTTGAGCACCGGCTCCAGGCTGGGCAGGGGATATTTCACCTCGGCCTCGCCGTGCTTGCGCTTGATGAACTCGTCCACCATGCCCGAGCCCAGGGGGCCGGGCCGGTACAGGGCCAGCATGGCGATGAGGTCGTCGAAGACCGTGGGCCGCAGCATGCGCAGATAGCGGCGCATGCCGTCGGACTCCACCTGGAAGATGCCGTCCGTGTCGCCGCGGGAGTACAGGGCGTAGGTCTTCTCGTCGGTGAGGGGCAGGGTGTCCAGGTCCGGGGCGTCGAACCCGCCCTCGGAGATGATGTCCAGGCAGTCCTGCAGCACGGTCATGGTGCGCAGGCCCAGGAAGTCGAACTTGATGAGCCCGACCTTCTCCACCATCTTCATGTCGAACTGGGAGACGATTTCGTTCTTCTTGCCCCGGTAGAGCGGCAGGTAGTCGGTGAGCGGCCGGTCGGCGATGACCACGCCCGCGGCGTGGGTGGAGGCGTGGCGGTGGATGCCCTCCAGGCGCTTGCACACGTCCAGGAGCTTGGCCACGCGCGGGTCGGCCTTGGCCGCCTGGGTCAGCTCCGGCTCCATGTCCAGGGCCTTGGCGATGGTCATCTTGAGGTCTTCGGGAATGAGCTTGGCGATCTTGTCGGTCTCGGCGAAGGTCAGCCCCAGGGCCCGGCCCACGTCGCGCACCACGGCCTTGGCCTTCATGGTGCCGAAGGTGGTGATCTGGGAGACCTGGTCCTCCCCGTACTTCTCGGACACGTAGCGGATGACCTCGCCCCGCCGGCGCTCGCAGAAGTCCACGTCGATGTCCGGCATGGACACGCGCTCGGGGTTCAGGAAGCGCTCGAACAGCAGGTTGTACGGGATGGGGTCCAGGTTGGTGATGCGCAGGGCGTAGGCCACCAGGGAGCCGGCCGCGCTGCCGCGGCCCGGGCCGACCGGGATGCGGTTGTCCTTGGCCCAGTTGATGAAGTCCGCCACGATGAGGAAGTAGCCCGCGAACCCCATGCCCTTGATGACCTCGATCTCCAGCTCCAGGCGGGCGCGGTAGGCGTCGGCGTCCACCGCGTAGGGCATGGCCGTGAGCCGCGCCTCCAGGCCCTCCCGGGCCATGTCCGCCATG
>DKEU01000151.1 GCA_002452635.1 Desulfovibrionaceae bacterium UBA6814 | reverse complement strand
GACTCCAGGGTCCGGGCCAGGTTCATGCCGGCGGCGGTGCGCTCCAGCCAGGCCGCGGGCGCGGCCAGGGTCAGGCTGTCCAGGGCGGCGGCGCGAGCGGCGAGGTCCAGGTCCAGGCCCTGGGCGCGCAGCCGGCCCAGGGACAGGGTCGGCCGTTCCCCGCCGGGATCCGGGAGCAGCACCTCCTCCACCTCCACCTCGTCGGCCCGGACGCGGCCGCCGGGCAGGCCCAGGCGCAGGCCGGCCACCCGGGCCAGGTCCAGGCTGGCCGCCTCGCGCCGCTCCCGGGCGGCCAGGCCCAGGCCGCGCAGCTCGGCATCGCCGGTGAAATCCAGGGTGAACTCCTGCCCAACCGCCAGGCCCAGGTCGCCGGCCAGGGTGAAGGAGCCCCGCTCGGGCCGCGCCGCCAGGCCCTGGGGCAGCCAGGGCCGGACCAAGGGCAGGGGCAGGCCGGCAAGCTCCAGCCGGCTGTGCAGCTCCAGGGGAGACGGGACCAGGGTCCCGGCCATCTCCAGCTTGCCGCCGGGCCGCAGCGCAGCGGCAAGGCGCAGGGGCACGGGCCGGGCCAGGTCCAGGCCGAGATTCTCCAGGGTCACGTCCAGCGACGCCAGGGCCAGCCGCGCCTGGGGGCCGGCGGCCAGGTCCCGGAACTCAACGCCCAGGCCCGCCACCTCGGCCCTGCCCAGGCGCACGTCCCAGGCCGGTCCGGCCTGCTCGGCCGCCACGGCCTCCTCGCCGCCCGCACTCGCAGGGGCCAGGCCCATCAGGTCCACGGTCCCGTCCGCCCGGCGCTCGGCCGCGAGCCGGCCGCCCTCCAGGCGCAGGGACTCCGCCCCAGCCTTGCGGCCGGCCAGGTCCAGGGAGGCCCCGGCCAGGGCCAGCCGGTCCAGGCGCAGGAAGGGCTGGGCCACCCCGGGCAGGGCCAGGGCCGGGCCGGCCACGGCCAGGTCCAGGCCGGACAGGGCCAGGCCCTTGGGGCTGTAGCGCACCCGGCCGGACAGGCCGGCGGTGCCCGCAGCCACCTTGGCCGGCAAGGCGTCGCCCAGGTAGGGGGCCAGGGAGGGCAGGGACAGGCCGGCCAGGGTCACGGCCGCGTCCAGGTCCAGGGGCTCCAGGGACAGGCCGCCCGTGACCGACAGGTCCACGGCCCCTTTGGCGCTCAAGGCGAAGTCCGCCCGGCCGGGGCCGGTGGTGGCGTTGGCCGCGTGCAGGGCCACGCCGTCCAGGCGGGCGCTGAACCCGCCTGGTGCGGCCTGGTCCGTGAAGCGCAGTGCGCCCTCCTCCAGGTCCAGCCGGTTGCAGGACACCACGAAGGGCGGCCCCGGGGTGGACGCGGCCTCCACGTCGCCCCCGGCCGGAACCAAGCCGGCCCAGTCCAGGCCGCCGTCCGGGCGGCGGGTGAGGTCCGCGCGCAGGCCGCGCACCGCCACCCGGTCCAGGTCCAGGCGGCGCTCCAGCAGACTGAAGCGGGCCAGGTCGAAATCCAGGGAATCCAACGCGGCCAACTGCCCGCCCCCCGGCCCGGCCAGGGCCAGGTCGCGCAGGCTGAAGCCGCCGCGCACGAAGAGCAGGGGCAGGAGCTCACCGGCCTGCTCCAGCACCACCGAGGCGTTGCAGGACAGCCGGCCCGAGGTCAGGGCCAGGCCCGCGGGCGCCGGGGCGTAGGCCCAGTACTCGGCCAGGTCCGCGTCCTCCAGGCCGAAGTCGAACTCGGTGCGGCGGGTGGCGGTGAAGGGCAGGGTCCGGCCGCGCAAGCGCACCGGCCGGCCGTTCACCTCGGCGGACAGAGTGGGCTCCACGTAGGCGGCGCTGTCCTCGGGCAGGCTGGAGGCGAAGGGGATGGCCAGGTCGAAGTTCCGCACCTCGTGCCGCTTGCCCAGGACCTGGTCCTCGATGACGAAATGCCCGCCCGACACGGCCAGGCTGTGCAGGACCACGGGCAGGGCCGCGCCCCCGCCCGAGTCGGCCGGGGCCGCGCCCTCCCCGTCCTCCCCGGCCAACAGGTCCGAGAAGTTGGCCGTGCCGTTGCCGGTGAAGGCCAGCCGCACATAGGGCTCCTCCACCCGCAACCGGGAGGCGCGCAGGGACAGGGTGGGCAGGGACAGGACGTCCAGGTCCAGGAAGAGCCGGCCGCAGGACAGGAAGGTCTGGGAGCCGTCGGGCTCGCTCACCGCGAGCCCCTCCACGCTCAGGGCCAGGGTGAGGGGGTTGAAGCGCACCCGCTCCACCCGGGTGGCGCGGTGCAGGGCCCCGGACAGGCCGGATTCGAGCTGGGAGCGGACCAGGGGCGGGACCAGGAGGAACCCGGCCAGCTCCAGGGCCAGCACCAGGCCCGCGATCCAGGCCAGCCAGCGCCGGGCCCGGCGTCCTTTCTTTCCGGTGGTGTCTTGCGGTTCGGCCATGCCCGAGTCTAGCACAGGACCCGGCCCGGCGGAAGGTGCCGCCGGGTTTGCCCATAAAAATGAAGACGGCGCGCCCGGGGGCGCGCCGTCCTGACTTGCTGTTTCAAGCCAAGCAGAGGAATAGGTTTCTTAGAGCAGACCGTTCAAAAACCACGAGGGCAAGGCGCGAGAAACCGTCAAGCCCGAAGCGTATCTGGACATACGTGAGGGTTTGCCGGTTTCGAGCAACGCAGCCATCGCGGAATTTTCAACGGTCTGCTAGTCGCCGTTGGCGATGCCCAGCCGCTTGGCGATCTCCTTGGCGGCGCGCCGGCCCGCGCCCATGGCGGAGATGACCGTGGCCGCGCCGGTCACGATGTCGCCGCCCGCGAACACGTTGGGGATGGAGGTCTCGCCGGTCTCCTCGTTCACGGTGATATAGCCCCACTTGTTCAGGGACAGGTCCGGGGAGGCCTCCAGCAGCACCCGGTTGGCCCGGGTGCCCACGGCCATGATGACCATCTGGGCCGGGATGTCGAAGTGCTCGCCCGTGGGCACGGGCTTGCGCCGGCCGCTGGCGTCGGGCTCGCCCAGGGCCTGGCGCTCCAGGCGGATGTGGGTGAGCCGGGCCTTGTCGTCGCCGAACAGCTCCACCGGGTTGGCGAGCAGCTCGAACCGCACCCCCTCCTCCTCGGCGTGCTCGATCTCCTCGCGGCGGGCGGGCATCTCGTCGCGGGTGCGGCGGTAGACGATGGTGACCCGCTCCGCGCCCAGGCGCAGGGCGGTGCGGGCCGCGTCCATGGCCACGTTGCCGCCGCCCACCACCACCGCGTCCTTGGCCGGGAAAATGGGCGTGCTGTAGGTGGGGAAGGCGTAGGCCCGGCCCAGGTTGGCCCGGGTCAGGTACTCGTTGGCCGAGAACACGCCCACCAGGCCCTCGCCGGGGATGCTCAGGAAGCGCGGCAGGCCCGCGCCCACGCCCACGAACACGGCGTTGAAGCCCCACACGAACAGCTCGCGGATGGTGAAGGTCTTGCCGCCCACCCAGTTGGTGTGGAACTCCACGCCCAGGGTGCGCAGGGCGTCGATCTCCCGCTTGACCACCTGCTTGGGCAGGCGGAACTCGGGAATGCCGTAGACCAGCACCCCGCCCAGCTCGTGCAAGGCCTCGTAGACCTCCACCTTGGCCCCGCGCGCGGCCAGGTAGCCGGCCACGGTGAGGGAGGACGGGCCGGCCCCGATGCAGGCCACCTTCAGGTCCTGGCGGGGCAGCTTGCAGGCGTTGCCGCCGGTGAGCACCTCGCAGGCGGACAGGGCGTGGAAATTGTCGGCCACGAAGCGCTCCAGCCGGCCGATGGCCACGGGCTCGGCGGGCTCCCCGCCCTTCTTGCCGCCCATCTTGCCGCCCATCTTGCCAAGGATGCAGGCGCCCTCGCACTGGGTCTCCTGGGGGCAGACCCGGCCGCACACCGCGGGCAGGGAGTTGTACTCGCGCAGCACCGCATAGGCCCCGGCCACGTCCCCCTTGACCAGGGGGGCGATGAAGCCCTTGATGTCAATCTCCACCGGGCAGCCGGCACGGCACGCGGGCTTCTTGCACTGCAGGCACCGGGACGCCTCGGCCATGGCCTGCTCCAGGGAGTAGCCCAGGGCCACCTCGCGGAAATTGTGCACGCGCTCGGCCGGATCCTGCACCGGCATGTCGATCCGGGGGACGATCTTCTTCCTGGCCATGGCTATACCTCCCCGGTCCCGAACTGCTTCTTGAAGCGCTCCAGGTCCGCGCGCTCCTGGCCGTGGAACTGCTCCAGCCGCTTGCGCAGCTCGCCGAAATCCACCTTGTGCGCGTCGAACTCCGGCCCGTCCACGCAGGCGAAGCGCATCTCGCCGTCCACGGTGCAGCGGCACGCGCCGCACATGCCGATGCCGTCCACCATGATGGTGTTCAGGCTCACGGTGGTCTTGATGCCCAGGGGACGGGTGACCTCGGCCACCGCCTCCATCATGGGCACCGGGCCCACGGCCACCACCTCGGCGATCTCGTCGTCCCGGCCCAGGCGCTCCCGGAGCGCGTCGGTGACCAGGCCCTGCACGCCCATGCTGCCGTCGTTGGTGGCCACCAGCACTTCGGAGCAGAAGTGGGAGAGTTCGTTGTAGAAGAGCAGGAGGGCCTTGGTGCGGGCGCCGATGACCGCGGTCACGGTGTTGCCCGCCAGGTAGTGGCCCTTGGCGATGTGGTACATGGCCGCCACCCCGGTGCCGCCGCCCACGCAGATGACGTTGCCCTTCTGCTCGATGTGGGTGGCCTTGCCCAGGGGGCCGCACACGTCGGGGATCACGTCGCCCTCGTGCAGGAGGTTCAGGCGGGCGGTGGTCTTGCCCACCACCAGGAACACGATGGTGATGGTCCCGGCCGCGGGATCGGCGTCGGCGATGGTCAGGGGGATGCGCTCGCCCTGGGCGTGCACCCGCATGATGAGGAAGTTGCCGGGCTTGGCCTTGCTGGCGATGTGCGGGGAGTGGAGGACCATCAGGCTGGTCATCCCGGGGATGAGCTCCCGCTTGGTGATGATGCGTGCGCTCATGGGCGCTCCTCCAGGTTGGCCTGCCGATACACCGGTCCCAGGCAAGCCGGGTTGAGTGTCCTGGATGCGGATTTTCCCGTCAACGTGGCGTACTGTCAAGAAAAAGGGCTTGTCGGAAGGTCCGCAAGCCCGAGAAATCTGGAGCCAGCGCGGGGACTTGAACCCCGGACCTGCTGATTACGAATCAGCTGCTCTACCAACTGAGCT
>DKEU01000133.1 GCA_002452635.1 Desulfovibrionaceae bacterium UBA6814 | reverse complement strand
GCAGGTTGGTCTGGTCCGCGATGTCCGAGATGACGCCCATGATGCGGCCGATGTCCTCGGCCTCCCGGCCCAGCTCGGCCATGTCCTGGCCCAGTTCCTCGGCCCGGGTTCCCAGGGAGTTGATGGTGGCCACCACGGACTCCACCTGGGTGAGGCCGTCGGTGGCGCGGAGCTTGGCCTTCTCCGCCAGCTCCGCGGCGGTGGAGGCGTTGCGCGCCACCTCCAGCACGCTGGCGTTCATCTGCTCCATGGCGGTGGCGGCCTCGGCGGTGCGCTCGCGCTGGTTCTCGGTGCCGCGGCTGGACTCCTCCACCTGGGCGGCCAGCTCGTCCGCGGCCGAGGCCACCTGGTTGGCGATGTAGGTGGCGGCATCCGCGGCCTTGGCGATCTTCGCGTTCTGGGCCGCGATGACGTCCTGCTGCGCCTTCAGCTCGGTGAGGTCCGAGAAGATGGCGAACCCGGCGATGAGGTTCCCGTCCAGGTCGTACATGGGCGCGGCGTCGGCCTGGGTGAAGCGGGAGTTGCCCTGGCGGGTCTTGACCTCCACCTGCACCCCGCGGATCGGGGCCTTCTGCTGCATGGCCTTGCCGGTGATGGAGGGCCGGCCCTTCTCGCCGTAGAAGAACTCGGACACGGTCTGGCCCAGGTAGTCCCGGGGGCTGCCCGGCAGCTCCAGGAAGTCCAGCACGGGCTGGTTCACGTACACCAGCCTCTCCTGGGGGTCGGCCACCAGGCAGGACAGGGTGAGCCCGTCCAGGAGGCCCTGGCTGAAGCCCAGCCGGTTCTTGAGCTGGGCCACCATCTCCCGCAGGTTCTCGGCCAGGTGGGCCAGTTCGTACTTGTAGGTCCCGGCCAGGGCGGCCTTGAAGTCGCCGCCGGCCACCGCGGTGGAGAAGTCCACGATGCGGCCCACCGGCTGCACCACCAGCCGGCGCATGAGCAGGACCACGATGGCCACCAGCACGGCGATGAGCAGCGCGCCCACCCCGGCCAGCACGTTGCGCTGGGTGACGGCGGTGGCCGTGAGGTCGTCCACGTAGGCGCTCATGCACAGCTTCCACCCGGTCTCGGGCAGGGTGTAGATGGCCATGAACTTCTCGTCGCCCTTCCAGTCGTAGGTCACGCTGCCCTGGTCCATGGCCAGGGCGGTCTTGACAAAGGGGACCTCGGACATGTCCTTGAGCAGCAGGCTCTTGTCCGTGGCGTGGGCGATGATGACGCCCTTGCCGTCGAGCATGAAGGGGTAGCCGCGGTCGCCGAAGCGCACCGGATCCAGGAACCGGGAGGTGAACGCGTCCCAGCGCGGGAACACGCCCACCCCGCCCAGGAGCTTGCCGTCCTTGCTGCGCACGGCCACGGACACGGCGAAGATGTACATGTCCCCTTCCCCGCTCTTGGCCTTGAGGATGCCCGGGGACACGTAGCTCTCCTTGCCCCCGGCGATGGCCTTCACGTAGTCCCGGTCCCCGCGGTCCGCGCCGGCCATGGCCTCGCCCCTGGCGTTCAACCCGGCCACCACCTTGCCGTCGGGCTTGAACACGAAGGCCGCCCAGAGCCCGTCGTGGCCCTTGAGCGCCGAGGCCAGGGTGGTGTCGGCCTTGCGGGTCTCGTCCCAGTCCAGGGCGTTCTTCACCTCGTCCAGGGCGGCCAGGGTGTTGGCCAGGTCGGCGTAATTGTCCAGATGGCTGGACAGTATCTCGCCGGTCTGGTCCGCGAACCGGACCATGGCCTGGCCCTCCAGGCCCAGGGCCAGCTCCCGCGAGGACCCGGCCACGTACAGGACCAGGCCCACGATGCTGACCAGGATGGCCAGGGACACGGACAGGACCAGGATGGTGCTGATACTCTTCTTGAACATTGATTCACCTCGTCTCTATTGAGCGAAAAGCCTTTGCGGCCCTCTGATTCCCCCCAGAAATGAAATTCAAAATGCACGTACCGTCAATATATCAGACCTGCCCTATTCCGCAACATTCTTTCTGGGTTCCCACGCCACGGAAAACACCCTGGACCCGGAGCCCGGGACAGGGAATTCACCGGCAGGGGTGGGGGAGTTACCCGTGGCCCAGGGGGAAACTACGCACCCGGCGCGTTGCGCCGGAAGGAGGCCCCTCCCCCTCGCCGCGGCGCAGGGCCTGGACCGGGCCCAGGCGGGAGGCGCGGCGCAGGCCCGTCTCCGTGGCGCGCTCGGCCGCCGGTTCGCCGCGCTGACACCGTTTTGTCACAGACATGAAATACAGTGTCCAAGTTGTTCTCCTGCCCAACTCCGGTCGTCGCGCCGGGAAGGTTACGGCTCGACGCGCCTCCCCAGACACCCGACCCTTCCGCCAGGAGAAACCCGCGCCGGCCGCAAACGTCCGGCCTGTCCGGGTTCGGTCCACGCATTGCAACCGCATGGTCCGGGACGGCTCCACCTGCCTGTGCCCCGGGCAGCCCCCCGCGCAGCAGGCCATGCCGGAAAGTTCTACCTTTCTACGGGGGAGTTGGATAAATCTCGGTTGCGAAGAGACGAGTCTCTACGTATAGCTGTAGGCAAGGAACTCCTTGCGTCAATCAGCATGAGTACGGAATCAAGGCGCTACGCAGTCATTTCAGCAAGCATCGGCGCGCTGATCATGGCAGCCGTTTCGACTGTCCAAAGAACACTTCTAGGGGCAGACTATTCGATTGCGGGCTATAGCATCCCCCTTTCCGTCGGGCTCCTGTCCGGCGGCATAATAGGCTGGATGCACTCGAGAATCCTGCTCGGCGAAAGAAAAATCGCAGCCGCCGCCCTGTGCGAAAGCGAGGACCGCTGCCGGCTCATGAGCGAGCTTTCGCCCGATCTCATGGTCATCCATGGAGACGGACTCATCCTCCAGGCCAACCAGAAGGCGGCGGCCCTGCTTGGCGCCGAGACCCCGGCGCAACTGTGCGGGCGCAACCTGCGGGATTTCTTTCCCGAGGAATTCCTGGACAGCACCCTGCCCAGCCAGGACGACGGACCGGACCGGACCGGGCAGGCTCCCGCATGGCGCCGGGTGCTGCTCCCGGCGCGCGGCGCGCCCGTGACCGTGGAATTGGCCTCGGTGGCCATCGCCCGCCAGGGCCAGCGCTGCATTCTCACCATAGGGAGAGACGTCACCGGGCAACTCCTGGCGGAAAGGGAGCTGCACTCCCGCGAAGCATTGATGCAGGGCCTGTTCCGCGCCGCTCCCGTGGGAATAGGCATTTCCAGAAACCGCGTCTTCATCAGGGGCAACGACAGGTTTTATTCCATGGTCGGATACGCGGAGAATGAAGTGGTCGGCAGCAGCTCGCGCATCCTGTATCCGAATGAGGCGGAATTCCTCCGGGCGGGCGACGAACTGCGGCGCATGATCAAGGCGCAGGGCAACGGAAGCACCAAGACGAAATGGCGCAGAAAGGATGGCGCCATTATCGACGTGCTGTTGAATGCGACCCCCCTGGATGCGCACGACTCCGGAGGCGACCTTGTCTTCGTGGCGCTGGACATCACGGATTGGCTGGACGCCCAGAGGAGGCTGGAGTCCGAAGCCGCCCGCCGCCGCATACTCATGGAGGTCGCCAAGGACGGGATCGCCATCTTCGACAACGACCATTGCGTCCTCGAGGCCAACGCCAGCTTCGCCAGAATGCTGGGCTACCGGCACGAGGACATTGTTGGCAGGCACACCTGGGACTTCGAGGCCCAGTTCGACGAAGCGAAGATACGCAGCGACATGCCCGACGTCTCCAAGGTCCAGGCCACGTTCGAAACCATTCACCAGCGAAGGGACGGCACCACCTACGCCGCCGAGGTCAGCGCCTCGGGGGCCATGATCGAAAACCAGCCCATGGTCATCACCATCACCCGGGACATCTCCGAACGGAAGCGCCTGGAGATCGTCATGCTCCAGGCAAGGCAGGCCGCGGAGGAGGCCAGCCGCACCAAATCGGAATTCCTGGCCAACATGAGCCATGAGATCCGGACCCCCCTGAACGGCATCATCGGGATGATCGAGCTGATCCGGCGCTCCGCCAAGGACGAGGCGCAGCAGGGATACTCGGAAATGGCCATCGCCGCCTCCAAGCGGTTGACGCGGCTGCTCTCGGACATCCTCGACCTGTCCAGCGTGGAGGCCGGAAGCCTCGGCATCCAGACCGCGCCCTTCGATCTGCGCAAGTCCATAGACCAGGTCTGCGGCCTCCTCACGCCTACGGCCGAACAGTCGGGCCTGCTCTTTCACCGCCATGTCGACCCGGCTCTCGAGGAGACCTTCAAGGGAGACGCCGTCCGGATCGAACAGATCCTCATCAACCTCCTTGGGAACGCGTTCAAGTTCACCAAGCGGGGCTCGGTCACCCTGGACGTGCATCCGTTGCCCGTCGCCCCCCCGGGCTGCAGACGGATTCTCTTCTCCGTGTCCGACACCGGCATCGGCATACCGGACGAAAAGCTCAAGGCGCTGTTCGCGCCCTTCACCCAGGCCGACGGCGGGTACACCCGGTCCTATCAGGGGGCGGGGCTTGGGCTCGCCATATGCAAGCGGCTGGTGTCCCTCATGGGCGGGACCATGTCCGCCGAGAGTTCGCCCGGCGAGGGGACCACCATGCGCTTCTGCCTCACCATCGAGGCGATCGCGCCGGAGGCCGATGCGGAACCGTGCCCTGATTCGGAGGGCCCTCCCCTCACGGTGCAGAGAATCCTCCTGGTGGAGGACGAACTGGTCAACAGAACCGTGGCCCAGAGGCTCCTGGAGCAGGCGGGCTTCTCCGTCACCACGGCGGAACACGGTTCGGCCGCGCTCCGGCAGCTCGGCAAGGAGAGGTTCGATCTTGTGCTGATGGATGTCCAGATGCCCGAAATGGACGGCATAGAGGCCACCCAGGCCATCCGCGAGGGGAAGGCGGGAGAACACTGCAGGGACATCCCGGTCATCGCCTTCACCGGACACGCCATGTCCGGAGATCGGGAGCGGTTCCTCGCCGCCGGGATGAACGGATACGTGGCCAAGCCCATTGACTGGTCGGAACTGGAGCAGGAAATCAGGGCCGTGACCTGCCTCCCGAAGACCTGAGCCGCCCCGGGGCGGCCGGCGCGGTCCCCTCCGGACCGTCCCCGGCTCAGGGCCGGCCGGCCGGCTGGGGAAGGACGACCGTGACCGTGGTGCCCGCGGCGTCCGAGGTCTCGTACGCGATGCGGCCCCCGTGGGCCTGGGCGATGAGCCGGGCGCTGTACGCGCCCAGGCCCGTGCCGAAGGGCTTGCCCGCGGTGGCGTACTTCTCGAAGAAGCTCTCCCGGACGGCCTCGGGAATGGCCCCGGGGTTGTGGATGGCGATGCGCATCTCGCCCGCCTGGGCCGAGCAGAAGATGCCCACCTCGCCGCCCGCGGGACACGCCTCCAAGGCGTTCTTCAGCAGGTTGGTGAGCATGTCCTCCAGGAGCAGCTCCTCGCCGTACACCAGGACCGGGGCCGGCGGCTCGGCCGGGGCCAGCAGCCCGGCCCGGGCCAGCCGGACACGGCGCGCCTCGGCCAGGGACCGCAGGGAGAACCCGGCATTGCCCACCGCCTCGCCCAGGTCGAACCACGCGGCCCGGGGCGCGTACCCGCCCTGCTCCATCTGGAGGACCTTGTCCGAGGCGTCCAGCAGGTTGATGACGTTGCGGGTGGAGCGCACCAGGCCGGGAAGGAGTTCCCGCAGCTCGTCGCAGCGCTGGTCGTCCAGCAGGAGGGTGGCCGCCGCGTGCAGGCCCAGCAGCGGCGACTTGACGTCGTGGCGCACGATGCGCTCCACGTCCTGGCGGAACTTCTCGGCGCGCCGCAGCGCGACGATGCTCGCGGCCAAGCGCCTGCGGTCCCGGCGCAGCGCCTCCAGGAGCAGGCTTATCAGGGTCCCGACCACGAGCAGGGCCAGCCAACCTATCTGGTTGCGGACGTCGCGGATGGCGAAGGAGCCGAGCGGGAACAGAAGGAAGTAGCTGGAGGTCAGGAAGGCGGCCAGGGTCGCCAGCAGTCCCGGCCAGAAGCCGCCCAGGTAGGCGCTGAGCAGGATGGGGAGCACGAACAGGACCAGGCTCGGCGGGTCGCCGGGGGCGTGGCCGAAGGCCAGGCGGCCCCACAGGGTGGCCAGGGTGAGCCCGAGCGCCAGGAGCAGCTTGGCCCACAGGGGCCACGCCATGAGGGCCTGCCCGGGGAGCGGGTGGACGTCCTTGAGATACTGGGAATCGGGCACTGCAGCCCTCCTGCGGGGAACTCCCCGGGCATCGCTCGCCGTCGCCCGCTCACTGGGACACGCCCCCGGGCCGACGCCACGATACGCCTACCCCTCGCTGCGGCGCAAGGCCTGGACCGGGTCCAGGCCGGCGGCGTGGCGCGCGGGGCGCAGGCCGAAGATGGCGGCGATGGCCAGGGCCGAGGCCACGGCGATGGCGAAGACCTTCATGGAGAACTGGATCTCCAGGATGCCCAGCCGGGACAGGGCCTGGCCCAGGCCCATCCCTAAGGCCATGCCCAGGAGCGCGCCGGCCAGGGTGAGCATGGCCGCCTCGGCCAGGATCTGGGCGGTGATGGCCCAGGTGGCCGCGCCCAGGGCCTTGCGCAGGCCGATCTCCGTGGTGCGCTCGGCCACCGAGATGGAGAACAGGTTGGCCAGCACGAACCCGCCCACCAGGATGGCCCCGCCCGCGGTGAGCCCCAGGAAGGCCACCAGCCCGCCGCGCAGCATGGCCAGGAACTGGAGGATCTGGTCCGCGGTGAGGATGGTGAAGTCGTCGGGCTGGTCCGGGGCGATGCGGTGCAGGTGGCGCAAGAGCGAGCGCAGGTTCTCCACGTGCGCGTCCATGAACTCCGGGTTGTGGAACTTGACCCGGATGGCGCGGAAGTACTTGCGGTCCAGGTTGAAGCGCTGGGCCAGGGTGGTCAGCGGGATGGCGATGCGGTCGTCCACCGAGCCGCCCCCGCCCGAGAGGCCCCGGTAGGAGAGGCGGCCCACGATCTGCACCGGCAACGAGCCCAGGAACACAATCTGGCCCACGGGCGAGCGGTCGCCGAACAGCTCCTGGGCCACGGTGTCGCCGATGAGCCCCACCTTGGCCCCGTGCGCCACGTCCTCGGCCGTGAAGTCCCGGCCCTCGCTCAGCGGCCAGTTCCAGACCTGGGCGTAGCCCTCGGTGGTGCCCACCACCACGGGCAGGTCGAAGTTCCTGCTGCCGAAGCGGGCGGTGATGTTGGACTTGGCCCGCATGGGCACGGCCAGGTAGGCCCCGGGGATGGACTGGCGGATGGTGCGGGCGTCGTCCCAGGTGAGGGTCAGGGTGCGCTTGCCCACGGCCCGGCTCTCGATGTCCCCGCCCAGGAGGAACACCGCGTCGTGGCCGAACATGTCCACGATCTCCAGGGCCTTGCGGTTGGCCCCGTCGATGGACGTCACGATGACCGTGAGCGCGGCGATGCCCAGGGCCACGGCCAGGATCACGAAGGCCGAGCGCAGGCGGTAGGCCAGCACCGCGTCCAGGGCGAACCCCGCCACCCGGGGCAGGAGGCGCAGGGCGCGGCGCACGGCCTAGCCCTCCGCCGGGCCCGGGCCGCCGTTGTCGAGAATCCTGCCGTCCAGGATGCGGATGCGGCGCTGGGCGAAGGCGGCGGTCTCCTCGTCGTGGGTGACCATGACGATGGAGGCCCCCTGGGTGCAGATGTCGGCCAGAAGCTGCATGATCTCCGCGCTGGTGGCCGAGTCCAACTGGCCGGTGGGCTCGTCCGCGAAGATGACCGCGGGCTGGTTGATGAGGGCCCGGGCGATGGCCACCCGCTGCTGCTGGCCGCCCGAGAGCTGGGAGGGCTTGAAGGACGCCCGGTCGGCCAGGCCCACCCGGGCCAGCAGCTCCTGGGCGCGGTGCTCCAGGCTGCGCCGGGACTCGGGGCCGTAGAGCCCGGGCAGGAGCACGTTCTCCAGGGCCGAGGCGTAGGGGATCAGGTAGAAGCTCTGGAACACGAACCCGAAGTGGCGGTTGCGCAGCTCCGAGAGCCGGTCGTCGGCGAAGCCGGACACGTCCTCGCCCGAGAGCAGGTAGCGGCCCGCGGTGGGGCGCTCCAGGAGCCCCAGGATGTGCAGCAGCGTGGACTTGCCCGAGCCGGACGGCCCCTGCAGGGCCACGAACTCGCCCCGGCCCACGGCCAGCGACACCCCGCGCAGCACCCGGGTGTCCACCCCGGCCTGGACGTAGGTCTTCTCGACCCTGTCCAACTCTATGAGCAAGGAGCCCGCCACGGCTATTTCTTCTCGGGCTTCTTCTTGGCCCCGGGCAGGACCAGCTGGGTGGCCACCACGTCGCCCGCCTCCAGGCCCTCCAGCACCTCGGAGCGGACCAGGCCGGCCAGGCCCAGCCTGGGCTTGACCTGCACGGCCTTGCCGTCCGCCACCTTGTAGGCCACCTGCTCGCCGTCCACCCACTTGAGCGCGGCGTTGGGGATGGACAGGGCGTCTTGCTTCTCCTGCACCACGATGCGGCACAGGGTGGTCATCTCGGGCCGCAGGAAGCTGGCCTGGTCCGGGTCCAGGGCCACCAGGGCCTGGTAGTACACGATGTTGTCGCGGATCTCGGGCTCGGGGTAGATGCGGCCGATGGCCCCGGTGAAGGTGCGGCCGGGAAAGGCGTCCACCGTGAACTCCACCCGCAGGCCGGGGGTGACCTGGCCCACGTCGGTCTCGTCCACGTAGATCCACATCTCCAGGCGGGAGGGGTCGAGCACGGTGATGAGGTTCACGGTCTGCAGGCCGGTGACCACGGTCTCGCCCTCCTGCACCGTGACCTGGCTCACCACCCCGGCGATGGGGCTCTCGATGCGGGTGTGGGAGAGCTTGGTCTCGATGACGGTAATGGAGGCCTCGGCCTCGGCCACCGCGGCCTGCTTGGCGGCCAGGGTGCGGGCCGAAACCCGGGCGTCGCGCTCGGCCTGGTCCAGGGCGTCGCGGGACACCACGCCGCGGGCGAAGAGGTCCTTCTGCCGGTCCAGGTTCTCCCGGGCGTACTGCTCCTGGGCGCGGGACACGGCCAGTTCGGCCTGGGCGCGGGCCAGGGTGGCCCGGGCCTGGGCCAGCTGGGCGGTGAGGTCGCGGTCGTCGATGCGGGCGATGAGCTGGCCCTTGTCCACCCGGTCGCCCACCTTCACGGGCAGGGCCATGAGCCGGCCCGTGGCCTGGGCCCCGATCTTCACGATGGCGCCCACCTGGGTCTTGACGATGCCGGTGGAGTCCAGCTCCTTGCGCACCGTGCCCCGCTCCACCGTGGCGGTCTCCAGGATCTTGGGCTCGGCCGGGGCCTTGGCCGAGCGCCACCAGTACAGGCCGCCCCCGGCCAGGGCGGCCAGGAGCAGGAAGATGACCAGGGTGCGGGGTCGGAGCATGGGCGTCACTCCATCAGCGCGGCGAAACCGCGCGATTGCAAAGAATAACTTTGGCTGACGCCTGGGTGCCAGCTTTTCCGGAATGGCGCAAGCCCGAGGGGTATTACTCGGGCAGCCGGGCGGCCATGGCCAGGATGGCCTTGGTGTAGCGGGCCCGGACGTCGCCCAGGAACACGGGGTCCATGCGCCCCTTCCAGGTCTCCACCTCCAGGAACCGCTGGGGGATGCGGACCCGGTCCGGATGGTAGCCGGTGTCGAACTTGAGCCGCCAGCGCCAGGCCTGGACCTCGCCCGAGAGCGCGTCCAGGTTGTCCGCGGCTTCCGGGTGCCCGGTCACGCGCAGGGCCTCCTGCACCAGCTCCGGGGTGTAGACCCCGCGGGCGAACAGGCAGGCCACCATGCAGGTGACCATGACCCGCTGCCGCTCGTCCTTGACCAGGAACTCCACGGCCTTGGCCGCGTCCTTGTCCTTGGCCTTCTGGTCGTAGGAATAGCCGCCCGAGTCCAGGTGGGAGTGGCGGAAGCCCAGGGCCTCGGCCACGAAGAACACCTCGCCCGTGGCGTAGCCCGCCATCTCCTGGCCCAGCACGCAGGCGAAGTCCGCGCCGCCGTAGGCGTCGCCCGCCTTGAGCGCGCCCGAGCCCAGCACCCGCCAGAACTCGTTGCTGCGCTGGCCCAGGTGCACCATGCCCTGGCGGAAGCCCGCCGCGTCGCCGAAGCGCAGGGGCGCCAGGGTCTGCTCCTCGCTGACCAGCCCCTTTGCCAGGGCCTCCACGGCCCAGGCCAGGGCCACGCCCGAACTCATCACGTCCAGGCCCTGGCGCTCGCACTCGTCCATCACCGCCAGCACGTCCGAGGCCTGGGTGAGGCCCAGCATGGAGCCGCAGGAGAACAGGGGCTCGTAGTCGTAGGCCACCTGGCGGTAGAGGTAGTCGTTCTTGGCCGCGAACATCTCGCGCAGGAGCCCGATGTGGATGCAGCCCACCGGGCAGCCCGAGCAGGCGGCCTTGCGCAGCAGGAGCTGCTCGGCGAAGCGCTCGCCCGAGATGCCCTCCACCCCGGGGTCGGTGGTCTGCTGCAGGTTGCGCCAGGGCAGGGCCTTGATGTGGTTCAGGACAAGCAGGTTCTCGGGGGTGCCGAGGTTGTGGTACTTGTCCATCATGTCCGTGGTGGTGAGCTTGGCGTGGATGTCCTTGAAGAGCTTGGGGTAGTCCTTGCCCTCGGGGATGGGCTGGGCCGAGTCGCCCAGCACCACCACCGCCTTCAGGCGCTTGGCGCCCAGGGCCGCGCCCGAGCCCAGCCGGCCGAAGTGGCGGTAGGTGTCCACGTTGATGCAGGCGGTCTCCACCAGGTTCTCGCCCGCCGGGCCGATGCGCAGGGTGCTGCGGTGGCCCGAGGCCCCGTGCCCGAAGCGGCGCAGGTGCTTGCCCACGGACAGGGCGTCGCTGCCGGCCAGGTAGTGCACGTCGTGCAGCTCCATGTGCCGGCCGCCCACCACCAGCACCGACAGGGATTTGGCCCTCCCGGTGATGACCAGGGCGTCGTACCCGGCCATGCGCAGGCTCATGGCCAGCCGGCCGCCGGCGTGGCTCTCGGCGTACTCGCCGGTGTAGGGCGAGCGGAAGGCGCACACGGTCTTGCTCATGAGCGGGAAGTAGCCGGTGAGCGGCCCCACCGCGAAGATCACGGGCTGGCCGGGATGGAACGGGGGCTCGCCCGGCAGCCCGTATTCCCGGTACAGGGCCGCGGCCAGGCCCGAGCCGCCCAGGCTCTCCTCCGGCGCGGAGAACTCGCGCCGCATGCCCCGGCCCGCGGTCAGGTCGTAGTGCAGGATGGTGAAGGGCCGGCCGTTCATTCCCGCACCTCCTTTTCCCCGGGGGCCGGGGCCGGGTCGGGAAACTCGGGGAGCACCGCGGGCCGGCGCTCGGGCACGTCGTTCAGGGCCAGGCAGGAGTGCGGGCAGAAGCCCACGCAGCGGCCGCAGTGGATGCACACGTAGGGCGAGCCGTCCTCGCTGCCCAGGTGGATGGCGTCCACCGGGCAGGCGCGGGCGCACTCGCCGCAGCGGATGCACAGGGAGGCGTCGTACTTCACCCCGCCGCCCTTGCGCTGGACCATGGCCCCGGTGGGGCAGGCCCGGGCGCAGGGCGCGGGGTCGCAGGCCACGCAGAGCTGGGCCTCGAACCCGGTGCTCATGCCGCCCGAGGACTTGATGCGGATGCCCGCGTTGTCCCAGGAGAGCATCTTGTGCACCAGCCGGGCGCACGCCAACGAACAGGAGTGGCAGCCGATGCACCGTTCCATGTGCACGGCCTGGAGGATCTTCATACTCTCTCCATGAGTGGAAGCCGGAGTTTGCGGCTAGTGTTTACCGCGCTTCCGGCACCCTGTCACGCTTTCTGGAAAATTAAGTCAGGAGAATCCGCTCCCGCGATCCGGAGCAGGAAAACGCCGGGCGTTTTCAGCCCCGGCCGATTTCCTCCACGAACCGGGCCAGGGGCTCCTCCACCAGGCGGCGCAGCTCGGCCAGGCGGGCCTCGCTCTCGGCCTCGAAGCGCAGGGTGAGCGCGCTCTGGGTGTTGGAGGCGCGCACCAGGGCCCAGCCGTCGCCGAAGTCGATGCGCGCGCCGTCGGTCTCGTCCACCGGGTAGCGGCCGCGGCAGTGCGCCAGGAAGCGCTGCACGGCCTTGAACTTCACGCCCTCGGGCACCTCGGCCCGGATCTCCGGGGTGGAGAAGGTCCGGGGCCAGCCGTCCAGCAGGGCGGAGAGCGGAGCCCCGCCCGCCCGGGACAGGATCTCGGCCAGGCGCAGGGCCGCGTAGAGCGCGTCGTCCCAGCCGAAGAACCGGTCGTTGAAGAACATGTGCCCGCTCATCTCCCCGGCCATGAGCGCGCCGGTGTCGTGCAGGGCCTGCTTCATGGGGCTGTGCCCGGTGCGGGCCATGAGGGGCCGGCCGCCGTGGGCCGCGATGTCCTTGAACAGCAGGTGCGAGCACTTCACGTCGCCGATGACCATGCCGCCGGGCACGCGGGCGAGCGCCTCCCGGGCGTAGAGCGCCAGGAGCTTGTCGCCGAAGACCATGCGGCCGGCCTCGTCCACCACGCCGATGCGGTCGCCGTCGCCGTCCAGGCCGATGCCGCAGGCGGCGTTCTCGGCGAGCACGCGCTCGGCCAGGGCCCGGGCGTTCTTCTCCACCACCGGGTCCGGGTGGTGGTTGGGGAAGTCGCCGTCCGGCTCGCAGAAGAGCGGCGCCACCTCGGCCCCGGCCGCGCGCAGAAGCTGCCACGCAGGTCTCGCCGCCCGCGCCGTTGCCGCCGTCCACCACCACCTTGACCGGGTGGTCGAGCCGCGCCAGCCCGGCCAGCTCCGCGATGTAGGACGGGGTCACGTCGTGCTGGGAATAGGCCCCGCGGCCCTGCATGAAGTCGCCCCGCCTCCATGATGCGGCGCACCTCCTGGACCTGGTCGTCCTGGATGGTGGAGTCGCCGGCCCAGACCTTGAAGCCGTTGTACTGGGGCGGGTTGTGCGAGGCCGTGACCATGACCCCGGCCGAGAGCCCCAGCCGGCGCACGCCGTAGTAGTGCACCGGGGTCGGCACCATACCCAGGTCCACCACGTCGCACCCGGTGGAGCACAGCCCGGCGCAGAGCCGGGCCGCGTACTCCGGCGAGCTGTGCCGGCAGTCGTACCCGATGGCCGCAGCGCGGTACCCCCGCGCGGCGAAATACGTGCCCAGGGCGCGGCCCAGCACCTCCACCCACTCGGGGTCGAAGTCCCGGTCCACCTTGCCCCGGATGTCATAGGCCCGGAATACGTCGGGATTGATAGGCTTCATCGTCTCCAACCCTGCCGCCGGACTGCCGGAACCCGGCCGCGGCAGGGTTTCCCTCTACTAGGAGGGGAAGGGGAAGGCAAGGGAGGGGGAGGGGGTGAGGCTTTTCCCGCGCCCTCAATCACCGTACGTCACATACGGATGCTTGGCCTTGATCGCCGCAGCCAGCTCCAACATCAGCCGCGCCTCGGCCTCGTTGCCGAGACGCTGGAGCAGCCTGCCCATGTTGTAATAGCACATGCCCGTGCGCGGGTGCTCCGGGCCAAGAACTCTCTCGAAGATTCCCAACGCCCGCCGCAACAGCGGCTCGGCCTCGGAGGGGCGGCCCATGGAAACGTAGAGCCCGCCGAGGTTGTTATAGCTGGTAGCCGTGAGTGGGTGCTCCAGGCCCAGAACCTTCTCGAAAATAGCCACAACCCGCTGGTACAGCTGCTCAGCCTCGGTGAACCGGCCCGCGGCGCGGTAGAGTTGGGCAAGGTTGTTGTAGCTGACGGCCGTGTCTGGATGCTCCGGGCCACGAACCTTTTCGAAGATCGCCACAACCCGCCGGCGCATCGGCTCGGCCTCAGAAAGCCGGCCGGTGGCCTCGTAAAGTCCGGCGAGGTTGTTAAGGTTGGTGGCCGTGCCCGGGTGCTCCGGGCCAAGAGCCTTCTCGCTGATGGCCAGCGCCCGCCGCAACAGCGGCTCGGCCTCGGAAAGACGGCCCATGTCGTCGTAGAGCGACGCAAGATCATTAAGGCTTTGGGCCGTGTCCGGATGGTCCGGGCCGAGGACCTTTTCCCGGATGGCCAGCGACCGCCGCAACAGCGGCTCGGCCTCGGAGAAACGGCCCATGGCAATGTAGAGCCCGCCGAGGTTGTTCAGGGTTTGGGCCGTTGCCTGGTGCTCCGGGCCAAGAACCTTCTCGTAGCTGGCCAGAGCCTGCCGGTACAGCGGCTCGGCCTCGGAGTGCCGGCCCGTGGCGCGATACAATTCGGCGAGGTTGTTCAGGCCTTGGGCCGTATCCGGATGCTCCAGACCAAGCACCTTTTCCCGGATGGCCAGCGACTGCCGCAACAGCGGCTCGGCCTCGGAGAAACGGCCCGTGGCAATGTAGAGCCCGCCGAGGTTGCTCAGGGTTTGGGCCGTTGCCTGGTGCTCCGGGCCAAGAACCTTCTCGTAGCTGGCCAGCGCCCGCCGGTACATCGGCTCGGCCTCGGAGGGGCGGCCCATGGAACTGTAGAGCAGCCCGAGGTTGTTATAGACGGTGGCCGTGGATGGGTGCTCCGGGCCAAGAGTCTTCTCGCTGATGGCCAGCGAACGTTTGTACAGCGACTCCGCCTCGGAGAGACGGCCTGTGGCGCGGCAGAGTTCGGCGAGGTTGTTCAGGCCTTGGCCCGTGTACCGATCATCCTGGCCAAAGACATTCTCCCGGATGGCCAGCGCCCGCCGCAGCAGCGGCTCGGCCTCGGAGAGGCGGCCCATGACGAGGTAGAGCACGCCGAGATTGTTCAGGCTTTCGGCCGTGTCCGGGTGCTCCGGGCCGAGAACCTTCTCCCGGATGGCCAGGGCAGCCGTTGTGGGCTGCAATGACGCGTCATACCGGCCGGCCCTCTCAAGAATATGTCCCTGGATATGGAGCATCGCTCCCTGCATGGCGAGCAGGGTGTCACGCAGGGTCTGCTCGGATTCCGGCGCCAGTTCCACGGCCGCGGTGTAGCTGGCGGCAGCCTCGGCAAACCGCGCCTGGATGAAGCGCACGCCGCCGATCTCGGCCGCGGTCTTGGCAGCCTCGGTGTCCCTGGCCTGGGCCGTCTGGCCCTGGCGTTTGGCATTCTCGATCTGCCGGACCTTGGCCTTTTCAAGCAGGGCTGCGGCCTCATCCAGCTTGAACGCTTCCACCGCCTGGCGCGCCTGCTCCTTGATCTGCCGCACCTCGGGATCGGTGCCGCCAAACCCGGCCAAGCCCTTTTCCAGGGCCTTGTACCGATCGGTGGCCCCGCGCAGCGTGACATCCCACAGATCGACGAGGACGTTCTGCTCGCGCATCAGTGCGCACAGGTTGCCCACCATGGCCTCGTCAACGCCGAGCGTTCTGGCGTAGCGGGCAACGGTCTCGGGCGGCGCCCCGTCCTGAATCGCCGCCTTGGACGCCATGGCGCAGCCTTGGGTGTAAAGCGCGCCAAGGGCCACGACAACCAGCGCGACGGCGCCGATGAACGAGCCTGTGTATTGAGTGACGAATGCAGAACGCTTCTTTTCCATATATTCCCCGGAAATCAGGCGGTTGCTGATATGCACTCTCCGTACCCCACCCCCTTCCCCTGGGCAAGCCTTTCTCCCCCCTCGCCTTGACGCCCCAAATATTCACGCTTACTCTCCTCGGACTATGAACTGGGACTGGGACAAGCTGCAGCAGCGGCGTAATCGGCCATTCGGCGGAGGCGGCGGCGGGGGCCGCGGCGAGGGAGGGGGAGGTCCGTCCTTCCCGGACTTCAGCGCGGATTTCAAGAAATTCAAGAGCTTCCGGTTCCCCGCCTGGTGGCTCATCGTGCTCATCGGCGTGCTGTGGGGGGTCTCGGGGCTCTACATCGTGGAGCCCGCGGAGATCGGCGTGGTGCAGCGCTTCGGCGCGTACGACCGCCAGACCGAGCCGGGGCTGCACTACCACCTGCCCTTCCCCATCGAGGCGGTGCAGACCCCCAAGGTCACCCAGGTGCGCCGGGTGGAGATCGGGTTCCGCACCATCGGCCGGGCCGCCACGCAGCAGTACCGCATCGTGCCGGAAGAGTCGCTCATGCTCACCGGCGACGAGAACATCGTGGATGTGCAGTTCATCATCCAGTACATGATCAAGGATGCGGTGCACTACCTCTTCAACGTGTTCGAGCCCGACCAGACCGTGAAGAACGCGGCCGAGGCCGCCATGCGCGAGGTGGTGGGGTACAACAAGATCGACGCGGTGCTCACCACCGACAAGCTGGAGATCCAGAACCACACCCGCGACCTGATGCAGAAGATCCTGGACATCTACCAGTCCGGCATCCACGTGCAGAACGTGCAGCTCCAGGACGTGCACCCGCCCAAGGAGGTCATCGACGCCTTCAAGGACGTGGCCTCGGCCCGGGAGGACAAGAGCCGCTTCATCAACGAGGCCGACGCCTACAAGAACGACATCCTGCCCAAGGCGCGGGGCCAGGCCGCGGTGCTCATCAACCAGGCCACGGCCTACAAGGAGCAGACCATCCGCCGCGCCACGGGTGAGGCCGACCGCTTCCTCTCGGTGCTCAAGGAGTACAACAAGGCCAAGGAAGTGACCCGCTCCCGCCTGTACCTGGACACCATGGAGCGGCTGCTGCAGAACCCCGAGATGGACAAGGTCATCATCTCCGACGAGGCCCTGTCCAAGGCCGTGCCCTACCTGCCCCTCACCCCGACCCGGCGCGGCGCGGCCGGCAAGAAGGGGGGCGAGTGATGGGCAAGAACAAGCTCCTCATCCTGGCCGTGGTCGGCATCCTGCTCCTGTTCGTGGGCATGGACACCTTCTACACCGTGGACCAGACCCAGACCGCCATCGTGCTGGAGCTGGGCAAGCCGGTGAGCGGGGCCATCACGCCCGGGCTGCGCTTCAAGAAGCCGCTCATCCAGAACGTGCTGCGCTTCGACGCCCGCATCCTGGAGCACGACGCGGACCCGGCCGAGATCCTGACCAAGGACAAGAAGAACATGCTGGTGGACAACTTCACCAAGTGGAAGATCGTGGACCCGCTCCAGTTCTACCGCACGGTGCAGACCATCCCCGGCGCCCAGGCCCGGCTGGACGACATCATCTACTCCGAGCTGCGGGTGGCCCTGGGCCAGTACCTGCTCATCGAGGTGGTGAACCAGAAGCGCGCCGAGATCATGGAGCAGGTCACCAAGAAGGCCTCGGAGATCATCAAGGAGTACGGCATCGAGGTGGTGGACGTGCGCATCAAGCGCACCGACCTGCCGCCCGAGAACGAGCGGGCCATCTTCGGCCGCATGCGCGCCGAGCGCGAGCGCCAGGCCAAGCAGTACCGCTCCGAGGGCCAGGAGGAGGCGGCCAAGATCCGCTCCGACGCCGAGCGCGAGCGCACGGTCATCCTGGCCGACGCCGAGCGCGAGTCCTCCATGCTGCGCGGCCAGGGCGACGCCGAGGCCACCAAGATCTTCGCCCAGTCCCTGGAGCAGGGCCCGGACTTCTACTCCTTCCAGCGCTCCCTGGAGGCCTACGAGAAGAGCTTCCAGAACAACACCACCTTCGTCCTCACCCCCCAGAGCGAGTTCTTCAAGTTCCTGCGCTAGGGTGAGCAACACCGATTGAAAAGGGCGGCCCCGCGCGGGGCCGCCCTTTTTTTACGTGGCGGGCCGTTGCCAGCCCGGCCAGCCAAGAGGGCGAATCGCGTGGCAACGTGCCCATGGCGGCCAGCCAAGAGGGCGGATCGCGATCCGCCCCTACAAAGAGGCGGCAGCACGGCAGTCCCTGCCGGATCGAGTGCCTTGGTTTTCTGTAGGGGCGGTTCGCGAACCGCCCTGCTTCCGCACGCCGCACGGCCTGGCAAGATCCAAACGGCAGAGGTGCGAACCCGTTCCTGCGAGGCACCGTGCCCGTGGCGACCAGCCAAGAGGGCGTATATGGCCCCGC
>DKEU01000188.1 GCA_002452635.1 Desulfovibrionaceae bacterium UBA6814 | reverse complement strand
CAGATTCCCTGCATCGAACGCAACGCCATGGGCGCGGTCAAGGCCTACAACGCCTACCTCATCGCCGCCGCGGAAATACCCTCCCGCCACAAGGTGGACTTCGACGCCGCCCTCTCCGCCATGGCCGCCACCGGCAAGCACATGGACAAGCGCTACAAGGAGACGGCCCAGGGGGGGTTGGCGGTGAGCATGAAGGGCATCTGTTAGCAGGCCTCGTCCCCCTGCCCTCCTGTCCCCGGCCCAGTCCGCGGACCTGTCCCTGCATGTCTCCGGACGTGCCCGGGAACCGTGTTCCATATCCCTGCTAAATCCCATTGAGAATTTCACGCATGCCGGCATGCATGGACGCAATAAAGAGGATATCCCTCTTTGCCTTGACGCATTGCCTAAAAATGTGTATTGTATGTATAATTCATGAAATCTATAATAAGACGAAGGTAGAATCATGGAACTCACGGAGATTCTGGGTGCATACAAATTGATGGATCAGATATACCTCTCCATGTTCACAACAGCATTTGCATTACTCTTGTACTTCGGCCGCGGCATTGCACGGAACAGCACTGATGTTGCCGTCTGGGTGGGATTCTATGCCATAGGGATAATCACGACCGGGTACGGCCTGGGCATCAGCCTGTATGCCATTGGGTTGCTCCTGCAAGCCTTCGGGCTGGGCGATCTTCCGATCACCCTGGTTACGGTCACGCCTCCCCTCGCAGCCATCATCAATGGACTGCTCTTCATTCCCATAGCAGCATTCACGGTCAGGACCGCGCGGGAGGAGAACCTCAAGAACAGCAGACACCGGGCCCAGTACGCGAAATAGCCGGCAGCGGATCGCAGCATGACGGGCCCCAAGCCTTGCCCTGGCCCAGGCCGGGTGCTAGTGCGGCCGCATGGCCGACGCCCCCACCCGCCACTCCCCCTCCCCCCTCTCCATCCTTAAGGACGTCTTCGGCTTTCCCGCCTTCATGGGGAGGCAGGAGGAGATCATCTCGCACGTCGCCTCGGGCGGCGACGCGGTGGTGTACATGCCCACGGGCGGGGGGAAGTCCCTGTGCTACCAGATTCCGGCGCTGGTGCGGCCGGGCGTCGGGGTGGTGGTGAGCCCGCTCATCGCGCTCATGCAGGACCAGGTGTCGGGGCTCAAGCAGCTCGGGGTGCGGGCCGAGACCCTGAACTCCAGCCTGCCCTTCCCGGAAATCTCGCGCATCGAGGGGCTGCTGCTGCGCAAGCAGTTGGACCTCGTCTACGTCTCGCCCGAGCGCCTGGCCCAGCCCGGGTTCCTGGCCACCCTCACGCGCCTGCCCATCGCGCTCTTCGCCATCGACGAGGCCCACTGCGTGTCCCAGTGGGGGCACGACTTCCGGCCCGAATACCTGGACCTGGCCCGGCTTCCCGACCGCTTCCCGGGCGTGCCGCGCCTGGCCCTCACGGCCACGGCCGACGGCCCCACCCGCCGCGACATCCTGGAGCGGCTGCGCTTCACCGAGGCCAAGGTCTTCACCGCGGGCTTCGACCGGCCCAACATCAGATATATGGTGGAGCCCAAGGAGGACCCGCACGGCCGGCTGGCCGCGTTCCTGGCCGAGCGCCCGGGCGCGTGCGGCATCGTGTACCGCATGACCCGGGCCAAGTGCGAGGAGACCGCGGCCTTTCTCCAAGCCAAGGGCCTGCCGGCCCTGGCCTACCACGCGGGCCTGGACGGGGCCGAGCGCAGCCGCCGCCAGGAGCGGTTCATGGCCGAGGAGGGCACGGTCATGGTGGCCACCATCGCCTTCGGCATGGGGGTGGACAAGCCGGACGTGCGTTTCGTGGTCCACCTGGACCCGCCCAAGAGTTTGGAGGCATACCATCAGGAGACTGGCAGAGCAGGCCGGGACGGCCTGCCTGCCGACGCCCTGCTCCTGCACTCCCTGGGCGACTTCGCGTCCATGCGCGTGCTGCTCGACAGGTCAAACGCCCCGGACCAGGTCAAGGCCCTGGAGCAGCAGAAGCTCTCGGCCCTGGCCGGGTTCTGCGAGACCACCCGCTGCCGCCGCCAGGTGCTCCTGGGCTATTTCGGCCAGGAGTTGGCCGAGCCGTGCGGCAACTGCGACGCCTGCCTGTTCCCGGCCGACACCTGGGACGCCACGGTGGAGGCCCAGAAGGCCCTGTCCTGCGTGTTCCGCACCGGCCAGGCCTTCGGGGTGGGCCAGCAGGTGGCGGTGC
This sequence comes from Desulfovibrionaceae bacterium UBA6814, assembly GCA_002452635.1. GTDB lineage: Bacteria > Desulfobacterota > Desulfovibrionia > Desulfovibrionales > Desulfovibrionaceae > UBA6814. The sequence goes on along the minus strand of DKEU01000188.1, from coordinate 3,052 downwards.
TGTGCGGCAAGCAGAGCGAGGCCGTACTCAAGCACGGACACGAGCAGGTCTCCACCTTCGGCATCGGGCAGGAACTCACCGGCCGGCAGTGGCGCTCCATCTTCCGGCAGTTGGCGGCCGCGGGCTACCTGGACATCGACTGGCTGGGCCACGGCGCGCTCAAGCTCAACACCAGGAGCTGGCGGGTGCTCAAGGGCCAAGAGCCGGTGTCCCTGCGCAAAGACGCGGCCTGGGCGTCGGAGCGGGACAAGGAAGAGAAAAAAAGACGCCGAGCCGAGCAGCGCGCTGCGCGCAAGGCCGAGCGCGCGGCCCGCGGCGAGGGCAAGGCCCACTGGACCGACGCCCACCTGGACGACCCCGCGGACCGGGAGCTCTTCGCGGCCCTGCGCGCCTGGCGGCTCGCCGCCGCCCGCAGCCAGGGCGTGCCGCCCTACGTGGTGTTCCACGACAAGACCCTGCTGGCCCTGGTCCAGGCCAGGCCCCGCACCCGCGAGGACGTGGCCGCGGCCCCGGGCGTGGGCCAGGCCCGCGCCTTCGCCTACGCCGACGACCTCCTGGCCCTGTTCTCGGCCCACGCCGACAAGCACGGCTGAGCCCCTGGCATCCTTGTTGCTTGGTCCTCGGCAAACCGTCCGAGGTCTGACGGTCAACCGTCCAAGGAATGCCGCATGGGTGCGCCCCTGTTCTCCCTCATCACCCCCAGCCGGGGGGACCGGCCCCTGGCCCTGGGCCAGGCCGTGGACTCCGTGGCCGCGGCCCTGGACTCGGCCGGGCTGGACGCCTCGGCCGTGGAGATGCTGGTGGGCTTCGACGGGGTGCGCGGGCAGCGGCCCCGGGACCTGCCCTTTCTGCGCTACCTCGACCTGCCCCGGGACGGGGACTACGGCAACAAGATCCGCGACACCCTGCTGCGCGCCTCCCGCGGCGCCCGCTTCATCTTCTTCGACGACGACAACGCCCTGACCCCCGCAGCCTTCTCCACCTACCTGGCCCATCCCGGGGCGGACATGCTCATCTGCCGCATCGACACCTCCCGCGCCTTCCCGGACACCCCGCTCCTGCCCCGGCTGGACGGCCAGGAGGTGGTGCGCCAGGCCAACATCGACCCCCTGTGCCTGTGCCTGGCCCGCACCCTGGTGCTGGACCGCTGCAACGGCTGGACCAGCCAGGGCGGCTACGAGGCGGACTTCGTGAACATGGCCCGCTACCGGAGGCGCGCGCGGCAGGTTGAACTTGACCAAACCGTGGTGGGCGTCTACGACGCGGGCCGGGGCCTGGATGCCGCGGCCATGCAACCCTGGCAGCAGAACGCCCGGGGCGCTCGCTCCATCTAGCCTCGCCCCCTCCTGCTCCGCCCCTGGACATCCCGGCGGGAGGAGTTATTTCAGGAAGTGATGTGACGTCACGACCGGGCTGCGGCCTGAAGGAGCATTGCGCAATGAGCTTCAATACCTACGACACCTGCGACGAAGAACGGTTCTGCCCGCACTGCGGCCAGAAACTGGAATCCTGGATCGGGCCGCCCGAGACCATGTGGGGACTGATTCTGGTCTGCAACAACAACTCCTGCTCGTACTTCCTGAATTCCGGGGAGACCGTGGAGTCCTACGGCGGGCATCCCAACCTGAGCTTCCGCTACGCCGAAGACCCGGAAAACAACTTCGAGTGCTTCAACCTCCTCTCCTACTGTCCGGACGAGCTGAAGAACAAGGAACCCGAAGGCGGCTGCAACTGCGGCTAGCCCCCAACCACGGCCATCCAGGCCCGCTCCTTCCGGGGGCGGGCCTTTTTTCAGTTCGCGCTTTTGCCGGCCTAACCCGTTGACAGGCGAGCCGAACCGAGCCAGAAGCGACACAGGAGCTCCGGCCGCCTGCCACGTTCGCCGCAGTTCCCCAACCATTTCATGCACCGGGCCGGGAGGTCCAATGCAGAAACACGCGGTTTTCGTTTACGGTTCCCTGCGCGCCGGTTCCTGGTATCACTCCGCCTACCTGCTCGGCGCTGAACTGCTGGGCCGCGGGCGCACGGTGGGCAAGTACGCCATGTACTTCTCCTACGTGCCCTACGTGTACAAACACGAGCAACAGTCGCGCATCACCGGCGAGGTCTATGCGGTGGGCGGGCCGGGCCTGCGCCGGCTGGACGAGCTGGAGGACCACCCCACGGTCTACCGCCGCGAGGAGGTGGAGGTGGAGCTGGACAACGGCCGCCGCATCACGGCCTGGATGTACTTCTACCCGGAGCGGCCGGGCAAACTCGTGCCCTCGGGAGACTTCTTCGACCTGGGCGAGGAGGCGCGCCGGCCCATGGCCGAGAAATGAGCCGCCTGCCCGACTTCGAACTGCGCCTGCACCCCCGCGCCCGGCGCGTGACCCTGCGCATCAACCCGGGCCGGGGCCTCACCGTGACCGCGCCGCCCGGGTTCGATCCCGCCAAGCTGCCCGCCATCCTGGAGGCGCGCAAGGACTGGATAGAGCACCACCTGGCCCGCCTGGCCCGCCGCGGCCAGGACCCCGGAGCAGCGGCCGCCCTGCCCGACGCCATCGAACTGCGCGCCCTGGGCCAGACCTGGCAGGTGGCCCGCATTGAGCGCCCCGGCCGCCCGGCCCTGCGCCAGAACGGCCCGGACCGCCTGCTCCTGGCCGGCCCGGAGGACGAAGCCGACGCCCTGCGCAGCCTGCTCCTGGACTGGCTGCGCGCCGCGGCCCGCCAGCACCTCACCCCCTGGCTGCGCGACCTGGCGAAACAGAGTAACCTGACTTTCAGCCACCTCACCATCCGCGCCCAGAAGTCCCGCTGGGGCAGTTGCACGGCCAAGCACGGCATCAGCCTCAACTGCAAGCTGCTCTTCCTGCCCCCGGACCTGTGCCGCTACGTCATGCTCCACGAGCTCTGCCACACCCGCCACCTGGACCACTCGGAAGCCTACTGGAAGCTCGTCTACGCGGTGGAGCCCCGCTGCCACGCCCTGGACAAGTCCCTGCGCCAGGCCTGGAAATGGGTCCCGGCCTGGGCGGCGTAGGCCGTTGAAAATCCCGCGATGGCTGCGTTG
>DKEU01000125.1 GCA_002452635.1 Desulfovibrionaceae bacterium UBA6814 | reverse complement strand
TGGGCGGCATGATCAACTACATCCTGGAGCACGAGAAGTACTTCAAGGAATACGTGGTGGAGTACACCAACGCCGCCTTCGTGGTGGGCAAGGACTTCGCCTTCAACGACGGCGTGTTCTCGGGCTATGACCCCAAGGCCCGCAAGTACGACAAGAAGAAGTGGGCCTTCGAGCTGGACGGCAACGGCGTGCCCAAGCGCGACAAGAGCCTCAAGGACCCGCGCTGCGTCTTGCAGCTCATGAAGAAGCACTACTCCCGCTACACCCTGGACAACGTGTCCGCCACCACCGGCGTGGACAAGAAGACCCTGCTCAAGGTCTACGAGGCCTACTCGGCCACCGGCAAGCGGGACAAGGCCGGCACCATCCTCTACGCCCTGGGCTGGANNCACCGTGGGCGTGCAGAACATCCGCTCCAGCGCCCTGGTGCAGCTCCTGCTCGGCAACATCGGCATCGCCGGCGGCGGCATCAACGCCCTGCGCGGCGAGCCCAACGTGCAGGGCTCCACGGACCAGGCCATCCTCTGGCACATCCTGCCCGGCTACCATCCGGTGCCCGTGGCCAGCCAGCCCACCCTGGACGAGTACCTCAAGACCTGCACCCCCACGTCCAACGACCCGCTCTCGGCCAACTGGTGGCAGAATCGGCCCAAGTACGTGAAGAGCCTGCTCAAGTCCTGGTTCGGCGACGCCGCCACCCCGGGCAACGGCTTCGGCTACCCGTGGCTGCCCAAGTGCGACGACGGCGAGGACTACTCCTACATCTTCCTGGCGGACCGCATGTACAAGGGCCAGATCAAGGGCGGGTTCGTGTACGCCCACAATCCCTGCATGAGCATCCCCAACACCCACAAGACCCGCCGGGCCTTCGACAACCTGGACTGGCTGGTGGTGGGCGAAATCCACCGCACCGAGACCGCGGAGAACTGGAAGCGGCCCGGGGTGGACCCGCACAGCGTGAAGACCGAGGTGTTCCTGCTGCCCTCGGCCCAGCGCGGGGAGAAGGACGGCTCGGTGACCAACTCCGGCCGCTGGATCCTCTGGCACCACAAGGCCCAGGAGCCCCTGGGCGAGTGCCGCACCATGGGCCGCATGATGGTGGACATCTTCAACCGCGTGCGCGCGCTCTACAACACCGAAAACGGGGTCTTTCCCGAGCCCGTGGTCAACGCGGACTGGCCCCTGGCCTATGACGCGCACGACTACGCCCGCCGCAACAACGGCTGGTTCACCNNAGGACACCCAGGTGGGCGACAAGCTCTACCGCAAGGGCCAGCAGGTGCCCAGCTTCGCGGCCCTGCGCGACGACGGCGCCACCGCCTGCATGAACTGGCTGTTCACCGGCTGCTACACCGAGGAGGCCGGCAACAAGGCCATGCGCCGCGACCTGACCCAGAACGCGCTGGAGGCCAAGCTGGGGCTGTTCCCCAACTTCTCCTTCGCCTGGCCGCTCAACCGCCGCATCCTCTACAACCGCGCCTCGGTGGACGTGAACGGCAACCCCTTCAACCCGGACAAGCCGGTCATCGCCTGGGACGGGGCCAAGTGGGTGGGCGACGTGCCCGACGGCGGCTGGCCGCCCCTGGCCTCGGGCAAGGGCAAGTACCCCTTCATCATGCACACGGAAGGGCACGGCCAGCTCTACGGCCCGGGCCGCCAGGACGGCCCCTTCCCCGAGCACTACGAGCCGGTGGAGACCCCGGTGGCCAAGAATCTGTTCTCGGGCCAGCTCTCCAGCCCGGTGTACAAGTTCGTGACCTCCGACGCGGACGTGCTCTCCAAGCCCGCGGACCCCAAGTTCCCCATCGTGCTCACCACCTACAGCGTGACCGAGCACTGGTGCGGCGGGGCCGAGACCCGCAACACCCCGGTGCTGCTCGAGGCCGAGCCCCAGCTCTTCGTGGAGATGAGCCACGAGCTGGCCAAGGAGAAGGGCATCGCCAACGGCGACGTGGTCATCGTGGAGAGCCGGCGCGGCCGGGTGGAGGCCAAGGCCATGGTCACGGTGCGGGTGGTGCCCTTCACGGTGCAGGGCAGGACCGTGCACCTCATCGGCATGCCCTACTGCTTCGGCTGGACCACCAAGGGCTGCGGCGACGCCACCAACCGGCTCACCCCGGCGGTGGGCGACCCCAACACCACCATCCCGGAATACAAGTGCTGCCTGGTCAACGTCTTCAAGGCGACCAAGGTGACGGAACTCAGCTAGCCATCCCGGCTACTTCAAGGAGAGAGCCATGCCCAAGGCATTCCTCATCGACACCACCCGCTGCACGGCGTGCCGCGGTTGCCAGATCGCGTGCAAGGAGTGGAACGCCCTGACCCCCCTGGAAACCAAACAGACCGGCACCCACCAGAACCCGCCGGACCTCAATCCGGAGAGCTACAAGGTGGTGCGCTTCAGCGAACACCGCATCGGCGGCGTGGTCCAGTGGTACTTCTTCCCGGACCAGTGCCGGCACTGCCTCATCCCCCCGTGCCAGGAGGTGGCCAACGGCTACGTGGACGGGGCGGTGGTGCAGGACGGGAAGACCGGGGCGGTGCTCTACACCGACCTCACCGCGCGCCTCAGCACGGACCAGTTCCAGGAGATGCGCGAGGCCTGCCCCTACGACATCCCGCGCCGCGACTCGGGCACGGGCCTGGTGTCCAAGTGCACCATGTGCATCGACCGGTTGCAGAAGAACCTGTTGCCCATGTGCGTGAAGACCTGCGCCATGGGGGCCATGAACTTCGGCGACCGCGACGACATGCTGGCCCTGGCCAGGACCCGGCTGGAGCAGGTCAGGCCCAAGTTCCCCCGGGCCAGCCTGGCCGACCCGGATGACGTGAACGTCATCTACCTCCTGGCCGACGAGCCCAAGCGGCTGCACGAGCACGCCGTGGCCCAGGGGCCCTCGCCCCTGAACCGCAAGGAGTTCCTGGCCCTGTTCACCCGGCCCCTGCGCAGCCGGGCCTAGCCGGGCGGGAGCCCCACCCCAGGGCGGGCGGTCCGGGCCGCATCCCGGGCCGCCCGCCGCAGAACGGGGCGCCGCAGGCCGGCCGCCCCGAGGGAGGAGCCATGAGATCCGCACTACTGGCCCTGGCGGCCCTGCTGCTCCTGGCCGGCTGCGCCCACCTGGAGGGCGGCGACGCCGACGCCGACGCCCGGCTGGAGTGCCAGCGCAAGGCGGACGCGGTGTCCAAGGCGCGCTACACCGGGCCGTGGGACGCAGCCTTCGAAAAATGCATGCACGAGCGCGAGGCGACGCGCGAATAGACAAAGGGGCGGCCTCGGCCGCCCCTTCCGTTTGGGACTGTGCAAACCCTTCCTGCCCGGGGACGTTGAAAAAAAGCGTCATGGCCTGTATTTATCCGGGCGGGAGGACTGAATGCGCGTTTCGCGGCTCTTCAAGAAGGCCCTGCTCTTCATGGTGGTGGTCTTCGGCATCCTGGCCGCGGCCAGCGCCGGGGTCTCCGCCCTGACCCTGCACCATCGGCTCACCGAGGAGTTCCGCAGCAAGGCCGTGGCCATGGTGCGCAGCATCGCCGGGTCCGGGGTGCCCACCTTCCTGTCCCGGGACGCGGCCACCCTCCAGGCCATGCTGGACCAGTACGCCGAGATCGGCGGGGTGGCCTACGCCGTGGCCCTGGACACCGACGGCCGCATCCTGGCCCACACCTTCTCCCCGCAGATACCCCCGGCCGAGGCCGAGGACCTGCTCGCCCTGCCGCTCCGGCTGCGCAACGCCCCGGACATCCTGGTGGACACCCTGGCCGAGCGGCGCATCCTGCGGGTCTCGGCCCCGGTGCTGGCCGGGCAGGCCGGGTACGTGGCCATCGGCATGGACCTGGGCCTGGTGCGCCATCACACCCTGCGCGCGGTGCTGGAGCACCAGGTGGTCACCCTGGCGGTGTTCCTGGCCTGCGTGGCCGCGGCCTGGGTGTTCATGGGCAACATCTCCCGGCCGCTCCAGGCCCTCACGGACTACGCCCGCCGGGTGCGCGAGCACGACTTCTCCGGCGCCATCCACTACTACAGCGACGACGAGGTGGGCGAGCTGGCCCGGGCCTTCACCTCCACGGCCCAGGAGCTGGCCGGGCTCATCGCCGGGCTGGAGGAGCGGGTGGCCAGCGCCACCAACGAGCTGCACGGGGCCCTGGCCTACCTCTCGGCCATCATCAACAACCTGGCCGACGGGCTCATCGTGGCCGAGCGCGACGGCACCGTGGCCCAGGTGAACGCGGCGCTCCTGGACATGCTGGGAACCATCTCGCGGGACGTGCTGGAGACCCGGCTGGAGAATCTCCTGGGCCTGGACGTGGACCGGCTCCTGGCGGACGCCGGCCTGGACTCCTGCGCCCTGCCCGGGCCGGGCGCGCCGGCCCTGTGCCCGGAGGGGGGGCACACCCTGCAACTGGCGGCCCGGCGCAAGGACGGCAGCGTGTTCCCGGCCGAGGTCTCCCTGGCCGTGGTGAACCTGCAGGGCGACGTGAACATCATCGCCATCGTGCGCGACATCACCCCGCGCAAGCAGGTGGAGATCGCGCTCCGGCAGGCCCGGGACGAGATGGAGCAGCGGGTGCAGGAGCGCACCGCCGAACTGTCCGCGGCCAACAAGCGCCTCACCCGCGAGGTGGACGAGCGCCAGGCCGCGGAGCGCGCCCTGCGCGAGGCCGAGCTCAAGTACCGCGGGCTGTTCGAGAACGCCATCGAGGGCATCTTCCAGGCCGACCCCGACGGCACCATCACCGACGCCAACCCGGCCCTGGCCCGCATCTTCGGCTACGACACCGCCGAGGCGTTCATGGCCTCGCTCAACGACGAGAACGTGACCATGTTCGACGAGGGCGGCCGGGACCGGGAGTTCCGCAGCCTGCTCCTGGCCCAGGGCGAGGTGCTGGACTTCGAGTCCCAGGTCTGCCGCAAGGACGACCGCGTCATCTGGATCTCCCAGAACGCCCGGGCGGTGCGCGACGACGAGGGCGAGGTGCTGTTCTACGAGGGGTCCATCGAGGACATCACCGCGCGCAAGGAGGCCCAGGACCGCCTGGCCTACCAGGCCTACCACGACCCCCTCACCGCCCTGCCCAACCGCACCCTGTTCCTGGACCACCTGACCATGGCCATGCGCCGCAGCGAGCGCCGCAAGGACTACATCTTCGCGGTGCTCTACCTGGACCTGGACCGGTTCAAGGTCATCAACGACAGCCTGGGCCACGCCATCGGCGACGAGCTGCTCAAGACCGTGGCCGAGCGCCTCGCCATCTGCGTGCGCGACGTGGACACCGTGGCCCGCTTCGGGGGCGACGAGTTCGCGGTGCTCCTGGAGGACCTCACCGCCCCGCGCGAGGCCATCAAGATCGCCAAGCGCATCCTGGACGACATCGGCCGGCCCTACGACCTGTCCGGCTACGAGGTGCGCACCTCGGCCTCCATCGGCATCGTGCTCATCACCGAGGGGTACGAGACCTCGGAGCTCATCCTGCGCGACGCGGACACCGCCATGTACAAGGCCAAGGAGCAGGGCAAGGCCCGCTTCAAGGTGTTCAACCAGAAGATGCACGACCAGGCCATGCACCTGCTGGAGCTGGAGAGCGACCTGCGCAAGGCCCTGGAGCTGGACCAGTTCGTCATGTACTACCAGCCCATCATCGACCTGCCCTCGGGCGGGCTGGCCGGGTTCGAGGCCCTGGTGCGCTGGCAGCATCCCCAGCTCGGGCTGGTGGGGCCCATGGAGTTCATCCCCCTGGCCGAGGACACCGGGCTCATCTTCGGCCTGGGCGAGTGGGTGTTCCGCACCGCCTGCAACCAGGTGAGCGCCTGGTGCCGGGAGCTCGGCAGCGACCGGACGCCCCACGTGGCCGTGAACCTCTCGCCCAAGCAGTTCATGCAGCCCAACCTGGTGCAGGTCATGCAGCAGATCGTGGAGCAGAGCGGGGCGGACCCGGAAAAGCTCAAGGTGGAGATCACCGAGACCGTGCTCATGGACAACGCCGAGGCCGCGGTGGAGATGCTCGGCAAGCTCAGGCGCCTGGGCCTGCGCCTGTCCATCGACGACTTCGGCACCGGGTACTCGTCCCTGTCCTATCTGCAGCGGTTCCCGGTGGACATCCTCAAGATCGACCGCAGCTTCATCTCGGTGTTCGGCACCGAGCGGGAGAGCCAGGTCATGGTGCGCTCCATCGTGAGCCTGGCTCGCAACCTGAACCTCAAGGTGGTGGCCGAGGGCGTGGACCAGAAGGTGCAGTGCGGACTCTTGCGCGAGCTGGGCTGCGACTTCGCCCAGGGCTTCCTCTTCTCCCGGCCGGTCCCCCTGGCCCAGGCCGAGGCCCTGGTCCGCGACGACTCGGCCCTCAGGGCCTGCAGCCTGGAGTAGCCGGTCAGTTCCCGGCCAGGGCCTGGCGCAGGGCGTCGGCCGCCGGGTTGGGGCGGGGGGGCAGGGCGGCGATGTCCGCGGGCGCGAGCTGGGCCTGGTGGTACTGGGCGTTGTAGGAGCTGGAGAGGTTCAGGGCCACGCCGTCCAGGGACACGCCGCCGAACAGGCCGTCCGAGATGCTGAAGGCCAGGGTCTCGCGGGCCAGGCC
>DKEU01000234.1:753-13394 GCA_002452635.1 Desulfovibrionaceae bacterium UBA6814 | reverse complement strand
CGCCCACCGGGGCGTGGGCCTTGGCCTGCTTGGCCAGGCCGCCCTTGCCCGGGTGGCAGGACGCGCACAGGTTCTTTTCCGTGTCCTTGAGATAGGCCCCGCCCACCACCCCGTGCGGCCGGTGGCAGGACTCGCAGTCGCCCTTGGCCACCGGGCCGTGCACCACCGGGGCCTGCCGGAAGGCCGCGGTCTCCTTCTGGTGGCAGTCCACGCAGGCCTTGCGGGTGAAGCGCCCGGTGGCCGGCTCCTTGCGGCAGTTCAGGGTCGAGGCCGCCAGGCCCAGGGCCAGGAGGACGAACAGGCAGCGCAACGCATGAGTCATGGTTCCCCCGCAGGTGAAGACCCGCCGTCCGGCGCAGGCCGCCAGAATGCGGCCTCCATGTCTTCCAGCACATCCTGGTGAATGGTTATTCTGGCCGACTCCCGCAGTCTTTCCAGGTACTCGGCCCGGATCCGGGTGAAATTCTGGCGGCCCGCCGCCAGGCGCAGGCCTTCCTGCGCCGCGGCGAAGGACAGGGGCGCGCCGCCGCGCCGGCCGTTGAGCTTGAGGAGCACGTAGCCCCGGCCTGCCGGCGCCACGCCGCTGGTCTCGCCCGGTCGCAGGGACTCCAGCTCCCGGCGCACCTCGGGCGCGAGCTCCCGCCCCGGTGTCCACACCCGGGACCGCTCCTCCGGGGCCTGGCCCCCGAGCTGCCGGGCCAGGTACTCGAACCCCGCGCCCTGGCGGAGCTCCTCCAGGGCCGATTCGGCCTGGGCCTGGTCGGCAAAGCGCATCTGGGCGAAGCGGAATTCGCAGTCCTGGCTGAACTCCTCGGGATGAGCGGCCAGGTAGGCGCGCATCTCCGCCTCGCTGGGCGCGGCCAGGGGGGCGATGACCTCCTGCAGCAGGGCCTGCACCAGGAGGTCCTCCCGGCGCGCGGCGGTCTTGGCCAGGACCTCGGGATCCTGGTCCAGGCCCCGGCGGCGGGCCTCGGCCGCCACCAGCAGGGGTGTGGCCAGGGAGTGCAGGGCGGCCTCCCGCAGCCGGCCCAGCCAGGACGCATAGTCAGCCGGGGTGTGGCTGGCCCGGACCGCGTCCGAGCGGTTGTCCGCCAGCCGGTCCAACTGGGCCTGGACCTCGCGCGCCGTGATTTCGGCCTCGCCCAGCCGCGCCACCCGGCGGTCCTTGTCCCGGGGCTCGCGGCCGGGCTCCAGGGAGGCCAACAACTCCCGGTCCACCTCCAGGGGGGACTGTTCGGCCAGGGCGGCCACGTAGGCCTCGGAGCGCTCCTGGATCCTGCGGCGCAAAAGCTTCTTGCGCAGGTGGTCCGCGGCCATGTTCCGGGCCTCCTCCCCCATGCCCTCGGCCCCGGGCCGCGCCTGCAGCTCGGCCAGGACCTCCGCCTCGTCCACCCGGGCCTTGTCCAGGACCTCCAGCTGCCGGAGCCGGAGCACGGCCTGGTCGCTGGCGTAGTCATCCAGGGCGCGGCGGACCGGCCCGGAGCGGTCCAGGCCCAGGCGTTCCGCCTCCTGGATCATGAGCCGCTCGTCCACCAGGGCCGCGACGATTTCGGCCAGGTCCACGGCGGACGCCTCGCCCTCGGCCTTCACCCGGGGCCGGTAGCGGTGCAGCTCCCGGATGCGCTCCTCCACGTGGCTGCGGAGGATGGGGACCCCGTTGGCCTCGGCCGCCACCGGGGACTGGGCCCGGGCCGGGGCGGGGCGGCCCAGGGGCAGGAGGGCGGCCAGGAGCAGGGCCAGGCAGGCCGCGGCGCGCACGCTCACTGGGCCCTCCCTTCCGCGTCCCGCGGCATCTCGGCGATGAGCTCCTCCACCACGCGCTGGCTCAGTTGGGCCACCGAGTGCACCGCTCCCAGGTCCAGCACCGTGCGGTAGTCGTCCCCGCTGCGGCCGTGCCGCCCCATGAACAGGATGCGGCCGGTGCGGGCGTCGGCCATCCGGGCGCAGATGTGCACCACGGGCGTGGTGGCCCGCCGGATGTCCTCGGACCCCGCGTATTCCTCGATCTGGCCCATGACCACCACGTCCACTCCCAGCCGTTCGGCCATGAGGCCCATGGTCTTCAGGTCCGCGCCGTTGCGCACGATGATCCGCTCGCGGATCAGGAAGTTGTGGACGTTGCCGGGGAATTCGACCTTGTACCCCCCGGCCTTGGTCAGGGCGGCGATGAAGGCCCCGGTGACGATGCGGCCGGCTTCCGGGGCCGTGGTGTTGTTGCGGAAGGGCAGGACCGCCACCCGGAGGCTCTTCCGGGCTCCGTCCGGCCGGGGCGCGGCAAAGGTGTGCGGCTGCGCGGCGCAACCTGCCAGGGGCAGGGCCAGGAGCAGGGCCAGGAGCAGGGCCGGCAGCGCGGCCGGGGCCAGTCTAGAAGCGCACATCCCAGGCCTTCCTCCGGTTCTTGTCGAGCAGGTCCTCTTCCAGGATCACGGGCTGCTTGCGGGGCAGGTCCTTCCGCTCCGGGCGCAGCCGGTTGCCGGCCGCATCCTCGGCCTCCAGGGACCAGGCGGTCCATTCCCCGGGCGGGCAGTCCAGGGTCGCGGGCATGGCGCCCGCGCCCGAGAGCCGGGTCTCGGCCCCGGACTCGCCGTGCAGGGTCAGGGTCCAGGCCACGGTCCCGCTCAGGTCGCTGGCCGAGACCTCCAGGACCTGGGCCGCGGGGTCCAGGACCAGGGCGGCCTCGGGCGGGGCCGTGTCCAGGACCACCGCCTGCCCGGCGGTGGCGGACTCGTTGCCCGCCTGGTCCTCCACCAGGATGCGGCAGAGATAGGAGCCGTCGGGCGCCGGGGCGTTGCGGCCGTCCTCCCCGCCCCAGGCGAAGGCCTCGGGCAGCCGGCCCGCGCCGCGCTCCTCCCGCACCACGGTCCCCTCGGGGGTGGCGATCTCCAGCCGCCAGGCGCGCAGCCCGCCGGTGCTCCGGGCCTCGGGGACCAGGACCATCTGGTCCTGGATGCCGTCGCCGTTGGGGGAGAAGGCCTTCTGCCGGAAGGTCACGAACACCTCGGGCGGGGTGTTGTGCACCGTGAGGCCGGCCACGTCGGATATGGTGAAGACCCGGTTCTCCTGGTCGGTGACGTACAGCTTGAGGGCGTATTCGCCCTCCAGCTCCGGGGCGCGGACCTGGCCGGAATACCAGCGCCCGTCGTCGCTGTGCAGCGCGATCTCCTGGTCCAGGAGAAAGGCCTTGACGTCGCGGACTCCGGCGGCCGCCTCCTTGACCTCCACCGAGAGGGTGGTGGCCTTCCCGCCGTGCAGGGTGTCCGGCGCGAAGCTGGCCCGGATCATGTCGTAGGGCGAGGCGGCGGCGCCCTCCAGGATCGCGGTGTGCGGCACCCGCTCCAGCAGCCGTTCCACGGCGATGTGCAGCAGTTCGGTGACGTCGGTGATGCGGCCCAGCCCCAGGACGGTCTCGAAATCGCTGCCCGCCACGGCCACGGCGTTGGCCCAGATCACCGCCACCTCGTGGCAGTCCACCAGCTGGGCGTTGAGCGAGATCTGCACGTCCTTGTCGTCGGCCAGGATGTCCGCATAGCCCATGAACAGGGCGTCGGCCCGCAGGTTGGTGCCCATGCCCCGGATGGCCATGCGGTCCAGGAAGTCCGGCCGCCGGATGCGCCGGGACACCAGGAAGTCCTCCAGCTCGGCCGCGGGCACCATGGAGAAGCCCAACCGGGCCAGGCCGGCGGTGAGGTACTCGTCGATGTCGATGCTGGCGTTCTCGCCGATCCAGGAACCGAACGGCATGACCGCCACGGTCTCGATGGCCATCTCCCTCTCCTGGGCGTGGACCCGGCCGGCCAGGGCCAGGGCCAGCACGGTCAGGGCGGCCCAGGCGCAGTGCTGCGCCAGCCCCCTCCCCGCGTCCCGGCCGAACATGTCCATGTCCCTTACAACCCCTTGCGCCGGCTTCCGAACAGGCTGTCGAACAACTCCTCCACCACCTCCTGGCACAGGTCGCTGGGGCTCTTCTTGTCGATGCCCAGCAGGCGGTCCAGGACCGTGGTCCCCTTGACCGTGTGGGTGGCCTCCCAGAGGATGGCCAGGGACTTGGCGTCGATGAGCTTGAGCGAGACCGTGACCTCGGGATAGGAGTTGCCCCCGCTCTGGGTGAAGCCGTATTCGTGCACCGCGCCGGTGACGAAGGCCTGGACGCCCAGGCGGCGGCCGGCGTTCTCGGCCACGGACTTGCTGATGCTCCCTTCCTCCCGGCCGTGCCCCTCGCCCTGCAGCACCTTGGACACCTCGCCGTATTCCACCACCTCCAGGCCGCGCCGCAAAAGCTCGGTGACCACTACGTTCATCACCTTGAACTCGGTGTTCTTCTCCTGGGTCAGGTTCTTCAGGGGCACCACCGCCACCCGGCCGATGTAGGACAGGTCCACGGTGGGGTGGACATAGCTCTGGGGCCGGCCGCACCCGGACAGGACAACGGCCAGGGCCAGGAGCCCCAGGCCCGCCAGGGCCCATCCCAGGAAGGGCAACCCGCCCAATCGCCGCAACGTTTCCCGTATCCGCATGGCCTTCCCCGTTCAGAACTTGAGCGACAGGTCGCAGGAGACGCTCCGGACCTCGGTGACGATGTCCGTGTCCTGCCGGCTGAACTCCGCGCCGAATTTCATCACCGCCGTCTCGCTCAGGTTCCAGGTGAGCTCCGAGGTGAAGACGGTGTGGAGGATGGTGGTGGTCTGGGGAGCGAAACTCCGCTCCAGGTTGAGGCCGGTGTTGAGCTGGAGCTTCCTGGTCATGAGCCAGTTGAGGTTGTACTCCTGGTGGATCTTCTCCGAGCCGTCCATTTCGTCCCGCTCCACGCCGTAGCTCCCCCGCAGGTAGAAGCCGGACCGGGGCCGCCAGTAGAGGGACAGCTTGCGGTACACGTCCAGGCCGCGGGTGTCCTGGGAGCGGGAGGACAGGGTGGTGCTCCACTCGGTGTTGTGCTGGGCCTCGGCGGTGAGGGCCCGGGTCAGGGCCAGGCGGAGCCTGGTGTCCAGGGACTTGGAGAGGGTCCTGGAGCGGGACACCAGGTTCACGTACCGGGTGAGGTTCAGGTCGGTGTCCAGGTCCGCGCCCTTGCGCAGCTCGGCCGCCAGGTGGAGGAGCCCGGTGTCGGTGCGGGACTGCTGGTCGGTCCCCTTGTGGGCCACGGTGTTGCTGAAGGACAGGTCCGTGTCCACGGTGGGCAGGGGCGTGGCCGCGAAATGGACCAGGGAGATGTCGCTGCACTTGTCCTCGGCCTCGGAGTCGGTCTCCCAGCGCCGTTGGTGCTGGGCCGCGCCCGCCAGCCAGGACAGCAGGTCGCGCTCCACCCGGCTGACCGCGGTGTGGGTGTTGCGCCGGGTGTTCACCGAGTCCGGGTCGTTGCGCTGCCGGCTCTCGGACACGTCGTAGCGCAGGCTCAGCCAGTCCAGGGCCTTGTACCCCAGGCCCATCTGCCCGTTCTTGGCCAGGCTGGTGTTCCGGTCCGTGGTGAAGGACGGCTGGGTGCGCTCGCTGTAGGCCTCCAGTTCGGTGACCCAGAGGGGGTTCACGGTGCTGTCGTTGGCCGTGTTCACCAGCTTGAAATACCGGGCCGTGGTCGAGGCGATGCTCAGCTCGAACACGTGCCGGTTGCTGTCGAAGGAGAAGTTGGCCGCGGCCGCCACCAGGGTCCAGTTGACGTTGTCGTCCCCGGAGTAGACCGACCAGGTGAAGGCCCCGGGCGTGAAGTCCGTGTCCACCACGTAGAGGTGGAGCTGCTCCACCCGGGTGGGGTAGAGCAGGTCCAGGCCGATGTGCCGGCCGGTGTTGCCCGCGCCGCCGATGTTGATGTTGGCGCTGGTCTCGCGGTCGCCGTCGATGAGCGCGTCCTCCGCCGGCAGGGGCTGGCCCGCCGTGGGCTGGGTCGCGGCGTAGAGGCCGTTCTGGGCCAGCCGCTGGGTGAGGAGCAGGTTGTCCAGGCCCGCGGTGGTGGTGGTCGTGACGGTCTTGGCGAAGGACGCGCTGCCCCCGGTGCTCACCCGGTTGTCCAGGAAGGACTTGGCGAAGTTCATGCGGCCGTCCCGGGAGTCCGTGACCCGCTTCAGGTCCCCGCTGTAGTCCTGCATGACCCCGTGGCCCATGGTGAGGCCCCCGGACAGGAACTGGTAGGTGTAGTCGGCGCTCCCGGTCAGGTTGGTCTTCTTGCTGTCCACCTCGTGCACGTCGAGGTAGTCCGTGTAGCGGTCCTCGGTGTAGCGCAGGCGCAGGATGGGATAGTCGCGCAGCTTGCTGGCCAGGGACAGGCTGGTGGACTCCGCCTTCTGGGGGTCGTTGTCCGAGACCAGGGAGAGGAAGTCCATGTCCTTTTCCGTGACCCGCAGCCCGGCCTTGGCCTCGAAGAACTCGCTGTCCAGGGTGGCCAGGAGGTTGGGGATGACCACCGTGGACTTGCCCCTGCGCCGGGTCTCGGTCTCCCCCACGTCCAGGTTGCCGGACAGGTTGAGCCGGGACGTCAGGTCCTTGCTCAGGCCCAGCCGGTACTTCTGGGAGAAGAGCCAGTCCACGGTCTTGGAGTCGTCCACCATGGTCTCCGTGAGGTTGTAGTGCAGGTCGGCGTTGGCGGAGAAATCGTCGGCAGCCAGCGCCGCGCCCCAGGCGGCCAGGGTCATGACCGCCATGCCCGCCAGGACCGCCGCGAACCATGCGCCACCATTGCCTCCCTTGCCTTGCCGGGTTCTCCGCACCGCGGGGCCGAAGGGGTTTTCCCGGTACACGCTGCCCACCATTGCCGGCGCGTTCCGGTCATTGCCCCGGCACGGCGACGCCCCTGGGCTGCCGGCCCACGGGCAGGACCGCCCGGACCCGGCCCGAGACCAGGTCGAGCACCGCCACCTCCGCCGAATCCTCGTTGGCCACGAACAGTTTGCGCCGCTCCAGGTCCGCGGCCATGCGGCCGGGGCCCCGGCCCCCGGGCAGGGTCTTGAGCACCATGCGGGTGGGCGCGTAGACCAGGGACACCTGGTCCGCGCCCGCGCCGGCCACGCACAGCCGGTCCGCGGGGCAGGGGGCCACCCACGTCGGGGCGCCGGGCGCGGGGATGGTGGTGGCCACCGCAAAGGACGGGGGCTCCACCACCGAGATGTTGTCCGAGCCGGTGTTGGCCACGTAGAGGACCGAGTCGAGCACGGCCAGCCCGGTGGGGCGCAGCCCCACCCGCAGGGTGCGCACCGGCTCGGCCCGGGTGGGGTCCAGCACCGCCACGGTGTTGGCCGCGGCGCTGGCCACGTAGAACAGGCCCCGGCCGGGATCGGCGGTGATGCCCGCGGGCTCCCGCTCCACGGTGATCTGGCGGACCAGGGACAGGACCGAGGTGTCGAAGACCGAGACGTTGTCCGCGTCCGGGTTCACGGCCAGCAGCCACTTGCCGTCCGCGGACAGGGCCAGGTCCGTGGGGCTGCACCCGGCGTTGGGCAGCGTGGCCACCACCCGGCCCGCGGCCGCGTCGATGACCGAGATGTCCCCGGACCCGGCGTTGGCCACGTAGACCCGGCTGCGGGCCGGGTCCGCGGCCACGCCCACCGGGCCGCGGCCCACCCCGATGACCGCGGCCACCGCGTCCTGCTCCCGGTCCAGCACCATCACCACGTCCGACCCCGCGCAGGCCACAAAGGCCTGGACGTCGGTCATGGCCATGCGCTGGCCCTGCACCCGGAACCGGGGTTCGAACCGGTAGGAGTCCACCACCGCCTGGTCCGGGTCCCACTCGGCGAAGAACGCGGTGCGCCCGTCCGGGGGCACGGCCAGGTCCACGGCCGTTTCGGTGGTCCCGTCGTCGGGCAGGACCAGGGCGACGCTCTTGCGGGCGTCCGCCACCCAGGCCCCGCCGAATCGCCAGGCCATGCGCACGTACGTGCCCCGGGGCAGGGGCGTCTCGGCCAGCAGGACCTGGCCGGCGTGGCTCTCTTCCGCGTCCACCAGGCGCTCCAGGGGGCAGTCGGTCCAGGTCCCGTCCTTGGCCATGAAGCGCAGGCCGGAAAGCTGGAAGCGGATGCCGGTGGCCGGCTTCCGGGTGCAGGTTAGGTAGAGGAACACCCCGGTCCGGTCCCGGGCCGCGTCCTTGGGCTCCCCGGCCAGCCGGGCGCAACCTCCGGCCAGGAGGGCGCCCAGGAGTGCGGCCAGGAGCAGGGCGGCCAGGGCGATGGCCGCCGCGCCCCTGCGCTCCGTCCGGTGTGTCGCCTGCATGCCCATGCCTGCGGCCTAGGGGATGGCCAGGACCTGGACCCGGTTGTTGAAGGTGTCGGCCACCAGGACGTTGCCGGTGGCGTCCACCACGATGTCGCTGGGGAACTGGAACCAGCCGTCCCGCCAGCCCTTGCCCCCGAACTCGAAGAGGATGTCCCCGCGCAGGGAGTAAGCCTGGCCGGTGTGGCGCATGTAGTCCACCAGGTAGATGCGGCCCCGGGACTCGTCCACGGCCAGGCCGCGGGGCCGGCTGAGCTTGCCCGTGCCGCCGCCCTTGAGCCCGAACTTGAAGAGGAAGTTCTCCGCGCGGTCGTAGACGTAGACCCGGCTCATCTCCTCGCTCAGGAGGTAGATGTTGCCCTGGCTGTCCACCTCCACGTCGCAGACCACCGCATCCTTCTCGTCCGCCTTGCCCAGGGCGTCGCGGGGGGTGATGCGCCGCAAATAGGCGCCCGACGGGTCCAGCACCACCACGCCGGGGAAGTCCTTGCCCGCCACGTACAGGCTCTGGTCCGGCCCGATGGCCAGGCTCCGGGGGGTGAAGCCCGCGGCCCCGTCGAATCCGCTGAACTGGATGTCGCGCTTCCACATCAGGGCCGGGTTGTAGACCGAGATCCGGCTGCGGCGGTGGCGCCGGCCCGGGCCCTGGGCCACGTAGAGGTTGCCCTCCGGGTCCACGGCCAGCCCGGCCGGAGCCTCCAGGCCGTCGGAGCGGCCGATGACCAAAAGGGGGAAGAAATCGTAGGTGTAGACCAGGATGCGGGCGTTGCCGGTGTCGGTGACGTAGATCTCCCGGCGCAGGGAGTCGGCATAGACCCGGGTGGGATAGGACAGGGCCAGGCCGTCGTAGTCCTCGGAGATGTTGCGCAGGCATTCCAGCCGTTCCAGGACCTGGAGCGGGGCCGAGGCGTTGGCCGCGGGCTCGTCCTGGGCCCCGGCCTCCAGGGGGAAGACCTCCGGCTCCATGGCCGGTGCGCCGCCGGCCCCGGCGGCCAGGGCCAGGACCGCGGCCAGGACCGCGGCCAGGGCGCAACGGACCGGGCTCCTGTCCCACCTCGCCTCGGGTGCGTTCACCTGCATGGCGTTCTCCTTGAGCCGGCGCTCAGGTCTCTGGCGGGGGGAGTGTTCCGGTCGAAGGGCCCGTCCGGCGGCGTTGCGCCGAGGCAAGGCGTGGAGACCCCCGTCTCGGCCGCCTGGCGCGTTTTCCCGCGGGCAGCGCGCAGCACCTCTCTGCGCGCCGCCTGCGGGGGGGGAGGAGGAAACCGCCCCCCCGCAGGAGCGTCGGCGTTGGAGACGGAACACGATGTCAAGCTGTCGGCCCGGCTCGGCCCGCTCCGGACACCCGCCATGTCCGGAGCGGCCTTCCGGCCGGGTGTCGGCCTAGGTTACCGCTGCTTGTTGTGGCAGCCCAGGCAGCCGGAGGTCCCGCCTCCGCCTGCGGACTGCGCGCTGTAGTCCCAGCGCAGGATGTCGTCGTAGGGAGTCCCGTGCGCCCGGTGGCAGGATATGCAGGCCACCTGCGCCCCGGTGGCGGTGTACGCCGTGCCGGGGTCCAGGGAGCTGATGTCCGCGAAGGCGAAGGGGTTCTCCCGGTAGTTCACGGTCGGGGTCCAGCCGTCGCCGGCCCCGGGGATGTCGTTGTCCGTGGGGTGCCGGATCCAGTTGTTGCCGTCCGAGGTGTTGGTGGTGGAGTGGAAGTTGGGATGGCAGTTGGCGCAGAGCTTGTTGATGCCCACGGTGGTGCTGGAGCTGTAGATGTTGTGCTCGCCGCCCTCGCCGGTGGCCGAGCTGGAGATGGTCTTCTCCCAGTCGTCCGCGCCCGCGCCCACCACCGCAGCCTGGGTGCTGGCGATCTGCAGGTACCGGTAGCCGGCCTTGCTGCCGTGGTGGAAGCCGCGGATGCCCGCGTCGTTGTCCGCCTGGGTGGCGTCGCCGTGGCACCCGTCCTTGCCCGCGCAGGTCAGGTCGTTGGGATCCGAGGAGCCCAGGCCGTTGTTCATGCCCCCGGTCAGGCCGGGGACCGCGGTGGTCAGGGTGTCGTCCTCGCCCACGGTGGCGAGCAGGCCGTCCACGTTCACGTTGTGCACCCCGGCGTCGCTGGTCACGCCGCCGCCGCTGTCGCTGAAGGTGCCGCCGGCCGTGGAGTCCACGTTGTAGGTGCCGTCGATGATGGGCGCGCCGGTGACGCCGCTGCCGGTGTGGCAGCCGATGCACCCCAGGATGGTCAGGTGGCCCTGGGGGGTGTCGCTGGTCGCCCCGGGGAAGCGGGCGCCGTCCTGGGAGTTGTGCATGGTGTGGCAGTCCACGCAGGGGCCGCTGACTGCGGCCCAGAGCGCGGCTGGGGCCAGGGCCAGCATCGCGGCCAGGATGGCGGCTCTCAAGAGTAGGAGTGTCTTCATGGTCGTCCTCCTTGGCATGGTCTCGCCGGTTGCCGCACTAGTTGGCGGCAAGGTTGTGGGCCTTGCCGTGGCACTCGTTGCACCGGTTGGTGTCCTGCATCATGGCCGAGTTGTGGGGATGGCCATGGCAGGTGCTGCACGGTTCCAGCTCCTTGTGGTTGGGGTGGCAGCGCGCGCAACTCACGTCCGAGTGTTTGGTGAGGTTGCCCTTGAGCGCGGTTTCCACGTCGGCGTGGCAACCCGCGCAGATCTGTTGGCTGGCGGTGTTGGGGTAGCTGATGCGGGTGGGCTTGTGCACCGGATGGCAGCCCATGCAGTCCTTGCTCTGCATGGACACTTCCGGGCTGTGCGACGAGTGGCAGTCGGAGCACTGCGGGATGCGGCCGTGGGAGTCGGAGTGGCAGTCGGCGCAGCCCACGGCCGTGGCGTGGGCGCTGGGGTTGGCCGCCACTTCCCCGGCCTCGTTGGTGTGGCACTTGGCGCACTGGGGCTCCACCGCGGACATGGGAATGTCGTTGGGCTGGTGCGGGTCCGCGTGGCAGTTCAGGCAGGCGGTCAGGGCCGGCTCGTCGCCGTGGTAGGCCCCGCCGCTGGCGCTCTGGTGGCAGGACGCGCACTTGGGCATGATGTCCGCGTAGTTGTCGGTGCGCGGATTGTAGGCGTGGAAGGTGACGTGGCAGCGCACGCAGTCGATGCGGTGCTTGCCCCCGGCCTTCTTGATGTTGGTGAACTCCTTGACGTGGCACCGGGCGCACTGCTCCGTGGGCAGGGGCTTGATGTCCCGCTCGTAGACCGGGAGCTCCGCCTGGGTTTCGGCCGCGGCCACCACCTGCTTCGCCGGGGCCGGGGGCGAGACCGCGGCCCGCTTGTCGCATCCCGCGCTGAGCAGCAGGAGCAGTCCCGTGGCCAGGCCGGCCGCCAGTATCAATCGGTTCGCTCGTGTCATTCTCCAACCTCGCGTTACTCGCATTGCGCTCTCTCTGGACGTTCGTGGGTTAGCTGACGGTGCTGCCTACTTGCCGCGGAGATCGTGGGCCGTGGAATGGCAGTCCCCGCACTCCTTGAACTTCTTGAGCATCTGGTCGGGATGCGGCTTGCCGTGGCATGCATAGCAGGGCGGCACGGCCTTGTGCTTGTCCCGGTGGCAGTAGACGCATTCCAGGCTGTGGTGCTTGGTGGTGTTCACCACCAGCTGGTCCATGGCCTTGGGATGGCAGGACGCGCAGTACCGGGACGGCGTATCCTTGGGATAGGTCACTTCCTTGGGCTGGTGCACCGGATGACAGGTGGTGCAGGAGGCGAAGCTCATGTCCTCGGAGTGCTTGCCGTGGCAGTTCTCGCAACTGGGTATCTCCCGGTGCTTGCCGTGGCATTCGGTGCACGCCAGGTCCTTGTGTGCGCTGGGGTGGGAGGCGAGTTCCACTCCCTGGGCCGCATGGCAGGTCAGGCAGGGCTTGGTCAGGTCCGACGCCAGGGTCAGCTCGTTGGGCGCATGGGTGTTGGCATGGCACCCCTTGCAGTTGTCCAGCAGGTAATGCTCCTTGCCGTTGTGGCAGCGGCTGCATTCCGGCACGGCCTGGGCGCCCTTGGGGGGATGCTCGGTATGGCAATCCCAGCAGGCCACCGCGGTCTTGTGCTTGCCGCCCTTGCTGTTGATGAGCATGGGCTCTTCCACGTGGCACTGCCCGCACGGGAGGCTGGCCAAGGCCGACCCCCCGGTGCCGGCGCCGGCCGCCTTCGCCTCCAGGCCCAGTCCCGCGGCCGCCAACAGCGACAGCCCGCAGAGCACGGCCCACAACCAATGTCGCCTCACCACCATCGCACGCCCCTCCTCGACTGGTCTGGACGTGGCGTCCGCCGCCGAGGTCGGCGTCGGGCGCACAACGTCCTTGATGTCCACCTCCCTTTCATCAAAAGACATGCCAGGGCGCCCGGTTAGGGAGCTTTCTTGTATCCATTTAAATTAAATGGATTTATTATCGAGGGCAGGCAGGGGGGCTGTCACGGGAGGGCGCGGGACGCTCGGAAACGAGCGCTCGCCGGCGAGCA
>DKEU01000234.1:0-747 GCA_002452635.1 Desulfovibrionaceae bacterium UBA6814 | reverse complement strand
ATCTTGTTGCGGTCCCAGCCCAGGAAATCCGCGGCCTTGGACTTGTTCTGGCCGAACTTGGCCACGGCCTGGAGCACGATGCGCTTCTTGATGCCCTCCAGGTACTCGTCCAGGTCGAAGGGCTCCTGGGGGAGCTCCACCGCGCCCGCCGCGAGGGACAGGCGCGCCGGGGCCTTGGCCGGGTCGGCCGCCGCGGGCTGCAGGAAGTCCAGGTGCTCGGGCAGCAGCACCGGGCCGTCGTGGACCAGCACCGCGCGCTCCACGGCGTTCTTGAGCTCGCGCACGTTGCCCAGCCAGGGGCGGGAGAGGAGCAGGTCCATGGCCTGGGGCGAGACGGCGGAGAAGGACTTCTTCTTGGCCGCGGCCTCGGATTCCAGGAACAGGGTGGCCAGGGCCGGGATGTCTTCCGGGCGTTCGCGCAGCGGGGGAATGGTGACGTAGCCGATCTTCAGGCGGTGGAAGAGGTCGCGGCGGAAGCCGCCCGCCTCGACCATGGCGTGGAGGTCGCGGTTGGTGGCGCACACGATGCGCCCCTCGAACTGCCGGCGCTTGAGCCCGCCCACCCGGTAGAAGGTGTGGTCCTCGAGCACGCGCAGCAGCTTGGGCTGGACCGAGAGGGGGAGCTCCCCGATCTCGTCCAGGAACAGGGTCCCGCCCTTGGCCATTTCGAGCTTGCCGCGCAGGCCCTTGGAGCTGCTGCCGGTGAAGGCCCCGGCCTCGTAGCCGAACAGCTCGCTCTCGAACAGG
>DKEU01000012.1:8993-13114 GCA_002452635.1 Desulfovibrionaceae bacterium UBA6814 | reverse complement strand
AGGGGCGGGGCCATCCCATCAGTTCACGAACCGCCCCTACCGAAGACGGCCGCGTCCCACGCTCAGGCGCGGATTTCTTGTGTAGGGGCGGATCGCGATCCGCCCTCTTTCTTTTCCGTCCTATACCGCCGGCTCCGCCGGCGCGAACTCCTGCCCGTCCCAGCGCAACGCCCAGCCCTGGCCCTTGCGCACGTTGTTGACCAGGGCCGGCCGGAAGCAAGCCAGGCAGTCGCCGGGACGGCGCGCGCTGGGGTAGACGATGCCGGCCGAGCCCGCGTCCAGCAGAGCCTCGGCCAGGGCCTGGGAGGCGCGGTGGCTGTCCGGGTCCAGGCAGGGAGCGAACTCGGCGTCTCCGCGGATGTCGTGGAACTCTGCGTCGAAATTGGCCAGAAAGTCCGCGTAGGTCGCCAGGTCCGGCTGGTCCCAGCCGATCTCCAGGTAGTCCAGGCGGCGGTGGTGCATGACCTCGGCCAGGGAGGTCTCCACCGCGAACCCCGCGTACCAGGCCCCGCGGTCCGGACCGTTGAACCGGCCGCCCAGGGGATGGGCATGGCAGAAGGCCGCGTTCACGATGCGGAAGTGCGGGATGCTCCCTGCCAGCAATTCGTCGCGGCCGATGCCCGGCAGCAGGTCGTTCTCCCGGGCCAGGCGATCATTGGTGGCGTGGTCCAGGTCGAAGATGTCCTGCAGGTGGGCGTCGTTGTCCGCGATGCGGGCGAGCACGCTCGCGCCGTCATCCGAGTACTTCGCCGGGATGAGGCGATGCGTGTCGGTCAGGCGCAGGGCCGCTGTGCCGGGAAGACGCATTGCCGGACGATGCTACTGGCCGCGCCGCGCGTCGAGCAGCCGGCGCACGGTCTGCATGGCGGGCAGCCCGCCGCGCAGCATGTAGTCCAGGGGCGATGCGCCGCCGAAGATGCGGTTCGCGTTGGGCCGGCTCACCCAGGCGTCGGCCAAAGGCCGGTCGTACAGGATGTTCAACGCCTTGAAGATGCCGATGAGCAGGGAGACGCGGTGCAACCGGTCCTGCTCCAGCACCTTGAAAGGATTCTTCTTGAGGCCGTAATAAGCGCCGTGGGACGAGCCCCCGAGCAGCGCCATCCCGTCCACGTCCCGCACCCCCCACGCATCCAGGATGTTGAAGAACGCCCGCAGGGCCGAGGGCGACAGCCGCTCCCGCTCGGCCTTGTCGGACAGATCCACCAGGGGCGAGACCACGTAGCGGGAGGCAGGGGCGAGTTGGGGGGCCGGCATGGGTGTCTCTTTTTTTAGATAAAATATACTCCAAAAATGGACATGTCAATGCCCTGCAAAAAAAAGGCGGCCTCTCGGCCGCCCCTTTCGTCTCGTCCGCGTCGGGCTAGAACATGTCCTTCTCGCTCTCCGCAATCGTCTCTTCAATCACGTCCTTCAACGCCTGGGGCAGGCCCATGATGTCCACGTTGAGGAAGCCGCGGACGATGGTGCTCGTGGCCTGCTCCTCGTCCAGGCCTCTCGCCATGAGGTATTCGATCTCCTCCTGGGCGATCTTGCCCACCGCGGCCTCGTGGGAGAGCTCCACGCCCTCCAGGGTGCCTTCCAGCTCGGGGATGGCGTGGATCACGCCCTTGCCCAGGATGAGGCCCTTGCACTCCAGGTGGCCGCGCGCGGGCACGGCGTTGGCCTGGATGTGGCCGGGGGCGATGATGACGCCGCCGGTGGTGATGGTGCGGGCGATGATCTCCGCCCGGGTGTCCGGCGCGTCCATGATGACCCGGGAGCCGGAGTTGATGTAGCTGCCCTTGGGCGCCACGATCACCGAGTTGAACCGGGCGCGCGCGCCGCGGCCGGCCAGGGTGATGGTGGGGTACATCTGCAGGTCCTTGACCGGCTTCATGAGCACGTAGTTGTTCTGGTAGACCCCGCCCTCCTCCACCCAGCCGGCGCTGCGCGGCCGCACGTCCACGCTCTCGCCCCAGTTGTGGATCATGGTGAAGGTGAGCTTGGCGTCCTTCTTCACGTAGAACTCGGAGATGCCCAGGTGCGCGCCGTGCTGCGTCTCGCGGGACACCGCGCAGCCGGTGATCATGTGCAGCTCCGCGCCCTCCTCCACGATCACGATGTTGTGCACGCTCTGCCCGACCTTCTCGCCCTTGATGAACAGGCAGGACTGGAGCGGCTCCTCGATCTTGGCCCCGGCCTTGACCCGCACGAAGTAGCCGCCGTGCAGGTTCTCGGCCGCCGCCTTGGTGTAGGCGTCCTTGTCCTTGTCGATGAGCTTCCAGTAGTAGTCGGACAGGTCGTACTTCTTGAGCGCGTCCTTGATGTCCAGGATCTCCACGCCGGGGTGGTTGGAGCGGCAGTGGGCGTTGCCGTGGTCCATGTGCAGGAAGCTGCCGCTGCGGTGGCTCTCCTCCACGTCCACGCCGGCCATGAGCAGGCGGCGCTTGTCGGCCGAGTCCAGGGTGCGCAGGTCGGTGAGGGCCGGGGCGTCGGCCCCGGCGAAGCTGTACTGGGAGAGGTCGACTTCGCGGGCCATTAGTGCTTCCCTCCGTTGCTCAGACAGCGCACGCATTCCTGGTACCCGTACTGCTCCACGTGCTCCAGGATGTCCCGGGGCCGCGCCTCGCAGCACAGGTGCCCGCCGTACATCACCTGGCCGCGGTCCGCGTTCAGGTACTCCAGGATGTAGCCGGTGTGGGTGATGATGAGGCCCGCGGTGCGGCGGCGGGACTTCTGCTCCTTCATGGACTGGCCGGGCTTGGGCTCCAGGTCGCCGTCCAGGAGCTTGCGCACGGTCTTGCCGATGAGCTTCATGTTCTCCAGGTCCACCCCGGACTCGGGCTCGTCGAAGAGCACCAGGCCCGGGCCCTGGGCCATGAGCTGCAACAGCTCCGAGCGCTTGATCTCGCCGCCGGAGAACCCGGCGTTCACGTCGCGCTCCAGGAAGTCGGTCATGTTCACCCGGGCGGCCAGGTCCTCCACGTCCACGGGCTTTTCCTGGGCGCACATCCTCACCAGGTGCCCGGTCTTGAGGCCGTGGATGGTGGGCGGCCGCTGGAAGGACATGCCGATGCCCAGCCGCGCCCGCTCGTAGGTGGGGGCGTGGGTGATGTCCTGGCCGCGGAAGGTGATGCGGCCTTTCGTCACGGTGTAGTTGGAAAAGCCCATGAGGGTCATGAGCAGGGTGGTCTTGCCCCCGCCGTTGGGCCCGAAGAGGATGAAGGTCTCGCCTTCCTCGATCTTCAGGTTGATGCCCTTGAGCACCTCCTTGTCGCCGATGGACACGTGGAGGTCATCGATGTGCAGCATGTGGCGCTCCATGGAAACGGGATGCGTCCCCGGCCGTGCCGGAGGCCCGGTCACAGTAATCATTGGCCGAAAAATGTCTACCCAAAGGATATGGCTAGCGGCGGAAGAGGGCCTTGAAGTCCCGCTCCCCGCGCCAGCAGAAGTCGCAGCGGTCCTGGCGGCGGAACACGGGCATGAGCAGCATGCCGGCCACGAACCCGCCGGCGTGCGCCCACCAGGCGATGGCCCCGCCGCCCTGCGCGCCCAGCTCCCACAGGCCGGAGAAGATCTGGCCCAGGAACCACAGGCCCAGGAACACCACCGCGGGCAGCTCCACGATGTAGGGAATGATGATGATGGGAATGAGGGTCACCACCTTGGCGTGGGGGTAGAGCAGGAAGTACGCGCCCATGACCCCGGCGATGGCCCCGCTGGCCCCCACCACCGGTTGGGTGGCGTGCAGGTTGAACACGTAGTGCGCGGTGAGCGCGGCCAGGCCGCAGCAGAAGTAGAAGATGACGAAGCGCACCGGCCCCATCACGTCCTCCACGTTGTCCGCGAAGATCCACAGGCTCCACATGTTGAAGCCCAGGTGCACCCAGCCGCCGTGCAGGAACATGTAGGTCACGAAGGACAGCGCGCCCCAGCCCGGATAGCCCATGGCCTCGGCCCAGGCCGGGTCCGAGAAGCGGGCCGGCACCACCCCCAGGATGTGGAACAGGATCTCGGTCTGGCGCGGGTCCAGGGGCAGCGCGAGGAAGAACGCGCCCAGGTTGAGCAGGATGATGAGGTAGACCGCCCAGGGCCGCCGCACCGAAGGGATGTTGTCGCGCAGCGGGATCACGGCGCGG
>DKEU01000012.1:0-8936 GCA_002452635.1 Desulfovibrionaceae bacterium UBA6814 | reverse complement strand
GGGCCCGGGCCGCGCCCCGGGCCAGGTCCGCGCGGGAGCCCGCGTTGTCCACCACCAGGGAGCAGGCGGCCAGCTTCTTGGCCTCGGGCCACTGCCAGGAGTCCAGCACCGCGGCCAGGCCCGGATCCACGCCCCGGCCGGCCAGCCGCTCCAGGCGCGCCTCCGCCGGGCAGGCCACGCCCACCACCAGGTCCGCTCCATTTCCCGAGGCTGGGCCCGGGGTCCAGCCCGCCTCCAGGAACAGCGGCACCTCGGCCGCGGCCAGGCGCGCGCCCGCGTGCGCGGCCCAGAAGGCCTCCATCGCGTGCCGCACCAGGGGATGGATAAGGTGCTCCACCTCCCGGCGCGCGGCGTCGGAGTCGCGCATGCGGCCGAGCAGGGCGCGGCGGTCCACAGGCTGGCCGTCCGGGGCCACGCCCTCGCCGAAGCGCCGGCGCAAAAGCTCCCAGCCCGGGGCCCCGGCAACGTAGAGCGCGGCCACCGCCGCGTCCGCGGAAAAGGTCGGGACCCCGGCATGCGCCCAGTCTTCCAGCAGGCTGGACTTGCCGCACCCGGCCAGGCCCGTGACCACCACCCGCTGGGTGCGGCAGGACAGGGCCAGGAGCAGGGACAGGAAATCCCGGGGCGGCGGCTCCTGGAACGACAGGCGCTCGCCGGAAACAGGATGGTCAAAGGCCAGCCGCCAGGCGTGCAGCAAATGGCGGGCGAAGAGCCGGCGGGGCACGGGCGGGTTCCTGCGCCACTCGGCCTGCTCCAGGGGGCCGTAGGTGCGGTCGCCCACGATGGGGTGGCCCAGGTGCGCCAGGTGTACCCGAATCTGGTGGGTGCGGCCGGTGAAGATGCGCACGGCCAGGAGCGAGGCCCGGCCCGCGGGGTCGGCCCAGAGCACGCGCCAGGCCGAGCGCGCCGGCCGGCCGCCCTTGTCCGCCACGGCCATGCGCACGGGATTGCGCGGATCGCGGCCGATGGAGGCCTCGCAGATGCCCGAGGAGAACCGGGGCGCGCCGTGGCACACGGCCAGGTACTCCTTGGCCACCTCCCGGTCGGCGAACGCCCCGGCCAGGGCCAGGCGGGAGGCCTCGGTGAGGGCGATGACCAGGAGCCCGGAGGTGTCCTTGTCCAGGCGGTGCACCACCCCGGGCCGCTCCCCTTCCAGGGCTCCGAGCTGGGGATAGGCGGCCAGGACCCGGGCCACCAGGGTGCCCATCTTTTCGCCGGGCGCGGGGTGCACCGTGAGGCCCGCGGGCTTGTGGAGCACCAGGAAGGCCGGGTCCTCGTACACCACGTCCAGGTCCCCGGGCTCCGGGGCCAGGACCGGGGCGCTGGGCTCCATGGCCAGGCTGAGCTCGTCGCCCTCGGCCAGGCGCAGGCCGGGCTTGGCCGCGGCCTTGCCGTTCACCGTGGCCTTGCCCGCCTTGATCCACTCCTGGATCCGGGCGCGGGACACGCCCTCCCCGGCCAGCCGGTTCAGCACCACGTCCAGCCGCTGCCCCGCGTCGTCCGGGTCCGCAACGGCGCGCAGGGTGAATTCGGGGTCGTTGCTCACCGGGCGCGCTCTTCCCGGGCCTGCTTGAAGGCCTTGAGTACGGCGTTCATGCGGGTCTGATAGCCCGGCCCCTGGGCCTTGAACCAGTCCAGCACCTCCCGGTCCACCCGGATGGTGATCTGGGCCTTGGGCTGGGGCAAAAGTTCGCGCAGGTCCACCCGGCGGGCGGCGGCGAAGAAGTCCTCGTCCAGGGGCGGGGAATCCGGGTCGGACTGGGCGGCAGCGTCTGCTCTTCTATTTCGCTTCATGGCGAGTATGTAATGCCGAAGTGTAACTACGTCAATCAGCTTAGAGCAGGTACGACTTGGCCACGCGGTAGAAGCCCTCGCAGGGGAGTTCGCGGCGCAGGGCTAGGTTGAGAGAGGTCTCCATCTCCAGATATGGAGCAGCCATAAACGATTCTTTGTTACTATAAGCAACACAGAATTATACCGTTGCGTTATGCTTTATGCTTTACGTTCGACATTTTCACATCATCCAGCACTATTGATATGCAGTGAGGAATGAGCAGCTAAAAATTGCGCTATTGCCATTTGTTCATGTTTTACATTTGGCCAGCCTTCAATATTCGCATGCCGCGGCGGGTTATCGTCTTGATTAATATGCAATCCTTGTTGCGAAATGATATTATTTTCAATATCTGCCCTGGCTTTTATCGTACTAGATTGCGACTGCGCGACATACTCTTTGCCTATTCTCCATATATTATAATCAGTTATTCCTTCAATATTAAACACTGAAAGTTTCAGGCTTGGGGCAGGCATAAAGGCGATAGCTTTTACTCTATTCTTCTCTATGCTATAATAGTTCTTCTGGTGCAACAAAAAGCGTGCATAAAGATTATGTGTTTGATCGCTCATAATCGGTTTGCTAACAATTTCCGATAGTTTCGAATATATTCATAATCAGTCTCGGAAATGAATCTCCCAAATACGTATATCCTCTTACGCTACTTGCCCCAAGCATCGCAGAGAAAAAAACATCGCTATTTCCACCTAATGCTATCATGAGGTTTCTCTTCTCATCAAAGTCCCACTCAAAGGCCACCATTCCATCAGGATGAATGCTAATCTCGGGGTTTGGCAAAAAATTTGGCATCACCTCAATAAATCTCTTAGCGTCGGCATACGATAAGAATGAAGCGGGACTTGCTCCATATCCATCCCAATTGGACTCGCTACAATCCGAATAAATTTCTTCAAGGTCTTTTCTCAATTCCTTATCTCTGGGTCGAATGGTTTCAGACTCGGAATAAAAATCATACGCTATCCTTGAAAATAAATTATCAATCTCGCGAGCAGCTTTACTCTCACCAGATGTAGGAAGATACCCGAATAAACTACTCCCTGTGTAAGAAACACTATCTGTATTCATTCATACAACCTCGCAGCTTCTTCCGTTATTGATTCAAAAAACAGCATATTTTTTACACGGTGTAGTTCTCCAAATAAACCCCAAAGCCCCTCACTCCCAATACCGCAACCTTCTTCCAAATATACATCATTATCTAGCAATAATCTTATATGCCCGGGGCTAGTACTTTTATCAATGGCGCAAGTAATATTGGCCTTAATATTGCTGCCGGGATAATGCACAATAACCTTTGACAAAAATGTTGTTAACGTGAATTCATCGCTCCCCGGCACTAAAGGCAACACACTGATATACTCAGATAAATTACTTACCGGCAACGGGATGTCCAAATGATTTATATATCTAACCGCAGCACGCACTATATTTACATTCCCAAAACACTTCGAATAGATATCAAAAAAATATTTAAATTTATCAAGCAACTCATCCCATTTCGTATACGGATAGAGCCTACTAAATGTTAATCCATTAATTTTCACTTGTATTATTTCTTTCCCATCGTTTGATATTTGTTTATACCCATAATGACCTTTTTCTATGGAAGAATGAGATTCTGATGTTTTTAAGTCAAACTGAACAAAACCCTCAACCTTATGTATATCTTCGACCTTCGGGTATTGTTCTAAAAAAAAATCAGAGACTTTTTTAAGTTCAGTAATCCCAACGCCCGGAATTGGCGTTATTCTTACATCAAAAACAGCTTCAGTAATAGGAGCCTTGCTCAGATATCTTTGAACTGCCATTGGTTATTGCAGCCTCTTGTTAAATATACCATCAGTTAGCCTGATAGGCTAACCCAATAAGCTCAAATCTTAACTCATCACGTGCAGAGTGACTTAATACAAGTTGTCCATTCCCTGCTTAAAGTCAATATTGCCCACAAACCTAGAGCAGGTACGACTTGGCCACGCGGTAGAGGTCCTCGTAGGGGAGTTCGCGGCGCAGGGCCAGGGCCAACTGGGTGGCCATGTCCATCTTGCGGCGGGCGTCCTCCAGCATCTCGCCGGCCTGGAACTCCACCCGGCGCTTGACGTAGGGCGGCTCGAACCCGTCCACCACCAGGGACAGGGACTCCTTGAAGAACCGGCCCCCGGCCATGACGAAGGCCGGGATGGCGTGCCGGCCCTCGCGCCGGGCCCAGTACGCCAGGAAGAGCAGCTTGACCAGCAGCCGGTCCGCGCTGTCGCGGTGGTCCACCCGGCCCAGCACCCCGGCGGCCTGCTCGGGCTTGTTCTCGGCAATGGCGCTCTGGGCGCTCTTGACCGTGTCCACGGCCAACTGGGTGGCCTTGGCCTCGGTGAGGGGCGGCACCGAGAAGCGGGTCATCATGGTGACCAGGAGCTGGCGCGGGTTCTCGCCCGCGGCGATGGACAGGAGCGCGTCGCGCATGAGGTCGAATTTCAGGTGCAGGTCGCGCAGCACCGTGTCGCGCTTGGCCTGGGCCAGGGTGAGGAACTGGGCGTCGTCGAAGCTGGCGCAGCACAGGTCCAGCAGGTGGCGCACAAAGGGCTCGGAGGTGCGCTCCGCCTCCTCGGGCAGGGAGCGCGCCAGGACCTTGCGGTTCACCTTGTCGCCCAGCAGCTTGCGCAGGGAGAGCCAATAGGCGGCCAGCCCCTCCAGGGGCATCTCCAGGATGTCCAGTTCGCGCGGGGTCTCGTCGGTGCTCATCCGGCCTCCAGGGTTTGCGGCGAGACTGTAACCGGTACCCGTACCCGGAGGCAAGGAGCCCTAGTCCGCGGCCAGGTCCGCCAGGGCCTGGCCCACCAGCTCGGCCATCTCGGGCGCGGCCGGGAGCCGGGAGGCCAGCTCCTGCACCAGGCCGCTGGCCAGCAGCGCCCGGCGGGCGGCCGGGAAGTTCAGGTCGTACACCCAGGACAGGAGCAGGAGCTTGAAGTCGTTCACGTACTCCATCTGCCCGTACTCGGCCAGGCGGTGGGCGCGAATGTCCGCGGCGATGCACGCGCTCCAGGCCCCGGGCTCGTCCTTGAGACCCAGGGTCACCACCGGGTTCAGGGCCCGGCCAGGGGCCAGATGGGAGACCATGACCCGGAAGATGTCCAGCTTGTCCGCGTCGCGCACCACCCGGGTGGCCAGCAGGTGGTCCGCGGGCGCGCCCGGGGGCAGGCTGCGCCGGTTGTGCAGCATCACCGCGGCGCGCACCAGCCGCCGCACCCGGGGGCTCTCCCCGTCCAGGGCCGGGACCCGGCCCAGCAGCAGGCAGCCCAGCCGGCCGTGGTTCACCGTGGCGGGGTCGTTGAAGCTGCGGAAGGTCCGGTACTGCTCGAACCGGCCCAGGTCGTGGAACAGCCCGGCCAGGCGGCAGGCCCGGTCCAGGTCCGGGGGCAGGCCCAGGGAGTCGGCCACCATGGCCGCATGGCCGGCCACCAGCAGGGAGTGCTCGCGCTTGATCTCGATGTTCTCGTCATAGGCCGCATCGCCGGTGAGGAAGCCGTCCACGTAGCGGCCGAAGAACTCCCGGAAGGGAGCCAGGTCCAGGGCGCTCATGGCTTGGGCTGGTCCTCTTCCTCGCGGATGCGGTGGGACTCCTCCAGGTACTGCTCCATGCTGATCTCGCCGCGCTTGCAGCGGCGGCGCAGCTCCTTGAGGCGGGCCTGGCGTTCGCGGCGCGGGGCGATGTGGCCGGTGCCGAACTCCTTGGGCCGCAGGGGGCCGCCCGGGCCGAAGAGCTTGCGCAGCAAATAGGCGATGCCCGCGAAGAGGACCACCACGAAGAGCATGCGCGCGGCCGAGGCCAGGATGGTCTCGCCGTACCCGCCGAAGGGCCAGGACGACCAGGTGTCGACGGCAGCCAGGGGAAGGGGAATGCGATCGAGCATGAGAGCCTCCGGGCGCAGGCATATCCCCTCGGCCCGTTGCGGGCAACCTCCCGGAGGGCCGGAATGCGCCAAAACTTGACACTATACCCCCAATCGCACCGCATTGCCAGGTGGTTGAAAAAAGTTTAAAGGGACACATGGATGAGAACCACTCCGGGGGGGCGAAGGATGCGCGTACTCATCGTTGACGACGATTTCGACAGCCGCAGACTGCTCCAGAAGATCATCTACCCGTACGGCTACAGCGACGTGGCCGTGGACGGGGAGGAGGCCGTGGAGGCGTTCCGCCGCGCCCTGGGCGACGGCGAGCCCTACGACCTGATCTGCCTGGACATCATGATGCCCAACATGGACGGCCAGCAGGCCCTGCGCGAGATCCGCGACATCGAGAAGGAAGAGGGCGTGGCCAAGGACAAGGCCGTGAAGGTCATCATGGTCTCGGCCCTGGACGACTCCAAGGAGCTGCACGACGCCTTCTTCCTGGGCGAGGCCACCTCCTACCTGGTCAAGCCCATCCGCAAGCAGACCCTCCTGGAGGAGATGAAGAACCTCGGCCTGGACGTGACCGAGAAGACCCGCGCCTAGGCCCAGACCCTGCCGCAGGAACGGCCGCCCTCCACACGGGGGCGGCCGTTTTTTTCTTGGCCCGGGCCGGCCTGGGCCGGCCTTGCCCTTGCCCGGGCAACGCGCTATGTCCGGCTTTTCGCAACCATCCGCCGCCGGCCCGGCCCTGCCCGGGCGCGGTTTTCGCTTTCCCAAGGAGGACACCGTGATACCCAAGGATCTGCTGTATTCCCGCTCCCACGAGTGGACCCGCGTCGACAACGGCACCGCCGTGGTGGGCATCACCCACTTCGCCCAGGAACAGCTCGGCGACCTGACCTACGTGGAGCTGCCCGAGGCCGGGACCACCGTGTCCGCCGGCGCGGAGATGGGCTCGGTGGAGTCGGTCAAGGCCGCCAGCGAGCTCTACTCCCCGGTCACCGGCGAGGTGGTGGAAGTGAACGCCGACCTGGCGTCCTCCCCCGAACTGGTGAACCAGGAGCCCTACGGCGCGGGCTGGATGATCAAGGTCAAGGTGGCCGCCGAGCCCGAGGGCCTGCTCTCGGCCGGCGAATACGCCGACCTGGTGGCATCCGAACAGCATTAGCGGGCCGCTGAAAATCCCGCGATGGCTGCGTTGCTCGGAACCGTCAAACCCTCACGTATGTCCAGATACGCTTCGGGCTTGACGGTTCCTCGCGCCTTGCCCTCGCGGTTTTTGAACGGCCCGCAGAAATCCACGTCTCCAACGGTACCCTGACCCGGCCTGCCGGGCGCAAGGAGTTCCCATGCCCTACGTGCCCCATACCCCCGACGAAGTCTCCGCCATGCTGGCCGTGCTCGGCGCGGCGTCGGTGGAGGAGCTCTTCGCGGACATCCCGGCCGCCCTGCGGCCCAAGAGCTTCGACCTGCCCCCGGGCCTGCCCGAGATGGAGGTCCTGTCCCGGCTGGAGGCCCTGGCCGCCAGGAACCGCACCGACGTGACGAGCTTCCTGGGCGCGGGCTTCTACGACCACTTCATCCCCGCGGCCGTGGACGCCCTGTCCTCCCGCGGCGAGTTCTACACCGCGTACACGCCCTACCAGCCCGAGGCCTCCCAGGGCACGCTCCAGGCCATCTTCGAGTACCAGACCGCGGTGTGCCGGCTCTTCGGCATGGAGGCGGCCAACGCCTCGGCCTACGACGGCGGCTCGGCCATCTACGAAGCCATGATGATGGGCGTGCGCAAGACCCGCCGCACCCGGCTGGTCATCTGCGAGACCGTGAACCCCATCTACCGCACCATGCTCGACTCCTACACCCTGAACCTGAAGCTCGAGCTGGTCACGGTGCCCCACAGGATGGGCGCGCCGGACCTGGACGCCCTGGCCGCGGCGGTGGACGACAAAACCGCGGCCATCGTGGTGCAGAACCCGGACTTCTTCGGCGGCGCGCACGACTTCACTGAGCTGTTCTCGCACGCCAAGTCGCGGGGCGCGGTGGCGGTCATGAGCGCCTACCCGGTCATGGCCGCGGTGCTCAAGACCCCGGGCGCCATGGGCGCGGACGTGTGCGTGGCCGAGGGCCAGAGCCTGGGCCTGCCCCTGTCCTTCGGCGGCCCCTACCTGGGCATCATGACCTGCACCCTGGACATGATCCGCCAGATGCCCGGCCGCATCGTGGGCCAGACCAAGGACACCAAGGGCCGCACCGGCTACGTGCTCACCCTGCAGGCGCGGGAGCAGCACATCCGGCGCGAGAAGGCCACGTCCAACATCTGCTCCAACCAGGCCCTGTGCGCCCTGCGCGCGCTCATCCACCTCTCGCTCCTGGGCCCCGAGGGCCTGGCCCGCACCGCCACGCTCGGCATGGAGCGCGCGCACCAGGCCGCGGCCAGGCTTACCGCCCTGCCCGGGGTGGAGCGGCTGAACGACCTGCCCTTTGGCAACGAATTCGCGGTGCGCCTGCCCATCTCGGCCTACGAGGCCATCGACAAGCTGACCGCCCGCGGCTTCGTGCCCGGCTTCCCCCTGGGCCGCTACTACGCGGGCCTGGAAAACTGCCTGCTGGTCGCCTGCACCGAGAAGCACAAGCCCTCGGACGTGGGCATCCTCGCTGAGTTGCTGGGAGGTGTGCTGTGAAGACCATCTACGCCAAGTCCGCGCCCGGCCGCGCCGGGGTGTGGCCCGGCGCGCCCAAGGCGGCGGCGTCCGACTTCCTGCCCGCGGGCCTGTTGCGCGCCGGCGCGCCGGACCTGCCCGAGCTGGCCGAGCCCGACGTGGTGCGCCACTTCACCGAGCTGTCGCGCCGCAACTTCGGGGTGGACGGGAATTTCTACCCCCTGGGCTCGTGCACCATGAAGTACAACCCCAAGTTCACCGAGACCGTGGCGGCCATGCCCGGGTTCACCCGGCTGCACCCGCTCATGGCGCAGCTCAAGGGCGCGGGCCACTACGCCCAGGGCGCGCTGGAGGTCATGTACGAGCTGGAGGCGCTGCTCTGCGAGATCACCGGCATGGCGGGCTACACCCTGCACCCCATGGCCGGGGCGCACGGCGAGCTGACCGGCTGCATGATCATCGCGGCCTACCACGCGGACAAGGGCAACCAGAAGACCACGGTCATCTGCCCGGACTCGGCCCACGGCACCAACCCGG
>DKEU01000189.1:2965-8861 GCA_002452635.1 Desulfovibrionaceae bacterium UBA6814 | reverse complement strand
CACCTACCTCCTGGGCTACGACCAGGTGGGCAGCCTCAAGGCCGCGGCGGCCATGGACGGCGAGCACGAGGGCCGGGTGGTCAAGGTCATGGACTACGACGCCTTCGGCAACGTGCTGGCCGATTCGAACCCCGGCCTGTTCCTGCCCCTCGCCTTTGCCGGCGGCCTGCGCGACCGCTTCACCGGCCTGGTGCGCTTCCTCCACCGCGACTACGATCCCACGGTGGGCCGCTTTACAGCCCCGGACCCCCTGGGCGATACAGGAGGGGACCACGACCTGTACGACTATTGTGTTGATGAGCCGGTGGGGAGGGTGGACCCGGAGGGGTTGAAGGAAGAGGGCGCCGGGGCACAGGCAAGCCGAGAATCATCTGGGGAGCCGAGCAATTCCGGTGGAGTGCCGAATTCTGATAACAGCCGGTGGGGTGTAAAGGGTTCGGTTACGAGCGGTTTCATCAACGTCCCTGTCTTCGCCTGGGACTCCAAGGAGGGAGTCTATCCGAAAGGATGGTTCGACCCTTCTCTCACAACCACACCTGTCGGGGCTGGCGTCAGTATTACTGGGCAGGCTTCTTTTGGGAGCGATTCCCCTAAAGACGACGTCACGATCGGTGTTGGCGGCAAGAACAGCGGCATTGAAGTTAACACGGAAGGCTCGCGCGGAGCCGTCAATATCGGCAGCAGCATATCCCTGCCTGTAACTGCGAGCGTTTCGTTGGAGCATGGGGTTGTGAACGGTGCGGAGTGGCTTGAGAAGGGCACAAAGGCTATTGCCGCACCCCTGGAATCAGGCACGAAGTCGCTGGCCGGTGGGATCAAGAACTCCTTCGATATGTTGGGGATAGGGAAAAACAGTCAATGAGTGCAGCAGGGAGGAACGGTCGCAATGGACGTCTGGGAAATCGTACTGTGGGCTGGCATATTCTCCTGGGGGGTGGGCTCATTGTGTCTCTTCGTTGTTAATATGAAGAATTTTCGATTGGTTGATTTTTCCCTTGCGAGATATAGAAATGCCAAGCCGCAGGACAAGAAAATATTAATGCTGTCCGGCGCGCTGTTCATCGCTGGGTCAATACTCATGATTTCATCTTTAGTGATCAAAGGAGTTTTTTATAAATGATACGTGTCCTATGGTTGGGAGATCGTTGCGTGCAACGCGTTAAGAACATGGGTTATTTTTTTAGTTTTGCTATATACTGTTGTGGGTTGCGTCATTTCCATTAGGGCGGGCAGTTCCATTGCACGCAGGACCTCCTGCCCCAGGCCGTAACCGTGCAGGACCCGCAGGGCACACACCTACCTCCTGGGCTACGACCAGGTGGGCAGCCTCAAGGTCGCGGCCGCCATGGAGGGTGAGCGGGGCGGCCTGCGCGACGAGTTCACGGGCCTGGTCCGCTTCTGAAATCCGCGAACGCAAAGAAAGGGGCGGCCTTGCGGCCGCCCCTGTTGCGTCATGTCCGGCGTTCCCACCTACAGCTTCTTGATCTCCGCGTACCAGGCCGCGGCCTGGTCCAGGAGCTTGGTGGTGCGGCTGGTCAGGGCGTGGGGATCGCTCAGGTAGCCGTCCAGGAGCAGGGCCGCGTCGAACAGGTTCTCGATGGACAGGGCCAGGAACGGGTCGTCCGGGCTCGCGCCGTAGACCTTGAGCAGGTTGCGGGTGATGGCGTGGTCCGGGTTCACCTCCAGCACCAGCTTGGGCGGGGTGGTGTCCTTGGTGATGACCTTCATGATCTTCTCCATGCCCGTGGACATGGCCCCCTCCGGGCTCACCAGGCACACCGGGCTGTCCGACAGCCGGCGCGAGGCGCGCACGTC
Organism: Desulfovibrionaceae bacterium UBA6814; assembly: GCA_002452635.1. GTDB lineage: Bacteria > Desulfobacterota > Desulfovibrionia > Desulfovibrionales > Desulfovibrionaceae > UBA6814. Next base: position 7,046 of record DKEU01000189.1, on the reverse strand, counting down.
CGCCACCCGCTCGCCCAGGCAGGCCTTGAACACGCCCACCAGCCCGTCCAGGGCGGTCTTCTGCGCCTCGTTCAGCTCCTCGGCCTGCTTCACCTCCGCCACGTCGGGCAGGGCCTCCAGCTCCGCGATGTCCGCCTGCTCGGCAGGCACCAGCTTGTGCTCCTGGTACGCGCGCAGGGTGTCCAGGATGAACTCGTCGATGGGGTCGTAGAGGTAGAGCACCTCCACGCCCTTGCGCTTGAATATCTCCAGGCGCGCGGACAGGCGCACCGCCTCGCGGCTGGGGCCGGAGATGGCATATATCGCCTTTTGGCCGTCCTTCATCCTCCCGACGTACTCGGCCAGGGAGGTCAGGCCCTTGGCGTCCTCGTGGCTGCTCGCGTTGAAGCGCAGAAGCTCGGCGAAGGCCTCGCGGTTGGCGTAGTCCGTGTAGCCGAGCTTGAACATCTTGTTGTGGCGCCGCCAGAACGCGGCGTACTTCTCGGGGTCCTCGGAGGCCAACGCCTTGAGCCGCGCCAGCACCTGCTTGGTGAGCGTGTTCTTGATCTTGGCGATGAGCAGGTTCTCCTGCAGGGTCTCGCGGGAGATGTTGAGCGGCAGGTCCTCGGCGTCCACCAGGCCGCGCAAGAAGCCCAGGTACTGCGGGATCAGGTCCTTGAGGGAGCGGGAGATGAGCACCCGGCGCACGTACAGGTCCAGGCCGTACTGCTCCGCGGCCAGGCCCAGGGTGTCGGTGGCGTGGTCCGGCGTGAACACCAGGCCCGTGAACTGCACCGGCGCGTCCACGGCCAGGTGCAGGTGGTCCAGGGGCTTCTGCGAGTCGTAGGTCAGGAAGGAGTAGAACTCGTCGTATTGTTCCTGTTTTATTGAGAACTTGGGCTCGCGCCACAGGGCCGGGGTGGTGTTCACCCGCTCCCCGTCCACGCTGATGGGGAAGGCCAGGAAGTTGGAGTGACGGCGGATGATCTCCTTGAGCCGCTCGGGGTCCGCGTACTCCGCGGCCTCGTCCTTGAGCCGGATGGTGATGCGGGTGCCGCGGGGCAGCTTTTCCTCTGACTCGGGGGCCTCGGCGATGGTGTAGGACCCGGTGCCGTCCGAGGTCCAGAGCACGGCCTCTTCCCCCTCCTGCCAGGAGCGGGTGGCCACCGTGACCTCTTTGGCCACCATGAACACCGCGTAGAAGCCCACGCCGAAGCGGCCGATGAGGGAGTCGGCCTTGGCCTCGCCCCCGTTTTTCTCTTTTGCCAGCCTGGCCATGAACTCGGCCGAGCCCGAGTGGGCGATGGTGCCGATGTTGGCCACCAGCTCGTCGCGGGTCATGCCCAGGCCGGTGTCCGTGACCGTGACGGCCTTGGCGTTCGTGTCCACGGCCAGGCTGATGCCGGGCGCAAGCTCCGGGTCGGCCACGGCCTCGCCCGAGCTCTGCAGGAAGCGCAGCTTCTCCAGGGCGTCCGACGCGTTGGACACCAGCTCCCGCAGGAAGATCTCGCGGTTGGTGTAGATGGAGTGGGTGATGATCTCCAGGAGCTGGCTGATTTCGGCCTTGAACTCGTGGGTGGTGGCTTTTTCGGCCATGGGGAACCTCCGTTGGCGATGTCGGGGAAGAACTTAGGCAGCGCGGGTACTTTGTCAAGCCCGGCGGATGCTTGAACAGGGTTGACCGTGTCCGGGCGGCAGGCTAGTGGGTACGCTTGGTCTGAACACATACAGATGACACGGCATTGCCGCCCCGGGCGGCTGAAGGAGTTCCCATGCGGCGGCTGATCCAGACCCTGGCGGTGGTGGCGGCCCTGGCCCTGGCGACGTGCGCGCTGGCGGCCGAGGAAGGCGCAAAGCAGCAGGCCCCGGCCCAGCCCCCGGCCAACGTGGTGGTGGCCAAGGCCGGCGCGGGCCAGGTGACGCCCACCGGCTGGTTCGTGGGCACGGTGCGCTTCCCCGAGGTCTCCACCGTGGCCGCCGAGGTGGAGGGCCGGGTGGACACGGTGCGGGTGGAGGAGGGCGACGCGGTCAAGGCCGGCGACGTGCTGGCCAGCCTGGACACCACCCTGCTGGCCAAGGACCTGGCTGCGGCCGAGGCCGCCCGGGACAAGGCCGCGGCCTCCCTGGCGCTGGCCCGCCTGGAGGATGCGCGCATGGCCGCCCTGTTCAAGGACCGGGCGGTTTCCGAATCCGAATACGACAACGCCCGGTTCGCGGCCCAGGAGCTGGAGGCCTCGCTGCGCCAGCTCTCGGCCGAGGCCGCGCGCCTGGCCGAGCGGGTGGCCCGGGCCGCGGTGCGCGCGCCCTTTGCCGGGGTGGTGCTGGAGCGCGCCGTGGACCGCGGCGAGTGGCTGTCCGCCGGGACCGCGGTGGCGGTGCTGGCCCGCACCGGCGCGGTGGAGGTGCACCTGGCCGCGCCCGAGAAGGCCTACGCCTTTGCCGCGCCCGGGACCAAGGTGGAGGTCGGCGTGGCCGGCCGCACCCTGCAGGGGACCATCTTTGCCCGGGTGCCGGGCGGCGACGCGGCCACCCGCACCTTCCCGGTGAAGGTGCGCCTGTCCGACGCCGCGGGCCTGGCCCAGGGCATGGAGGCCCGGGTGGCCCTGCCCGCGGCCGAGCCCGTGGCCGCGGTGCTGGTGCCCCGCGACGCGGTGATCCTGGCCCAGGGCCAGACCCTGCTCTTCGTGGTGGAGAACGGCGCGGCCAAGGCCGTGCCGGTCACGGTGGCCGCCTATTTGGGCATGTCGGCCGGGGTCAACGGGCCCGGCCTGGCCGAGGGCGCACAGGTGGTGGTCAAGGGCCAGGAGCGCCTGCGGCCCGGCCAGCCGGTCAACGTGCTGGAGCAGTAGGGGGCCGTCGTGGACGCCATCAAGTTCTCCATCCACAATCCCGTCACCGTGCTGGTGGGGGTGATCCTGGCCTTCCTGTTCGGGGCCATCGGCCTCATGCGCATGCCCTACCAGCTCTCGCCCACGGTGGTGGAGCCCGAGATCACGGTCACCACCACCTGGACCGGGGCCACGCCCTACGAGGTGGAGCGCGACATCATCGAGGAGCAGGAGAAGGTGCTCAAGGGCATCCCCGGGCTCATCGAGATGGAGTCCTCCTCCGAGACCGGCCGGGGCCAGGTGACCCTGCGCTTCTCCATCGGCACCGACGTGGACAACGCGCTGCTGCGGGTGTCCAACAAGATGAACGAGGTGCCCAACTACCCGGACACCGCGGACAAGCCCATCATCAGCGCCACCGGGGCCAACACCAACCCGGTGATCTGGATGGTGCTCAAGACCCGGGAGGGCAACAGCGGCAACATCGACCACTACCGCACCTTCTTCGAGAACGACGTGCGCCAGTACCTGGAGCGCGTGCCCGGGGTGGCGGAGCTGTTCATCGGCGGCGGCACCGAGCGCGAGATGCACGTGGTGGTGGACCCGGCCCGCCTGGCCGCGGTGGACATGACCCTGTCCCAGCTCACCGCGGTGTTGCAGACCGCCAACGTCAACGTGTCCGCCGGCGAGATGGACCTGGGCCGGCGCTCCTGGCGCATCCGCGCGGTGGCCGAGTTCAAGTCCCCCGAGGACATCGACGAGGTGGTGCTCAAGTCCGACGGGACCCGCCTGGTGCGGCTCAGGGACGTGGGCCACGCCGAGTTCGGGTTCGAGCGCAAGGAAGCGGCCATGATGCACAACCGGGAGCCGGGCATCGCCCTCGGGGTGCGGCCCGAGCCCGGGGCCAACATCCTGGAGCTGTCCGACCGGGTCAACGCGGTGGTGGACGACCTGAACAACGGCCTGCTCAAGGACCGGGGCATCTTCCTGGACTGGGTGTACGACCAGCGGCCCTACATCAACGGCGCCATCGAGCTGGTGCAGCGCAACATCCTGATCGGCGGGCTCATGGCCATCGGCGTGCTCCTGCTCTTCCTGCGCAGCATCTCGGCCACGGTGGTGGTGGGCGCGGCCATCCCCATCTCGGTGGTGGGCACCTTCTTCTTCATGGATTTCTTCGGCCGCAACCTGAACGTGGTGAGCCTGGCCGGCATCTCATTTGCCGTGGGCATGCTGGTGGACAACGCCATCGTGGTGCTGGAGAACATCGACCG
>DKEU01000189.1:1367-2942 GCA_002452635.1 Desulfovibrionaceae bacterium UBA6814 | reverse complement strand
GGAGGTCTGGGGCGCGGTGGTGGCCTCCACCCTGACCACGGTGGCGGTGTTTTTGCCCGTGGTGTTCATCGAGGAGGAGGCGGGCCAGCTCTTCAAGGACATCTCCATCGCCGTGACCTGCGCGGTGATGCTCTCGCTCTTCGTGTCCGTGTCGGTGATCCCCATGTTCTCGCGCTTCCTGATGCGCGTGGAGGCCCGGCGGGCCCTGCGCACCGGGGCCCTGCGCCAGGTGGGCCTGGCCGTGGGCCGGGTGGGCGGCCGGCTGGTGGACGCCATCATGGCCCTGGTGGGCAGGGCCATCGCCAGCCCGGTCTCGCGGCTCTTCACCGTGGGCCTGCTCACCGGGTTCGCGGTGCTGGCCACCTGGGCCTTCTTCCCCAAGATGGAGTACCTGCCCCAGGGCAACCGCAACCTCATCCTCAACATCCTCATCCCGCCGCCGGGCCTGTCCGTGGCGGAGTACGAGGCCAACGGCCACACGATCTTCGACCAGCTGGACCCCTTCTTCCGCGGCAAGCAGCCGGCGGGCCTGCCCGGCATCAAGAACTGCTTCTACGTGGGCCATCCGCAGTTCAACATCTTCGGGCTCATCTCCACCGAGGAGCAGCGGGCCGGGGAGCTCATCCCCTTCCTCACCGGGGTGTGCAACTCCCTGCCCGGGGTGTTCGGGGTGTCCATCCAGGCGGGCATCTTCCAGACCCGGCTGGGCGAGGGCCGGTCCATCAACGTGGACCTGTCCGGGGACACCATGGAGCAGTTGGTGGCCGCGGGCGGGGCCTTCTACGGGGCCATCTCTCAGGCCGTGCCCGGGGCGCGCATCCGGCCGGTGCCCTCCCTGGAGCTGACCTTCCCCGAGGTGCGCATCCTCACCGACCGCCAGAAGGCCCGGTCCGCGGGGCTCACCGCCGAGGACGTGGGCCTGGCCATGGATGTGTTCATGGACGGCCGCCAGATCGGCGACTTCAAGGAGGAGGGCAAGAAGAAGATCGACCTGGTGCTCACCGCGTCCCGCACCCAGATCGACAACCCCGAGGACCTGTACGCGGCCCTGCTCTACGCCCCGGGCGGCAAAAGCCTGCCCGTGGCCGCGGTGGCGGAGCTGCAGCGCACCCAGGGCATCACCTCCATCCGGCATCTGGAGCGGCGGCGCACCATTACCCTGCAAGTCACCCCGCCCGAGGACGTGGCCCTGCAGTCGGCCATGGAGACCATCGCCGGCCCGGTGTCCGACGGCATCCGGGGCATGGGGCTGCTTTCGGGCGTGGGCATGCGCATGTCCGGGGCCGCGGACAAGCTCACCACCACCCGCCAGGTCATGCAGTGGGACTTCCTGCTGGCCGTGGTCATCACCTACCTGCTCATGAGCGCCCTGTTCGGCAACTTCGTGTACCCGCTCATCATCCTGTTCACCGTGCCCCTGGCCGGCGCGGGCGGGTTCATCGGGCTCAAGCTGCAGAACCTGCTCCTGGTGAACCAGCCCCTGGACGTGGTGACCATGCTCGGGTTCATCATCCTGGTGGGCACGGTGGTGAACAACGCCATCCTCATCGTGCACCAGTCCCTGAACAACGTGCG
>DKEU01000189.1:181-1338 GCA_002452635.1 Desulfovibrionaceae bacterium UBA6814 | reverse complement strand
CGGCCCATCTACATGAGCGCCACCACCTCGGTGTTCGGCATGCTGCCCCTGGCCGTGGCCCCCGGCCCGGGCTCGGAGCTGTACCGCGGCCTGGGCAGCGTGATCCTGGGCGGGCTGGCCCTGTCCACGGTGTTCACCGTGTTCGTGATCCCCTGCCTGCTCATGTTCTTCATCGGCATGGAAAAGCCGGGTTCGGCCCGCAACGGGGATGAAGTCGCATCCGCGGTTGCGGGAAACGCTTCCGGCACGTAGGAAGGAGTCGAGAAGCAGACCTGACGGAGGATGCGTGGCCTACGACCTGATCGACGAGAGCGCCGTCCCGCTCCTGACGCGGGGGACCCGGCTGGCCCTGTACGGGGCCGGGGACGCGGCGGTGCAGTTTCTGGAGTGGCTGGCCAACAACGCCCCGGGCTGCCCGGTGCTGGCCGTGGCCGACGACGACGCGGCCCGGCACGGCCGCAGCTTCCACGGCCTGCCCCTGCTGTCGCCCGACGCCCTGCGCGACATCCCCCTGGACCTGGTGGTGGTGACCGCCGCCTCGGGCCAGGCCGAGGCCGCGGCGCGGCTGGAGGCCCAGGGCCGCAAGCCCGGCATCGGCTACGTGCTCATCGGCAAGGGACCGGCCCTCTAGCCCCCCCTTCGGCACACCGGAAAAAAGCCCCCGCCGCGGTCATCGCGGCGGGGGCTTTCTGTTGCGCCGGCCGGCCCTCAGCGCGCCGCGGCCAGGGGCAGGGCGGGCAGGGTGGAGGGGCGCAGGGCCGGGAGGTTGGCCGGGGTTTCGGCCGGGGGCTGGGCCGAGGGCAGGGCGCGGTGCAGGAAGCGGCGCAGGGACTGGGCCGAGGAGATGGATGCGACGGATACCATGGCGACCTCCTGGGGTCGGGGTTGGGGACGGCCGGAGCTTACGCCGCGGCCGCGCACCCGGCGTGCAGGTGCACGGTGGGCGCGGTGCGGGCCAGGCCCTCCATGAGCTCCAGCACCGGGGACTCCAGCCGGAGGAACTCCGCGGCCGCGTCGGGGTCGAACTGGGACCCGCGGTTGCGGATGATCTCCTCCAGGGCCTCGCCGTGGGGCATGCCCCGGCGGTAGGGCCGGTCCTGGCGCATGGCGGAATAGGAGTCCACCACCGCGATGATGCGCGCGCCCAGGGGGATGTC
>DKEU01000189.1:0-165 GCA_002452635.1 Desulfovibrionaceae bacterium UBA6814 | reverse complement strand
GCCAGCACCATGTCCTGCACGCTGCCCGGCCCGGCCGGGAAGCAGGGGCGCAGGATGCAGGCCCCGATGTCCGGGTGGCGGCGCATGATGGGCCACTGCGCCGGGTCCAGGGGGCCGGGCTTGCCCAGGATGGACTCGGGGATGCCGATCTTGCCGATGTCGTGC
>DKEU01000212.1:23215-26003 GCA_002452635.1 Desulfovibrionaceae bacterium UBA6814 | reverse complement strand
GGCCGGGACGTGAAGGCCTACTACGGCGACACCCGGGAGACCGAGGCCGTGGCCGTGCGCGACCTGGCCGACGAGATCCGCCGGGTGGTGCGCACCAAGCTGCTCAACCCGCGCTGGATCGAGGGCATGAAGCGGCACGGGTACAAGGGCGCGGGCGACATCTCCAAGCGGGTGGGCCGGGTCTACGGCTGGGAGGCCAGCACCGAGGAGGTGGACGACTGGATCTTCGACGACATCACCAAGGCCTTCGTGCTGGACCAGGAGAACCGCGAGTTCTTCCGGGAGCACAACCCCTGGGCCCTGGAGGAGATCGGCCGGCGGCTCCTGGAGGCCGCGTCCCGCGGGCTGTGGAACCCCGATCCCCAGGTCATGGAGGAGCTCAAGGAGCGCTACCTGGAGATGGAGGGCTGGCTGGAGGAAGGCATGGGCGACGCGGGCGGCGAGTTCCAGGGCGGGGCCGTGGACATCATGAGCGCCGACGACGTGGCCGCCTGGAAGCAGATGTTGGACGACTTCAACGCCGGCGAGTCCGGCCAGCGAGGCGCGTGACGTGAACCTCTCCCGACCCGTGTACCCCTTCCCGGCCATCGTGGGCCAGGAACGCATGAAAAAGGCCCTGCTCATGAACGTGGTCAACCCCCGCCTGGGCGGGGTGCTCATCCGGGGCGAGAAGGGCACGGCCAAGTCCACCGCGGTACGCGGCCTGGCCGCCCTGCTCCCGGAGATCGCGGTGGTGGCGGGCTGCGCCTTCGGCTGCGACCCGGCGGACGCCTCCCGGCTCTGCCCGGCCTGCGCCGAGCGCCTGGCCCACGACGGGCCGCTGCCCGCGGCATCGCGCCGCATCCGGGTGGCGGACCTGCCGGTGGGGGCCACCGAGGACCGGGTGCTGGGCTCCCTGGACCTGGAGCAGGCCATCAAGCGCGGGGAAAAGCACTTCGAGCCCGGCGTCCTGGCCGAGGCGCACCGCGGGTTCCTGTACGTGGACGAGGTGAACCTGCTGGACGACCACATCGTGGACGTGCTCCTGGACGCCGCGGCCATGGGGGTGAACACCGTGGAGCGGGAGGGGGTGTCCTTCACCCACCCCGCGGACTTCGTGCTGGTGGGCACCATGAACCCCGAGGAGGGGGAGCTTCGGCCCCAGCTCCTGGACCGCTTCGGCCTGTGCGTGCAGGTGGAGGGCATCCTGGACCTGGAGGAGCGCATGGAGGTGGTGCGGCGGCGCACCTCGTTCGACGAGGACCCGGAGGGCTTTGCCGAACACTTCGCCGCGGCCGGGCAGCAGTTGGCCGCGGACCTGGTCCGGGCCAAGGTGCTGCTGCCCCGGGTCTCGGTGTCCGAGGGCCTGTTCCGCCGCATCGTGGAGCTGGCCATCGAGATGGGGGTGGACGGCCACCGGGCGGACCTGACCATGCTCAAGGCGGCCAAGACCCTGGCCGCCCTGGACTCCCGGACCGAGGTCAAGGCCGCCGACGTGCGGGTGGCCGCGGAGCTGGCCCTGCCCCACCGCATGCGGCGCAAGCCCTTCGAGCGCATGGGCCTGGACCCGGCGCGCATGGAGCAGGCCCTTGCCGTGTAGCCCCGGAGGCCGGCCCCGGCCGGTCTACCCCTTCTCCGCCCTGGTGGGCCAGGAGCGCATGCAGCGCGCCCTGCTCGCCAACGCGGTGTGCCCGGACATCGGCGGGGTGCTCCTGCGCGGGGAAAAGGGCACGGCCAAGTCCACGGCGGTGCGCGGCCTGGCCGCGGTGCTGCCCGAGATCGACGTGGTGGCGGGCTGCGCCTGCGGCTGCTCGCCCCAAGGCCCGCACTGCCCGGCCTGCGCCGAAAAACGAGCCCAAGGCCGGAGCCTGCCCGTGGAGCGCCGGCCCATCCGGGTGGTGGACCTGCCCCTGGGCGCCACCGAGGACCGCCTGGCCGGAGGCCTGGACCTGGAGGCCGCGGTGCGCCGGGGCGTGCGCGCCTTCGCCCCGGGGCTGCTGGCCGCGGCCCACCGGGGCGTCCTGTACGTGGACGAGGTGAACCTTTTGCCCGACCACCTGGTGGACCTGGTGCTGGACGCCGCGGCCAGCGGGGTCAACGTGGTGGAGCGCGAGGGCGTGTCCCTGGCCCATCCGGCCCGGTTCATCCTGGTGGGCAGCATGAACCCCGAGGAAGGGGAGCTGCGGCCCCAGCTCCTGGACCGCTTCGGCCTGTGCGTGGAGGTGGCCGCGCCGCGCGAGGCGGACGCGCGCCTGGCCGTGCTCCGCGCCCGGGAGGCCTACGACCTGGCCCCGGACTTCTTCCGCTCCGCGCACGAGCCCGGGCAGAAGCGCCTGGCCCACGCCCTGGCCCAGGCCCGGGCCCGCCTGCCTCGGGTGGCCATGCCCGGAGAACTGGACCGGCTGTGCTCGGACCTGGCCCGGGAGGCCAACGTGGCCGGCCACCGCGCCGACCTGGCCATGCGCCGCGCGGCCCTGGCCCTGGCCGCCCTGGACGGCCTGCCCGCAGCCACCGAGGCCCTGGTGCGGGAGGCCGCGGCCCTGGCCCTGCTGCACCGGGCGCGCATGGCCCCGCCCCCTCCGCCGCCCCAGCCGGAAGAACAGCCGAAACAGGAGCAGCAGCCCCGGGACCAGGAGCAGCAGGAACCGGACGACCGGGAGCAGCAGCACCAGCCGCAGCGCCACGAGGCCAGGGCGGGCGAGGGCGAGTCCGGCCGGGGCGAGGAGTCCCGGCCCGAACCGAGCGACGCCGAGCCCGACGCCGCGGCCCGGCCCGGGCCGGACCTGGAGGCCGTGTTTCCCGTGGGCGA
>DKEU01000212.1:0-23201 GCA_002452635.1 Desulfovibrionaceae bacterium UBA6814 | reverse complement strand
GGTTCGGGCCGGCGCACCCGGGCGCGCACCGCGGGCCGCTGCGGCCGCTACGTGAAGAGCCGCCAGGACCCGCGGCCCGACGACCTGGCCCTGGACGCCACCCTGCGCGCGGCCGCGCCCTTCCAGCGTCGCCGGGAAAAGCACGGGCTGGCGGTGGCGGTGGAGGACCCGGACCTGCGGCGCAAGGTGCGCGAGAAGCGGGTGGGCAGCGTGGTGGTGCTGGTGGTGGACGCCAGCGGCTCCATGGGCGCGCAGCGCCGCATGGTGGAGTGCAAGGCCGCGGCCCTGTCCCTGCTCCTGGACGCCTACCAGAAGCGGGACAAGGTGGCCCTGGTGGCCTTCCGCAAGGAGGGGGCCGAGGTGCTCCTGCCCCCCACCTCCAGTGTGGACCTGGCGCACAAGCTCCTGGAGGAGCTGCCCACCGGCGGCAAGACGCCCCTGGCCCACGGCCTGGCGAAGGGCTGGCAGCTCATCGACCTGGAGCTGCGCAAGAATCCCCGGGCCCTGCCCCTCCTGGTGGTGGTGTCCGACGGCCGGGCCAACGTGCCCCTGGCCGGGGGCAAGCCCCTGGAGGAGGCCCGGCGCATGGCCGAGCACATCCGCGACGACGGCCGCGCCCAGTGCGTGCTGGTGGACGTGGAGCGGCCCGGCCCCACCAGCTTCGGCCTGGCCCGCACCCTGGCCGAGTCCCTGGCCGCCCGCTACTTCCGCATCGAGGACCTCCGGGCCGAAACTCTGGTTTCGGTCCTGCGCCGGACTGCGCCGCCCGGAACCTAGCCCCCCGCCACGCGGCGCCCCCTCGCCCCGCGCCCGGCGCATCGCCCGCCCGGCGCGCCTGTCCATGTCCCGGCCAACTCTGCCGGAATTCCGGACAAACCGCTTGACATAACATTTTTTTGAAATTTATATAGCGCGCGTAACATGATTTCCAAATATGTGCTACGAAGGCGGTGGGGTTCCGATCATCAACTCTTGCAAGGAGAATGGTCATGGTTGAGATGGAATTGGTGCGGATGAAAGGGGCGGCGCCTCAGAACGTCGACCCGGACAGCTTCTCCATGGTCCAAGTGGACCCGCTCAAGTGCCAGGCCTGCGGCACCTGCGACGAGGTGTGCCAGACCGGCGCCATCCAGGCGGTGAACGACCAGGGCATCCGCCAGGTGGTGGACCCCGCGGCGTGCATCAACTGCGGGCAGTGCCTGGTGAACTGTCCCTTCGGGGCCATCTACGAGCAGGTCTCCTTCGTGGACGACGTGTTCAAGGCGTTGGCCGACCCGGACACCGTGGTGGTGTCCATGCCCGCGCCCGCGGTGCGCTACGGCCTGGGCGAGCCCTTCGGCATGCCCGCCGGCACCTACGTGGGCGGCAAGATGCACGCGGCCCTGCGCAGGCTGGGCTTCGACCGCATCTGGGACAACGAGTACACGGCCGACCTCACCATCATGGAGGAGGGCACCGAGCTCATCCAGCGCATCAGCAAGCCGAGCCACCACTTCCCCCTGCCCCAGTTCACCTCCTGTTGCCCGGGCTGGGTGAAATTCGTGGAGTCCTTCTACCCGGACCTGCTGCCCCACGTGTCCACCTGCAAGTCGCCCATCGGCATGCTCGGCCCCCTGTCCAAGACCTACGGGGCCCAGGCCACCAAGACCAACCCGGCCAAGATGTACACGGTGTCCATCATGCCCTGCGTGGCCAAGAAATACGAGGGCCTGCGGCCCGAGATGGCGGCCAGCGGCCACCGCGACATCGACGCCACCATCACCACCCGCGAGCTGGCCTACATGATCAAGAAGGCGGGCATCGACTTCGCCAAGCTCAAGGACGAGGACCCGGATCCGGTGCTCGGCCAGTCCACCGGCGCGGCCACCATCTTCGGTTGCAGCGGCGGCGTGATGGAGGCGGCCCTGCGCCTGGCCTACGAGGTGCTGTCCGGCGACAAGCTGGGCGATCCGGAGATCAAGGCCGTGCGCGCCCACGAGGGCATCGTGGCCGCCTCGGTGAAGGTGCCCAAGTTCGGCGACGTGAAGGTGGCGGTGGCCAGCGGCCTGGACAACGCCAAGAAGCTCTGCGACGAGGTCCGCGCCGGCAAGTCGCCCTACCACTTCATCGAGATCATGACCTGCCCCGGCGGGTGCGTGAACGGCGGCGGCCAGCCCCTGGATCCCGGGGTGCGCAGCTCCCAGGCCCAGTCGAGCCTGTTCGCCGGCCTGGCCAAGCGCCTCAACCTGAAAAACGCCTAAGCGGAGGATACCATGAGCGACACGTGCGAACTCACCCGGCGCGGTTTCCTCAAAGCGGCCGGCGCGGCCGCGGTGCTCTCGGCCGTGGACCTCTCCCTGGTCACCGAGTCCGAGGCCGCGGCCATGGACTTCGTGGGCAAGCGCCAGGCCTCGGTCTACGCGGCCGACGCCAAGGTCTACAAGCTGCGCAAGTCCCAGGACAACCCCATGATCAAGAAGATCTACGCCAAGGACGGGTTCCTGGCCGACGGCCCCTGCGGCCACAAGTCCCATGAGCTGTTGCACACCCACTACACGGACCGCAGCGCCAACATCAAGGCGCTGAAGGCCCGCGGCATCAAACTCAAGGTGTAGCTTCCCCACAGAAGACACCTCGAAGGCAGCCTGGGGCCAGGGTCGGTCTGAAGCCGAGGGCTGCTCCCCATCGCCGCGCAACGGCGTCCCAACCTCACTCTCCCAGGGTCTTTCCCGCCTGCGCCAGGTACTCCCGGAGCTCCTGGAGGTTGTAGGACACCACCGGCGGCAGGGGCTCGCCGCTGTCCAGCCAGCGGCTGAACGCGGCAAAGGACTCCCGGGCGCGGACGCCGTCGGCCGGGTCGCCCGACGCCTCGAACCGCCGCAGCAGGGCCTTGCCCAGGTTGAAGTGGGCCAGGGGGTAGTTCCCGGCCAGGCTCTTTTCATACGCGGCCAGGGCCTCGTCCGGCCGCCCCAGGCGGGTCAGGGCCACGCCCCGGTCGTTGTGCGCCTCCGCAGCCTCGGCCGTGCCCTCGCAGCAGGCGAGGACCTTGTCGTAGCAGGCCAGGGCCGCCTGGGGCTTGCCCAGGTTCAGGAACCGCTCCCCGCGCTGGATGAGCACCCGGGGCAGGGCCCTCTCCTCCATGGAGGTGAAGTTTCCGGCCCGGGCCGGGACCAGGGGCGAAAGGGCGCAGGCGAGCAGAAGCAGGGACCACAGGAGCCGCATGGAGACCTCCGGAACGGGACGGGGTGGATGCTGCGCAGGGCTGCGTAGCACGAATTTTAAAAACGTATACGAAACTTCATACAAAGGCAACCCGATGGATGAGCAAAGCACCGCCAACCGCCTGGGCGTGGTGGGCCTGCTGGTGGACGAGGACCAGCGCGCCGCGGCCACCCGCATCGAGCGGATCCTCACCCGCCACGCGAACATCGTGAAGGCGCGCAGCGCGGTGCGCTGCGTGCTCCAGGGCGCGCGGCTGCACACCCTGGTGGTGGACGCCACCAGCGACGAAATGGGCGCGCTCACCGGCCAGCTCGGCATGATCCCGGGAACCCGGGTCAAATCGTTCCTGCTCTAACCCTTGCGGAGGACCCCATGCGCACTGCTTCCCTGGCCCTGGCCCTGTTGCTGCTCCTTCTCCCCCTGCCCGTCCGGGCCCAGGAGAACGCCACCGCCCTGCCCGAGACCAGATTGGAGCCCCTGGTGGTCACGGCCCGGGGCTTCGGGGCCGCGGCCTCGGCCACCCCGGGCGGGGTGGGCGCGGTGGAGGAGCGGGAGATGCGGGAGACCGCGCCGGCCAGCGTGCCCGACGCGGCCAGCCGCATCCCCGGGGTGGACCGCAGCAACGACTCGGCCTGGGGCTCGGAGATGGTGATCCGCGGCCTGGGCCGCGACGCCGTGGTCTTCCTGGTGGACGGGGTGCGCACCAACACCACCACGGACATCAACGGCCGCTTCGGCATGGTGAGCCCGGCGGACGTGGAGCGGGTGGAGGTGCTCAAGGGCCCGGTGAGCGCCCTGTACGGCTCGGGCTCCACCGGCGGGGTGGTCAACGTCATCACCAAGTCCGGGGAGTTCTCGGATGCGCCGCGCTGGACCGGCGAGACCGCCCTGGGGGCCGAGTCCAACCCCGGGGGCTTCGACCTCTACGCCAATGCGGGCTATTCCTCGCCCAACCTGTGGATCTTCGGCGCAGGGAGCAAGCGCGACCACGACAGCTACCGCGACGGCGACGACGACACCGTGCACAACAGCCAGTACGAGGACCAGTCCGGCCGCCTGGCCCTGGCCGCGGCCTGGAGCCGGCAGCACCAGACCCGGTTCCAGGTGCAGCGGGCCGAGGCCCGCGAGGTGGGCGTCCCGGGCACCGGCTCCGCCACCCTGCCCACCAATGCGGACGTGACCCTGGCCCACGAGTACCGCACCCTGGCCCAGGTCCGGCACGCCTTCACCCCGGCGGGGTCGATCCTGGAGAAGTCGGAGCTGGAGCTGGGCTACCAGAAGATCGAACGCAACCCCCGCATCGACAATTTCACCTCGGGCCAGGTGGACTGGATCAAGCCCTACGCGGACCATGAAACCCTGAGCGCCCGGTGGTCCAACCTCCTGGACCTGGGCGCGCACCACCTGAACGCGGGAGTCGACTACTGGGACTGGTACAAGACCGGCGGCCGCGACCGGTACACCAAGAAGAGCGTGCTGCTCTCGGACAAGGCCACTCCGGACGCGGACGAGGTCTCCCTGGGGGTGTTCGCCGAGGACGACTGGACCCTGGCCCCGGACTGGACCCTGAACCTCGGCGGCCGGGTGGACCGGGTGGACATCGCCAGCGACGGCAGCCCCACCGCGCCCGAGGACGACCGCTCGGACCACAGCTGGGGCGGCCACGCCGGCCTCACCTGGAAGTTCGCCGGCCCCTGGTCCGCCACCGGCCTGGCCGCGACCTCCTACCGCACGCCCAACATCCTGGAGCTCTACAAGAACATCACCCTGGGCGGAAACATCACCGAGGAGGGCGACCCGGACCTGGAGCCCGAGAAATCCACCTTCTTCGAGCTGGGCCTGCACCGCACGGGCCAGCCCCTGCGCCTGGGCCTGTCCGCCTTCGCCAACATCGTGGACGACCTCATCGACAGCAAGAAGGTCAGCGACACCCTCTACCGCATGGCCAACGTGGCCAAGGCCGAGATCTACGGGGCCGAGGCCGAGGCCGAGTGGGCCTTGGCCCCGGGCTGGGCCCTGTACGGCAACCTGGCCTACGCCCAGGGCCGCAACGTGGCCGAGGGCGAGTGGCTGCGCTTCGTGGCGCCCCTGAACGGCCTGGCCGGGGTGCGCCAGGACCTGGCCTGCGGCTGGTGGTGGAGCGCCGAGACCCAGTGGGCCGCGCCCCAGAACCTGCACCCCGCCGGCACCCCGGCCTCGGGCGGCTGGGCCGTGCTGAACGCCCGCACCGGGTATTCCGTGGCCGCGGGCAAGACCACCCACGAGTTCGTGCTCGGGGTGAAGAACCTGCTGGACCGCGCCTACGCCAACTACCTGGCCACGGCCCGGGGCGCGGACCTGAACGAGCCGGGCCTGGACCTCTACGGGTCCTGGGCCGTGAAGTTCTAAGGTCGGCCGGCGAGGCCTGGCCGCGGCTGCGCCCTCCTTGCGCCCTCCTCGCATGGGGCCTACTGTGGTCCTCCCGACGCCTTCGGGAGGAGAATCCCATGAGCGAGACGAACACCAGGCCGGCGGGCGCGGCCCCGGCCGACACGCTGGCCTTGCGCCGCGACCCGCGGGGCGGGTGGCGGCTGGCGGCCGGGCTGCGCATGGCCGACCGGCCGGGCGAGCTGGCCGGGCTGGCCGCCTTCCTGGCCGGACGCCAGGCCAACATCGAACGGTTCGGCTACAACCGCTCCGAGAGCCCCTTCCTGGTGCGCATGGAGGCGCGCTGCGCCACCGCGGCCCTGGCCGGGGCCCTGGCCGACGACCTGGCCCGGCAGGGCCGGCTGGACCCGCCCGGCCCGGAGCAGGGCGCGGCCCGGCCCGAGCCCATCACCACCCTGGAAGGGCTCCTGGCCATCAAGGCCACCCTGGAGGACAAACCCGGCACCCTGGCCCGGCTGGCCGAGGTGTTCCGGCGGCGCGGGGCCAACGTGATCCACCTGGCCTACGACGGCGACACGGCCCCGGGCCTGGCCGAGATCACCATGGCCACCGACTCGCCGGACCAGGTGTCCGCCCTCCTGGCCGACCTCACCGCCGGGGGCTGGCACTTCCACGTGCAGTGGCAGGGCGCGGACAGCGCGGCCATGGAGGCGGTCATCGGCCTGTCCGCGGCCGAGCACTTCCTGTTTAGGCTGCGCCGCATCCTGCCCCCGGACCGGCTGGACCGGCTCAAGGCCCTGTTCGAGTCCTCGGACGAGATGGGCCGGGTCCTGGCGGACTTCCGCCGCCAGGCCGGGGCGGACGAGGAGTCCATGGCCGCCTCCGGGGTGTTCTCCAACATCCTGCACCTGGCCGCGGCCTCCCTGGGCAAGACCGGGGAGCGCTTCTCCATGCGCCTGGCCGGGCCCACCGCCGTCACCCCCGCGGTGTCCCTCTACACCCTGGCCTGCCCCACCGGGGCCAACGGCTTCCTCCTGCGCACCGCGGACGAGGACGTGCTCATGGACTCGGGCTTCGGCCTGTACTTCCCGGACGCCCGGGACTGGCTGGCCCGGCACGGGTTCGACCCGGCCCGCATCCGGCGCGCCTATTTCACCCACCCGGACGCGGACCACGCGGGCTGGGCCGCGCCCCTGGAGCGGGAGCTGGGCACCCGCGTCCACATGCACCCGGACTGCGCCGCGGTGTTCGCCAACTCCAACCGCGCCCAGGGCACGGGCACCCGCTTGCAGGCCCTGAACCTGGCCTTCACCCGGCTCATCACCCGGCTCACGGAGCTGGCCGCGCCGCAGGCCATCGCGCCCTTTACGCGCGGGGCCGGCGACCCGGCCGAGGCGGGCGGCTTCCCGGTGCTGGGCGGGTTCAGCGTGGGGGACGTGCGCTTCCTGGTGCTGGAGAGCCTGGGCGGGCACGTGGCCGGCCAGGTGTTCTTCTTCGCGCCCGAGGCGGGGCTGCTCTTCTGCGGGGACTATCTCATCGACGTGCCCAGCCTGTCCGAGCGGGACAAGTCCATCCTCTCGGTGCCCAAGTACCTCATGACCAGCACCAACGCGGACAGCCGGGTGTTCAGCCGGGAGATGGCCATGCTGCGCGCGCTCATGCGCTCGGCCCAGGCGCGGCTGGCCCCCCGGGGCAAGGCCGCCCGGGTCTGCTCCGGGCACGGCTGGCCCTACACCGTGGAGGAGGCGGGCTGGGAGCCGGAGGGGTAGACGAAATGGCGGTGGGCTAGTTCGCCAGGCCGGGGCCCAGGGGCGCGGCGAGGTGGACCATGGCCCCGTGGCCCGGGGTGGAGACGATCTCCAGCTCGCCGCCCAGGATGGAGGCCCGCTCCCGCATGCTCTGCAGGCCGAAGCGGCCGTTGCGCGCCGCCTCCAGGGCGGAGCCGTCCGGGTCGAAGCCCTGCCCGTCGTCTCCCACCAGCAGGTGGTAGTCCCGGGCCGTGGACCACAGCCGCACCTCCACCCGGGAGGCGCCCGCGTGGTTGCGCACGTTGTGCAGCGCCTCCTGCAGGATGCGCAGCACGTGCACCTTGCCCTCCAGGCCCAGGCCGCTGCCGTCCTGCTCCTCGCCGCTGAACTCCACGTCCATGCCCGTGGCCTCGGCGAACTCGGCCAGGTGCACGGCCGCCACCTTGCCCAGGCCGAAATGCTCCAGTTCCGAGGGCAGGAGCCCCTGCATGGTGCGGCGCACGTTCTCCAGGGTCGCGCCGATCATGCCCATGCAGCGCTGCAGGCCGGGCCGCAGGGCCTCCTCCGCCTCGGGATGGCCGTCGCACAGGGTGGCCAGGGCGATCTTGAGCGCGGCCAGGTCCTGGGCCATGTTGTCGTGCAGGTCCAGGGCCAGGGCCCGGCGCTCCTTTTCCTGCACCCGCACCAGCTCCCGGGAGTGGGCCCGCGCCATGTCCTCCAGCACCCGGCGGTGGGAGATGTCCACCACCGAACACTCCAGGCGCATGCCGCCCCAGCCCGGGTCGGGCACCGCGCGGCAGGAGTGCAGCAGCCAGAGGGGCTGGCCCAGCCGGTTGCGGGCCGCCAGCTCGGCCACCAGCGGGACGCCCCCTTCCACGGCCCGGCGCAGGAAGTCCTTCCAGGCCGGAGCGTCCTCCAGGGCCGCCGGCCAGGCCTCGCGCACCGCCTGGGTGCTGTCCTGCCCCGGGACGCAGCCCAGCATGTCGGCAAAGGCCGGGTTGGCCGAGAGGATGTCCCCCTGCTCGTCCACGCTGTACAGCCCGGCCAGGGCGTTCTCGAACAGGGCGCGGGAGCGGCGCTCGTTCTCCCGGAGCACGGATTCGGCGTGTTCCGCCCGGGTCGTGAACAGCACCACCAGCCCGCCGCCCGCCAGGCAGGCGAACAGGAAGGACAGCCGGGCGATGAGGTCGTTGCGCGGCACGTTGCGCACCAGGGAGTCCCACAGGGTCAGGGGCTCGTGGAAGATCAGGATGCGGATGGTGTCCGCGAAGCTGAAATAGTCGTAGACCGCGTCGCCGACCCAGTAGAGCAGCCCGAAGGCCAGGCTCGCGCCGAGGATGGCCTGCGGTCGCCGCATGGCTAGTCGCCCAGGTCCGGGGCGATGGCGTCGAACACGTCCTCGGCCACCAGGTCCAGCCCGGGGGGCACGGTGAAGCCGATGCGCCGGGCGGTCTCCCGGTTCAGGGCCAGGCCGCGCGGGTCCTCGAACACCAGGGGCAGCCGGCCCACCGGGATGCCGTGGAAGGCCGAGGCCGCGGCCTTGGCGTGGAAGGTGCCCACCTGCCGGAACGCGCCCCGGCCCAGGGTCATGCCCATGAGCACGCCGCGCCTCACCTCCAGGCTGCCCTGCTGGGAGAAGGTGGGGATCCTGCGCGCGAAGTACGGGGCCAGGATCCGGGACATGACCCGCGGGTTCACCCCCCGGTGCACCGGGATGATGGCCGCGTCCACCTGGGGGGCCAGCTCCTCCTGGCAGGCGATGACCTTCTCCTCGCACGTGGCGATGTCCACCCCGACGAAGGGGGCCAGGCAGCGCACCACCTCGAAGCCGAACTCCCGGGACACCTGCTCGATCTCCCGCACCCCGGCGTGGACCCGGCCGTCGGGGCTGTCCTCGTAGGTGATGCCCAGGCGCTTGAACCCGAAGAGGTTGTAGAACAGCCGGGTCATGCGCACGTAGCGCTCCGGGTCGCTCTTGGCGTGCACGTGGTCGCGGCCGGACACGAGGGGACTCTGGATGATGCCCGAGAACACCGCGTTGCTCACCGCACACACGGTCAGGGGCACGTTGTGGCGGTCGTTGGCCAGGTCCTGACCGGCCCAGGTGCCGGCGGCCAGCATGAAGTCCACCTCGCCCGCGTTCAGGCGGCGGATGCAGTCCTCGCGCACCTCCTCCCGGCGGGTGGCGTTCCAGCCCGCGGACCAGAAGGCCTCGGGCGCGAGCTCCAGGAAGTCGCTCCTGAGGGTGGCGGCCAGCACCGGCCAGAGCAGGGCGTTGTTGTCCGGGCCGCCCACGTCCGGGACCTCGGCCGGCTCGATCCAGCCCAGGTCCATGAGGCCCTCCACGAACCCCACCAGGTTGCGGCGGTAGTTGAAACNNATAATAGCCGATGCGCCACCTGCCGCCCCCGGGCTTGGCCACCGGGGCGGTGAAGAACTCCTCGGCCTGCGCCGGGCCGGGCCACTGCGCGGCCAGGCAGAGCAGGGCCAGGATACCCAGGGACCAGAAAGGCCGTTGCGCCATCCCGCACTCCAAGCAGAGCCCCGCCCAGGGCGGGCGGGGCTCAACCGACCATCAACCATGCCACCCCATCCCTGAACAGGGACTCAACCCAGGTAGCCCGCCTTGTTCCCCGATGCAACCTCCTGTCAGGAGGTGGCGTTCCGCGCCTCTCCGGCGACCATCCTGCATGATCGCCCGGCCGCCGGCCCGGGCCATCCTTTTCCCGGGCCGCGATATGGGGTAGGAGGGACCGGACCGCGGCTTTCCCGCCCAGTCCAACCGAGGAGCCCCTGCATGCCCGACACGCCCTGGCACGCCCTGGAATCCACCGCCGCCCTGGCCGCCCTGGAAGTGGACCCGGCCCGGGGCCTCTCCCCTGACGAAGCCCGCCGCCGCCTGGACACGCACGGCCCCAACGAGCTCACCCACGCCGAGCGCGCCTCGGCCCTGGCCCTGTTCCTGGGCCAGTTCAGCAACGTGCTCATCGTCATCCTGCTGGCCGCGGTGGTGCTCTCCTTCCTGGTGGGCGAGGTGGTGGACGCGGCCATCATCCTGGTCATCGTGGTGTTCTGCGCGGTGCTGGGCTTCGTGCAGGAGTACCGGGCCGAGCGCGCCCTGGAGGCGCTCAAGCAGATGCTCTCCCCCACCGTGGGGGTGCTGCGCGGCGGCCGGGAGGTCCGGGTGGAGACCCGGGAGCTCACCCCGGGCGACATCCTGCTCCTGGAGGCCGGGGACCGAATTCCCGCCGACGCCCGCATTTTCGAATCCCACGCCCTGCGCTGCGACGAGGCCCCGCTCACCGGCGAGTCCGCGCCCGTGGACAAGGAAACACCCCCGGTGCCCGCCGAGACCCGCCTGGCGGAGCGCACCGGCATGCTCTTCGCCGGCACCACCCTGACCTACGGCCGGGGCCGGGCCGTGGTGGTGGCCACGGCCATGGGCACCGAACTGGGCCGCATCGCCCAGGAGGTGCTGGCCGCTCCCACCGAACCCACGCCCCTGGAGCGCCGCACCGCGGAGATCGGCCGCTGGCTGGGCATCGGGGCCCTGGCCATCTGCGCCCTGGTGGCGGGCATCAGCATCTTCCGGGAGTGGCTGCACGGGGCCCTGACCCTGGCCTTTGCGGTGCACATGGCCATGTTCTCCATCGCCCTGGCCGTGGCCGCGGTGCCCGAGGCCCTGGCCGCCATCGTCACCGGGGCCCTGGCCATCGGCATGCGGCGCATGGCCCGGGACAACGCCCTGGTGCGCAAGATGCCCGCGGTGGAGACCCTGGGCTGCACCACGGTGATCTGCACGGACAAGACCGGCACCCTGACCCGGGGGGAGATGACCGTGCGCCGGCTGTGGACCGCCGCGGGCGAGCTGGAGGTGTCCGGCGCGGGCTACGCGCCCGAGGGCGGATTCCTCCACCCGGACGGAGCCCCGGCCGAGCCCGACGCCGCGGCGCGCGCCCTGCTCCTGGCCGGCCTGCTCTGCAACGACGCCCGGCTGGTTCGCGGGGGCGAGGGGTTCGCCATCGCCGGCGACCCCACCGAGGCCGCCCTGGTGGTGGCCGCGGCCAAGGCCGGCCTGGACCAGGACGAGACGCGCGCGGCCCGTCCCCGGCGGGAGGAGCTGCCCTTCTCCTCGGAGCGCAAGCGCATGAGCACCGTGCACCCCGCTGCGGAAGTGGGGCTCGAGGCCCTGTGCAAGGGCGCGCCCGAGACCGTGCTGGACCGCTGCGCCGCCATCCTGGACGCGGACGGCCCCCGGCCCCTGACCACCGAGGACCGCGCCCGGGTCCTGGCGGCCAACGAGGCCATGGCCGGCGCGGCCCTGCGGGTGCTGGGCCTGGCGCGCAAGGACCTGCCCCAGGACTTCCTGGCCAACGAGGCCGACCTGGAGACCGGGCTCACCTTCCTGGGCCTGGCCGGCATGATGGACCCGCCCCGGCCCGAGGCTGCGGAGGCGGTGGCCGTGTGCCGCCGGGTGCACATCCGGCCGGTGATGATCACCGGCGACCACGCCCTCACCGCCCGGGCCGTGGCCCGCGAGGTGGGCATCTACCGGGACGGCGACCTGGCGCTCACCGGCGAGGAGTTGGAGAAGCTGGACGAGGCGCAGCTCGCGGCCATGGTGGACCGGGTCTCGGTCTACGCCCGGGTCTCGCCCCTGGACAAGCTCACCATCGTGCGGGCCTGGAAGCGGCGCGGCGAGGTGGTGGCCATGACCGGGGACGGGGTGAACGACGCCCCGGCCCTCAAGCACGCGGACATCGGCGTGGCCATGGGCATCTCCGGCACCGAGGTGGCCAAGGAGGCCGCGGACATGGTGCTTTTGGACGACAACTTCGCCACCATCGTCAAGGCCGTGGAGCTGGGCCGGCAGATCTACGACAACATCAAGAAATACCTGGCCTACCTCATCCAGTGCAACCTCACCGAGGTGGCGGTCATCGGCGGGGTGGTGCTGGCCATGGGGCCGGAGTACCTGCCGCTCTTGCCCGCGGCCATCCTGTACATCAACCTGGCCACCGACGGCCTGCCCGCCCTGGCCCTGGGCGTGGCCCCGCCCGAGCCCGACATCATGGCCCGGCCCCCGCGCAAGCCCACGGAGAGCGTGTTCTCCTGGGACGTGTCCTCCTTCATCCTGCGCGCCCTGTTCATCGAGATACCCTTCTTCTACCTGCTCTTCTTCCACGATCTGGGGCACGACATGGAGGGGATGGCGCACGCCCGGACCGAGATCTTCTTCCTGTTCATCATCGTGGAGACGGTCATCGCGCTCAACTGCCGGTCCCTGCGCTACAGCGTGTTCACCGCGCCGCCGCACGGGTGGCTCCTGGCCGCGGTGGGCTGGGAGCTGGCCCTGGTGGCCGCGCTCATCCACATCCCGGCGGTGCGCGAGGCCTTCGGCATCGTGCTGCCCACGGCCCGGGACCTGGGGACCATCGGGGCCTTCGGCCTGGCGATCTTCGCGCTCATGGAGGGCATCAAGGTGCTGTTGCGCCGCAACAACAAGGAGACCTGACATGGGGTTCCTGCGCCGGCTGTTCGGCCCCAAGCCCCTGTGGGACTGGGTGCAGGTGGAGCCCACCACCGCGTGCAACGCCCGCTGCCTGTACTGCCCGCGCACCGTGCTGGGCGACGCCTGGGAGGACCGCACCCTGCCCCTCGCCGACTTCCGCGCCCTGCTCCCGGCCCTGGGCCGGGCCGGGCACGTGCACCTGCAGGGCTGGGGCGAGCCCCTGCTCCACCCGGACTTCCTGGACATGGTCCGGCTGGCCAAGGCCACCGGCGCGCGGGTGGGCACCACCACCAACGCCACCCTGCTCAGCAAGGAGCGCATAGCCGGGCTCCTGGACGCGGGCCTGGACGTGCTGGCCGTGTCCCTGGCCGGGGTGGGGCCGCACAACGACCAGGTGCGGGTGGGGGCCCGGGCGGACAAGGTGCTGGAGGCCCTGGCCGCGGTGAACCGGGCCAAGGCCGAGCGCGGGACCGAGCTGCCCGCGGTGCACGTGGCCTACATGCTCCTGCGCTCGGGCCTGGACGAGATCCTGACCCTGCCCGAGGCCCTGGCCGGGACCGGCGTGGGCCAGGTCATGGTGAGCGTGCTCGACTTTCCCATAGCCGGGCCCCTGGGCCCGGACCTGGCCGGGGAGGACCTGGCCCCCCGGGACCAGGCCGAGCACGACGCCCTGCACGCCCGGCTCATGGCCCTGTCCGAACGCGCCCTGGACGCGGACCTGGACATCGCCTTCCGCCTGCCCCCGCCCCCCAATGGCGGTCCCGGGGGGCCGGCCTGCACCGAAAACCCGGCCCGGGCCGCGGTGGTGGCGGCGAACGGCCGGGCCGGGGCCTGCGTGTTCGCGAACCTGCCCCTGGCCGGGGAGTATCCCGGCCTGCCCGCCGGGGTGGGGCCGCGGCGGTCCGCCCATTTCGGGGATGCGCCCCGGGAGGGGCTGGAGAACCTGTGGAGCGGCGAGGCCTGGAGCGCCTTCCGGGCCGCCTTCGCCCGGGGCGAGCCGCCCCCGGCCTGCGCCGGCTGCCGGAAACGGCAGTAGACCGCTGCCGCCTGCGGCGGACAACGGCATTGCCTTGACCCCGCCGGCCGGGGTAGGCTGGGGCAAACCCGGAGCATCCCATGAGCACCAAAGCCTTCATCCTGGTCGTCGTGGCCATCGGCGTGCTGTACATGGTCCTGTTCAAGCGGATGCAGGACCGCCGCGAGCGGCGCCGCCGGCCCGGGGAGCGCAACCCGATCCGGGACTGGCTCAAGGGCGGGGACGACGAGGAACCATAAACTTTTGTTGAGAAGTATCCGATAGGCATGGTGAATCTTCTCCAGGAGAGGAACCCATGTCCGACACCCTGTCCGCCTCCGCCTACACCATCGAGATCGGCAAGGCCGTCAACCAGCCCGCCTTCGCCGCCGCCTCGGCCATGCGCGCCCCGGAGCGGTCCGGCGAAGAGGCCGCAGGCCAGGACTCCGGCGACACGGTGATCATCTCCGAACTGGGCCGCAACATGGCCGCACGCCAGGCCCAGGCCCAGGAGTCCTCCTCGGACGAGAGCCAGGAGGAGACGCACATCCGGCAGCTCAAGGAGCGCATCGAGAAGCTCAAGCAGGAGATCGAGAAGCTCAAGCAGGACCAGACCCTGGACGAGGAGGCCAAGCGCCAGCAACTCCTGACCAAGCAGAGCGAACTGGCGGAGCTCCAGACCCAACTGGCCGAGGCCTACGAGGAACAGGCCAGCGCCGCGGCCGCATCCGGCCAGTCCGCGGGCATGACCTCCCTGGGCTCCTACGGGGCCAAGGCGTAGCCCGCCGCAACCCGCCGACCGATCCGGGCCCCGGGATTCCATCCCGGGGCCTTTTTTCGGCCCGCCCTTCCTGGATGATTCACGGGACTCCCGAACCTTTACGGAACTGCAGATACAGGGGCGAGCCCCTGCCGCCAGGCCTTTCCCGGCCACGCTGGGGGCTGCTTCCCGAAGCCGGACGCTCAACCCTCGGGCAAACGCGCCGATGCGGTGAGACACATGGTTTTTCATACCCAGGAGCACCACCATGAGCGATGCCGCAACCGTCCTCAGCATGTCCGTCTACGCGTCCACGTCCCAGGCCACCCTCCACACCAGCCTCCTGAACACCAGCACCTCGGACTCCTCCAGCCAGAAGGAATCCGCAGGCGACAGCGTGAACATTTCCGAGGCAGCCCAGGCCCTGGCCAAGGGCCTGGTCGCCGCGGGCGCGACGCAAAGCGCCGACGCGGTGGCCGGGTCCGAGGAGAGCGACTCCGGCGGCCTGGCCCTGGGCGGCGAGGACGACGAGGAGAGCTCCTCCAACTCCTCGGTGGACAGCCTCAAGCAGCAGATAGAAAACCTCGAGGAGGAGATCGACGAGCTCAAGGAGGACGAGACCCTGAGCGACCAGGAGAGGAACACGCAGGTCCTGGCCCTGCAGGCCCAGATCGCCCAGCTCGAGATGCAGCTCCAGGAGGCCGAGTCCGGGGGCTCCTTCGACGCGTCGGGCATGACCGCGTCCGGCGCCTACGGCGCGGCGAGCTGACCGCCCTCCCCGGCCCGCCTTGCCCCGGCGCGCGCAGCCGGGTAGGAGTGCGGAAAAACGCGGCCGGCCGCAGGGCCGGGCCGGGGAGGACCCGTGGAGCACCAGCGCATCCTGGACTATTTCAACGCCCGCAACCCGTTTGCCCAGGACCTGGGCATCCGGGTCACGGCCGTGGGCGAGGGCTTCGCCCGCTGCCGGCTGGCGGTGGGGGAGCGGCACCTGAACCCGTTCGGTACGGCCAACGCCGGCGCGATCTTCAGCCTGGCGGAGACCGCCTTCGGGGTGGCGGCCAACGCCGCGGGCCGGGTGGCGGTGGCGGTGAACCTGGCCATCACCTACCTGGCCCCGGCCCGGGGCGAACTCACGGCCGAAGCCCGGGAGGTCGGGGCGGGCGGCCCCCTGGCCTCCTACGCGGTGCTGGTCACCGACGCGGCCGGGACCACCGTGGCCCAGGCCCAGGCCATGGCCTACCGCAAGAAGGAGCCCCTGCCCGGCTTCGACCCGGGCGAGACCGCGCTGGCGTAGGCCTCCGCTGGAAAACGAACGGGCCCTGCGCAGCCGCGCTGCGCAGGGCCCGTGCTTTTCCTGCGAATCGGCCTAGTGCACCCTGAGCATGTCCCGCAGCACCATGGCCTGGCCGTGGCGGGGCTCCAGGGCCAGGCAGGCGTCGGCGAACTCCGCGGCGCGGGGGCGGTCGTCCACCTTGTGATACACGTGGGCGATGTTGAAGCAGGCCGTGGCGTTGCCCTTGAACCCGTCCGGGGAGGCCTTCAGGGCCGCGGTGGCGTACTTGGCCGCGGCCTCGTGCTCCTTGCCCTCGGCCAGGGCCATGGCGATGTTGTAGAGCACGATGTGGTCCTGGCTCGGGTCCAGGCCCAGGGCGCGCTTGTACTCCCGCACCGCCCCGCGCCAGTCGCCCCGGCGGCGCAGGTGCAGGCCCAGGCGGTTGATGGTGGCCATGTCCCCGCTGTCCAGGCGCGGGCCCTTGGTCTCCAGGGACTTGCGGTAGTAGGCCTCGGCCTGCTGGGGCTCGGCCTCGGCGTAGACGTCGCCGATGCGGGAGAGCACGGACGAGGCGTAGTCCGCCAGCTCGTGCACCGTGAGCCGCTGGGCCGCGGCGAAGAAGCTCTCGGCCGTACCCTGCTGGCCCTGGGCGTAATGGATGCCGCCCATGTCCACCTTGCGGTCCGGGTTCAGGTCGCACAGCCGCTCCATGGCCTGGAGGCACTTGAGCTGGCGGCCCAGGTCCCCGTCCATGCGGTAGACTTCGGCCAGACGCCCCAGGGGCTCCAGGGCCAGCTTGGCCCGGCGGCAGGCGTTCAGATAGGCCTCGGCGGCCTGGGCCAGGTTGCCCAGGGCCAACTGGGCGTCGCCGATGACCTGGAAGGCCTCGGCGCAGTCCGGCTCCTCGGCCAACAGGCGCCAGGCGCTCTGCAGGGCCTGCCGGTGCTCGCCCTTGGCGATGAGCCGGCTGGCCATGCGCTTGGTCCGGGCCCCGGCGGTGGGCGGGTCCAGCACCTGGGCCATGCGGACGAGCAGGGTTTCCGGGGTGGCCGGCTTGCGCAGCACCCCGTCCGCTCCGGCCTCCAGATAGGCCATGAGCCGCTTGGCGTCCGCATCGTCGGTGACCAGCAGGATCGGGGCCAGGGGTATGAGCCGGCGCACGCTCTTCACCGCAAAGGTGCTCTCCTTGCCCGCCACCAAGCGGTCCATCACGAAAAACGGCGGCCGCCGGACACTGTTCATGCCGGACAGGGAGGAGAGAAAGACCGAAGGGTTGGAATACGCCGCAGCCCGTTCCTGCCCTACCGCGAAGGTGTCCTGCAAGAGATGGCGGAACAGGCTGATGAAGCTGACATCGCTGCTCAGGATGGTGAACTGGCCGGATTTGCCCACATGATGAAAGACCGTGTCAAACGCATCCATGACACACACCCCCCCCGAAAATAAGCCGCAGCCTCCCCATGGCGATAACGGCTCTTCGTAGTGGAGAAGGGCAATATCACAAGACCCGCACCTTGTCATTTATACGATTATTCAATGTGCGTCACGGCCGCAGAATAGTTGGGCACTCCCCGCACCAGATGAAGGATGTCCGCATCGGCGCGGGCTTCGGGCCGGGGGGCCAGGAGCCACTCCCAGTCCTCTCCCGGGGGCAGGGCCGCGCCGTGCAACAGGTCGATGCGCGCCAGCTCCCCGGCATTCCCGCGCACCACCCGCAGGTAGTCCGATACCAGGCAAACCCGTTCCGCAGCGACGGACAGCCAGGCCAGATGGGCCTCCACCAAGCCCCGGGCCAGGGCCTTCAGCGCCTCCTCGTCCGGGTCGGCCAGGTGCTCGCGCAGGGCGGAAACCGGCCGGATGGTGATCTGGGAGAGCAGGTTCAGGGACACCAGGAAATCCGGCCGCGGCCCGGGCAGCACGGGCGGCGCGGGCGCGGGCAGGGGGGCGCGCACCCTGTCGCGGCAGAGGCGGAGCACGGCCGGGTGCAGGCCGGTGACGTCGAACTCCAGCAGCGAGACGTTGGGCAGGCGGCGCGCCGCCCGGCGCGCGCTCCAGGGATGGACCACATCGGCCAGGACCACCTGGCGGAAGCGCGCGGCCAGCTCGTCCAGGGGCACGTCCAGCAGGTGGCCGGAGCCCACCACCACGGCCAGGCCCCGGCCCGGGCAGTCCGCCGCGGCCCGGGCCACCAGTTCCCGGGTGCGGGCCAGGTGGGGCTCCCAGGCCGCCCGGCAGCGGCGGTGGCGGGCGGCCAGTAAAACGGACGAAGACATGAGCCCCAGGCGGCGGGCCGCGGCCCCGCAGGACATGACCAGGGAGTCCAGGAAATCGCGCAGCACGGCGGCTACTTGGCCTTGAAAGACCTGGAGTCCAACCCCAGGCGGGCCATGATCTTCTGCACCGCCACCCGGGACAGGCCCGAGACCCGCGCAGCCTCGGACACGTTGCCCCGGCAGGCGCGCAGGAGCTCCTGCACGTACCCCCCGGTGAACTGGTCCACCAGCCGGGCCTTGGCCTCCTTGTACGGGGACATCCCGACCTCGAAGGGCAGGGTCGCGGCCCCGACTCCGGCCCCGGCCTCGGCCAGCCGGGCCCAGCGCATGGTCACCTCGGGCTCGGGGCAGAACACCGCCAGGCGACGCATGAAATTCTGCAGTTCCCGGGCGTTGCCCGGCCAGTCCCGCTTGGCGAGCCAGGCCAGCACCTCCGGGGCCACGGCCTTTTCCGAGGCCCCCATCTCGGTGACCGCCTGGTTCAGGAAGTGCCGGGCCAGCAGAGGGATGTCCTCGCTCCGTTCGCGCAGGGGCGGCACGGTGACCGCCAGCACGTTCAGGCGGTAATAGAGATCCTCGCGAAAGGCGTGGGCCGCTATCTTGGCCTCCAGGTCCTGGTTGGTGGAGGCCACCACCCGGGCGTCCACCTTGAGGGTCCGGCTCGCCCCCACCGGCCGCACCTCCCGCTCCTGGAGCACCCGAAGGAGCTTGGTCTGCACCCCCAGGGGGATATCGCCGATCTCGTCCAGGTGCAGGGTGCCGCCCTGGGCCGTGGTGAACAGGCCCTGGCGGTCCCGGTCCGCGCCGGTGAAGGCTCCCTTCACGTGGCCGAACAGCTCGCTCTCCATGAGGTTCTCGGGCACGGCCGGGCAGTTGACCACCACCAGGGGCTTGGCCGCCCGGGAGGAGGCCGCGTGGATGAGCCGCACCACCAGCTCCTTGCCCGAACCGGATTCGCCCCGCACCAGCACCGGGTACTCGGCCCCGGCCACCGCGGCGATGGCCTGGCGCAGCCGCTGCATGGCCGGGCTGGACCCCACCAGCACGCCGTACTGGCCGGACAGGAGGTCGTGCAGACGGCGGTTCTCGGCCATGAGCCGGCTGCGCTCCAGGCTCTTGCCCACCACCCGGAACAGGTCGTCGCCGGCCACGGGCTTGGTCAGGAAGTCGTAGGCCCCGTCGCGCACCGCCTGCACCGCGGTCTCGATGCTGCCGTGGGCGGTGAGCATGACCACCGTGAGCCGGGGGTCCCGGACCAGGGCCTGCGACAGGAAGGCCAGGCCGTCCATGCCCGGCATGCGCAGGTCGGTGAGGCACACGTCCGCGCCGCGCTCGGCCAGGACCTGGAGGCCCTCCTCTCCGGAGAAGGCGGCCTCGGCCACGGCCTGGGGGAACTCTGCGGACAGCAGGCGCACCAGGCCGCGGGCGAAGTCGGCCTCGTCGTCCACCACCAGGATACGCTGGGCCTCGTTGCTCACACCCCCTCCTGTCTGGCCGCGGCCTCAGCAGGACGCAGCGGGAATCGCAAGGTGAACGCCGCTCCCCCCCCCAGCCGGTTGGCGGCCTCCACCCGGCCGCCCAGGTCGCGCATGAACCCGTAGATCACCGTGAGGCCCAGGCCGGTGCCCTTGCCCACCTCCTTGGTGGTGAAAAAGGGGTCGAAGATGTGGGGCAGGTTCTCGACCGGGATGCCCGGGCCGTTGTCCACCACGCTCAGCACCAATTCGTTCGCGACCGGGTCCTGCTCCAGGCCCACGGCGATGCTGCCGCCCGGCGAAGGCAGCACGTCCAGGGCATTGAGCAGGAGGTTGGCCAGCATGTGCTCCACCACCTGGGGCTCCACCCGCACCGGGGGCAGCCCGGGAGGGGCCTGCACCGAGATGGTGGCGTCGCGCTTGGCGGCCTGGGGCGCGAACACGCCGGCCACGGCTCGCGCGGCCTCGGCCAGGTCCGTGTTCCGGTCGGTGGCGGCCTTGGGCCGGGCGAAATCCAACAGGTCGCGCAGCACGCCCTTGGCCTGGTCGGTGTGCTTGAGGATCACCGCGGCGTCGCCCTTCTGCTCCTCGCTGGACGCGGACTTGGCCAGCAGTTCGGCGTAGCAGCGGATGACCCCCAGGGGGTTGTTCAGCTCGTGGGCCAGGCCGGCGGCCAGCTTGCCCACCGAGGCCAGCCGCTCGGCCCGGGACATCTGCTCGAAAAGCCGGCGCTCGGCCGTGACCTCGCGCACGTGCACCACCACCCGGCCGGCCTCCTCCTTGGCCGCGGCCACCGGGTGCAGGCCCAGGGCGAAGGTGCGGCCGTCGGCGGTAACCACCTCCCGGGTGGCGAACTCGCCCTGGGCCGCGGCGCGGGAGATGTCGCAATCCCCGCCCCCGCCCTGGTCCGCGCACAACAGCGGGATGAGTTCGCCGTCCTTCACCGCGCCGCCCGAGAGCGCGGCGGCCAAGTCGCGGGCCGCCTGGTTGGTGACGATGGCCCGACCCCCGGCGTCCATGAGCAGGAGCGGGTCGCTGATGCCCTCGAAGATGGACTGGAGCTTTTCGCTGTGGCGCAGGATGCTGTCCAGGGCGCCCAGGTACTCGGCGGCGATGCCCAACTGCCGGCCCAGGGCGCGCAACAGCGGCCGGTCGCGCTCGGCGAAGCTCACTCCAGGCCGGCGCTCCAGGCAGAGCAGGCCCTCGGTGTGCCCCTCCGAGGACTCCACGGGCACGTACGCCAGGTTGCCCTCCACCCGGTCCCGGGAGGAAGTCAGCAGGGCCACCCAGTCGCCGGGCAGTTCCGGGGCCCGGGCGTGCTCGGGCCAGACATAGGAGTTGTGCGAGGCGAAGGTGCACACGTAGGCGGCGCGGGTGAGGCCGAAGCGCTGGGCGATGAGGGGCAGGGCGCGCCGCCACAGCTCGGGCCGGGTCTGGCTGCCGTGGAAGCTGGCCAAGAGGTCCACGAACAGGGCCACGTCGGCCTCGCGCTCGGCCATCTCCAGGGAGAGCTCGGCGGTGCGCCGCTTCACCTTGTCCTCCAGGGTGGCGGCGTATTCCCGCAACTGGCGGCGGGTCTCGGTGAGGTGTTCGGAGAGCTTCTCCACCCCCTCCACCATCTCGGCGATCTCGTCGCGGCTCTGCACCTGGCGGGCCAGGGCCTCGCCGGTGTCGTCGTCGGCCGTGGCCCGGAGCACCTGGGCCAGGCCGCGCAGGTTGCCCACCACCACCCGCTTGAACACCAGGTGGCTGGCTGCGAAGAAAAGCAGGGCCGCGCAGGTGAAGATCAACAGGTACGCCATCACCCGCCGCTGGATCTTGCCCACCGCCGCGGTCATGGGCAGGCCCACGAAATCCATGCCCCCGGTGCTGCCCTCCACGTGGCCGAAGCCGCGCTCGCCGTAGCGCTCCAGCACCTCGTGCGGAGCGTCCTTGGGGTCGCCGTGGCAGTACATGCACCCGGCGGTGAACCGCACCGGCCGGGCGGTGACGAAATACTCCACCCCTTCCAGGAAACGCCGGCCCACGTAGTGCTCCACGTGGGGATTCTCGGCAAAGAAGGCGATGAGCTCGCGCTCCATGGGGGTGGCTTCGAACTGGGGATTGCGGGCGTTCACCGCCACCCGGCGGTAGAGGGCGTTCTCGGTGTAGTCCTTGGCCCCCTCCATGACGTTGCGGGACACGAAGGAGGTGGACATGGCCTCGATGATGAACTTGTCCGGGACCTCCTCGTACATCCTGGGCCGCAACACCTCGCGTACGTAGCGCTGCACGGCCTCGGCCTGGGTCAGGATGAGCTCGGCCCGCTCCTTGACCTCGTTCTCGAGCACCTGGCGGATCTGGAGGTAGAAACCGGCGGCAAAGAGCGTGCCCACCACGATGGCGGCCAGGGTCAGGCCGCCGAGAAAGCGGCTCTGGGCGGAGTAGAAACGGGGCATCTTCATGGCGCGTTCCAGGGGGTACCCATCGCGCCTCCACTACTATGCGGCGGGCTCGGCTGGCAAGATGGGCCTCCCGGTGCGCCGCCGGGCCCGCCGAAGGATCAGTTCCGGTCCCGCCCCCCTCCGCCGTGGGGCATGAAGCGGATGGTGCTCGCCATGTTCAGGTTGGCGGCGGCCGTGACCTCCACGTCGGTGTAGAAGAACATGCCCACGCGGATGTTGTTCTCCTCGGCGACCCTGCCCAGCCGGTCCATGGCCGGGAAGGTCCGGTTCACCGCGGGCAGCACCACGAACACCATGGCCCAGCAGCAAAAGGCGCACACGGCCAGGGCCAGCCAGCGCTTGCAAAGGGATGCGTTTTCCATGGGCTTCTCCGCAGGGCTCTGCCGGCCGGCCGGCCCGGGGCGGACCATCCGCCCCGGGCGGCCGGGTTGTGGGGAATGCCTAGATCTTCGCGGTGATGTCCGGGAACACCCAGTAGAACATGACGTAGGCCATGCCCAGGGTCAGCAACAGGTTGAAGCTCTGGCCGCACACGTACAGGATGACCGGCTTGCCGCCCTTGAAGTAGTGGGCCAGCTCCCGGAAGTTGGTGGCCAGGCCGATGGCCGCGAAGGACAGGGCGAAGAACCAGCCGCGGCACGCGCTGGAGAGTCCGCGCAGCACGCCGTGGTCCACCAGGGTGTAGCCCGCGTCGGGGCCCATGGTCTTGGAGATGAGCGAGAAGGCGATGGAGGCGGCCAGGAAGCCCAGCACGAACTTGGGGAAGCGGTGCCAGATCTCCATCCAACTCACCTTCTGCCCCTCGACGCAGTCCACCTTGGCGCACCAGTACACGGCCACGCAGAAGGCGGTCACGCCGATGAGCACGTTCTGGATCATCTTGATGGTAGCGGCCACGTACAGGGCCTGCTCGGACAGGAACGCGCCCGCCGCGGCCACCGCGCCGGTGGCGTCGATGGTGCCGCCCATCCAGGCCCCGCCCAGCACGTGCGGCATGCCCACCGCCTTGATGAAGGCGGGCATCAGGATCATCATGATGGCGGTGAACACCAGGGACAGGCCGATGGACAGGGTCAGCTCCTCCTTCTTGGCCCGGCAGGCCGCGGCCGTGGCGATGGCCGCCGAGGTGCCGC
>DKEU01000200.1 GCA_002452635.1 Desulfovibrionaceae bacterium UBA6814 | reverse complement strand
GACATCGCGCACATGGCGGGCAAGTCCCTGGTGTCCACCATGCGGCACGGCAAGTTCGGCAACGTGGACTACAAGCTCGGGGTGATCATGATCGTGGGCACGGTGGCCGGCTTCGAGGTCGGGGCCCAGATGATCATGTGGCTGGAGCGCCTGGGCAAGGTGGACGTGACGGTGCGCTGGATCTACGTGGCGCTGCTCAGCTTCATCGCCTGGATGGTGTTCCACGATGTGAACAAGCGCCGCCAGAAGGAGAAGGCCGCGCGCGCCGCGGGCCAGGACGTGGACAAGCTGGCCACCGGCATCGAGTGGCACAAGACCCTGCACAAGATCAAGATTCCCCCCATGGTGAACCTGGAGGTGGCGGGCATCTACTGCTCGGCCTGGCTGCCCATCGGGGTGTCCTTCCTCACCGGCTGGCTGGCCGGCATCCTGGGCATCGGCGGCGGCCTCATCCGCATGCCCGCCCTCATCTACATGCTGGGCTGTCCCACCCACGTGGCCGTGGGCACCGACCTGTTCGAGGTCATGATCTCCGGCCTGTACGGCGCGGCCACCTACACCTACAAGGGCCGCACCGAACTGGTGGCGGCCATCATCATGCTCATCGGCGCCTCCATCGGCGCCCAGGTCGGGGCTGTGGCCACCAAGTACATCAAGGGCTACGGCATCCGCATCGCCTTCGGCCTGGCGGTCATCGGCTGCCTCGTCTCCATCCTGCTCAAGCTGGTGCGGCCCTGGCTGCCCGCCTACAAGAGCCTGCTGGACGACAGCGCCACCGTGCTGGTGCTCGGCCTGGTGACCTGCATGTCCCTGTACATCTTGGTGAAGATGGTCCAGGGCGCCAAGCGCGAACTGGCCATGAAGAAGGCGCGGGCCGCGGCCTAGTCCGGCCGGCAATCTCAAGGACACACGAGGAGACAACCCCATGATCGCAAGACGCATCCTTCCCCTCCTGGTCGCCCTGCTCGTGCTCCCGGCCCTGTTCGGGTGCAAGGAGTACGGCAAGGTCATGCAGGGCCGGGTGGTGGAGTACGACAAGGAAAAGCAGCAGATCACCTTCATCACCGAGGTGGCCCACGACTGGAAGAACCCCCGCTACAAGGGCCTGCCCCCGGTGACCATGACCCTGCCCGCCGATCCCCTGGAGATGGGCCCCGAGCCCAAGGCCGGGGGCCGCATCGAGCTGGACATGTCCAGCAACCGGTTCATCGTCTATGACAAGGCCACCCAGGGCTTCAAGGACGTGCCCTTCACCCTGGTGGACAGCCTCAAGGGCGTGGAGGGCGACCATCCCCTGCTGGTGGACGCGGCCACCGGCCAGCCCAAGAAGTTCCCGGTGGTGGACAAGGAGAAGAAGACCATCACCGTGTACTCCAAGCGCCAGAAGGTGCTGACCACGGTGCAGGTGGCCGACGAGTTCCTCTCCCTGCCCGTGAGCACCTGGGACGCGGGCGACGAGGTGCGCATCTACTATCTGGAGGAAGGCAAGGCCCAGCGGTTCATGAACATGTCCAAGACGGACATCTACAAGAAGTAGCCTGACCCACCCCAATGCGGCGCCGGCCCGGCCTTCCCCCTGGCCGGGCCGGCGCCAAGCCCGGGGAACCCTGACGAGGGCCATGGAGAAGCACATGAACGACGGACTCACCACCTACCGACGCTTTCGCGTCATGGTCATCGTCGCCGCGGATCTGGCGGCCCTCACCGAGATCGTGCTGGCCATGCGCCAGGCAGTGGCCTCCCAGGCCGACCTGACCAGCGCATTCGTGGCCAGCTTTTTCGGCATGTTTCTGCCCACCGTGGCCCTGGCGGCCACCGGGCTCATCCTTCTCCGCCTGCGGTACGGCAAGGCCATTCGGGCAGCGCCCCGCAACGCCGGGCCCGTGGCCGACGAGGGCGGGCTGGTGGTCTAGCCCGTCCTGCCGGACCGTAGGCGTTGTCCGTTGGGGCCGCCTCCTGTCGCACGGGAGGCGGCCCCTGTATTTTCGGGAAGATGGGCTGAAATCCGGCGAATTGGCTCGGAATTTTGACAATCCGGCGAATATCGCGTTGAGTGTCCGGGACAGGCTTCCAGCCAGGAGAATTGTGCATGGAGGAACCTGACCTGATCTTCCTGACTCCCGCCGAGGCGGTGGAGGCCGTGCGGATGGACGCGGACCTCTACGGGCCCCAGGACCGCATGTGGGCCGGGCTGCGGCGGCTGTTGGCCCGGCGCGCGGGGCGCAACGGGGAGGGCCTTCCCCCGCCCCCGCCCGCGTCCCGGGACCTGGCCCTGGGCCTGGCGGACGCGGCCTGCGCCGACGTGGCCGCCTGCGCCGCAGACCTGGACACCCTGGCCGCGGCCCTGGGCCTGGTGTTCGAGACCCGGGCCGAGTCCGGGACCGGGCCGGACGGGGAGCCCGGGGTGTACGTCTCCACCGGCATGGAGTCCTTCACCTGCCAGCGTTGCGGCCACTGCTGCCTGACCCTGAGTTTCCACGCCGATTGCACCGAAGAGGACCTGGACCGCTGGCGGCTGGCCGGCCGGGACGACATCCTGGCCTGGGTGGGCGGCGGCGGCAAGGAGCCGGGCATGCTCTGGGTGCGGCCCGGCACCGGGCTGCTCACCGAGCAGTGCCCCTGGATCTTCCAGGAGCCCGACGGGCTCTACACCTGCACCATCCACGACCTCAAGCCCGGCCTGTGCCGCGACTTCCCGGGCTCGCGCAAGCACGCCCGCCTGACCGGATGCCCGGGCATGGGCAGAAGCTAGGCGAGCCGTCCCGTCCCCACCAGAACGACATCACCGGCCACCGTGACGGCCAGGTCGCCTGCCGCATCGTGCTGCACCGTGACCCGCATGGTGCTGGGCCGGCCCAGGAACCGGCCCTGGCGCAGGACGATCTCCTCCCCGGCCCGCACCGCGCCGTGGCGCACCAGGAAGGCCCCCACGGGGCCGGCCGCGCTGCCCGTGGCCACGTCCTCGGCCACCCCCAGGTTGTCCCAGGTGCGGCCCTCCCGCTGTTCCACGTCCAGCACGTAGGCGAAGCGCGCGCCCACGTCGGCCAAGAGGGCCTCGAAGCCCGGGATGCGGACGCCGGCCCGTTCCAGGCCCGAGCGTACGGGCAGGAGCAGGTAGGGCAGGCCGGTGGACACCATCTGGGCGGGGAAATCCGGGTGCAGGTCTCCGGGCTCCAGGCCCATGGCCGTGGCAAAGGGCGCGGCGGCCGCCGCGTCCAGGGGCGGGCCGAAGGCCGCGCGGCCCTGGTCCATGGCCGCCTCCACCCAGGCGCCCCGGCGGGCGGTGCGCACCATGACCGTGCCCGCGTCCAGGGCGAAGCGCCAGGTGCGCTCCCCGGATTCCCCGGCCCGCAGGTGCAGGGCCGCGGCCGCGCCCAGCACCGGGTGGCCGGCAAAGGGCAACTCCTCCTCCATGGTGAAGATGCGCGCCCGCACCGCGCCGGGCTCGCCGGCGTCACTCAGGAATATGGACTCGAACTGGCGCATCTCCCGGGTCAGGGCCTGCATGGCCTCGGCCGGCCAGGCGGCGCATTCCAGGAACACGGCGAGCCCGTTGCCCGACAGGGGGGCGCGGGTGAACACGTCCAGGTGCAGGTACTCGGCCCCGGACCAGGGGAAGGAAGCCGCGGACATGGGAACCTCCAGGGTGGAAGTCCGCGCTAGCGGAAATACCGTCCGGGCGCAACGTCCCCGGAGGGGCGGCCTAGGCGTACAGGTGGCACTTCACGTAGTGCCGGGGGCCGCCCTGGGGGCCGAGGTTGCGCTCGCCCGGCTCCTCCCGGGAGCAGATGTCCATGGCCTTGGGGCAGCGGGGATGGAAGCGGCAGCCCGCGGGCGGCCGGGAGGGATCGGGCACGTCGCCGAAGAGCCGGGTGCGGTGCTTCTCCACGCCCACCCGGGCGCGGGGGATGGCCTCCAAGAGGGCCTGGGTGTAGGGGTGCAGGGGCTTGGCGAACAGCGCGTCGGCCCGGGTGCTCTCCATGATCTGGCCCAGGTACATGACCGCCACCCGGTCGCTGATGTGCTTCACCACGGCCAGGTCGTGGGAGATGAACAAATAGGAGAGGTGCAGCTTCTCGCGCAGCTCCACCAGCAGGTTCAGGATCTGCGACTGGATGGACACGTCCAGGGCCGAGACGGGCTCGTCCAGCACCACCAGCTTGGGCTCCAGGGCGATGGCCCGGGCGATGCCGATGCGCTGGCGCTGGCCGCCCGAGAACTCGTGGGGATAG
This sequence comes from Desulfovibrionaceae bacterium UBA6814, assembly GCA_002452635.1. GTDB lineage: Bacteria > Desulfobacterota > Desulfovibrionia > Desulfovibrionales > Desulfovibrionaceae > UBA6814. The sequence continues at coordinate 1,820 of DKEU01000200.1, read as the reverse complement.
CGCGTCGCGGTCTCGGGCTTGAGGCCCACGGTGGACAGGAGCTTGAGCATGCGTTCCCGGCGTTCGGCCTTGGACCCGCCGACGCCGTGGATGGCCAGGGGCTCCATAACGGTCTGGGCCACGGTGCGGCGCGGGTTCAGGGAGGCGTAGGGGTCCTGGAAGACCAGTTGCATCTCCCGCCGGGCCGCGCGCAGCTCGCGCTGGTCCAGGGCCGAGAGGTTGCGGCCCAGGAAGTGGACCGTGCCCGCGGTGGGCTCCAGCAGCCTGATGCACACCCGGGCCAGGGTGGACTTGCCGCAGCCCGACTCGCCCACGATGCTCAGGGTCTGTCCCTGCCTGAGGTCCAGGCTCACGTTGTCCACGGCGTGGACCACGCGGTCCGAGCCCTTGATGGGGAAATGCTTCTCCAGGTTGGTGACGACCAGAAGTTCGTTGTCCTGGGGCATGGCTACTCCGCGTAGTTCCAGCAGGCCGCGAAGTGGCCCGGGGCGGTCTCGAACATGGGGGGCCGCTCCTGGCGGCAGCGGTGGATGCAGTCCGGGCAGCGGTCCGCGAAGTAGCAGCCCGCAAAGCGTTCGAAGGGGCTGGGCACGGTGCCCGGGATGGTGGGCAGCCACTTGCGGGTCTGGGAGAGCCGGGGGATGGAGTCCATGAGCCCGGAGGTGTAGGGGTGCGCCGGGGCCTGGAACAGGGAGGCCACGGGCGCGTGCTCCACGATGCGGCCCGCGTACATGACGTAGACGTAGCAGCAGGTCTCGGCCACCACCCCCAGGTCGTGGGTGATCATGAGCACGCTCATGCCCAGCTCGGCCTGGAGGTTCGAGAGCAGGTCCAGGATCTGGGCCTGGATGGTCACGTCCAGGGCGGTGGTGGGTTCGTCGGCGATGAGCAGGTTGGGGCGGCAGGCCAGGGCCATGGCGATCATGACCCGCTGCCGCAGGCCGCCGGAGAGCTGGTGCGGGAATTGGTCCAGCCGCTTGCCCCCGCCGCCGATGCCCACCAGGTCCAGGAGCTTCAGGCACTCCTGCCGGGCCTCGCGCTTGCCCATGCCCAGGTGGATGCGCAGCGACTCGGCCATCTGCCAGCCGATGGAGAAGGTGGGGTTCAGGCTGGTCATGGGCTCCTGGAAGATCATGCCGATCTCCTTGCCCCGTATCCTGCGCAGTTCGGGCTCGGGCGCGGCCACCAGGTCGCGGCCCTTGAACAGGATGCGGCCCGACTCCACGAAGCTGGGCGGGGAGGGCAAGAGGCCCATGAGGGTCATGACGCTCACGCTCTTGCCGCACCCGGACTCGCCCACCAGGCCCACGGTGGCGCCCGCGGGCACGGCGTAGTCCACGTCCTCCAGCACCCGGACGGGGCCGTCGTCGGTGCGGAAGCCCACGGTGAGCCCGGAGACCTCCAGCAGGGAAGAATCAGCGGGGGCGGCCCCGGAGGGCCGCCCCGCGCAATGGGTGTCAGAGTTCAAACACGATCCTCGGGAAGTAGCAGGACACGATCCAGTTGGGCATGTCCACGATCTCGCTGATGCGCAGGTCCGCGCACACGCTGCACAGCATGTAGGCGTCCACCGGGTCCAGGCCCCGCTCGGCCGCCAGCTTGTCCACCATGTCGGACACGCAGTGCTTGGCGTTCTCGTAGAGGTCCGGCCCCATGGCCATGGTCACGTCGTAGCCCGCGCCGTCCAGGTGCCGGGTCACCGGCCCCCTGGGGGTGGCGAAGCGCGGGAACCGGAGGTTCGCGCCCTTCACCAGGTCCAGGGTGATGGTCATGGTCATGGGGGCCTCGATGGCCGTGCCGCAGACCTCGCCGTCGCCCTG
>DKEU01000246.1:18954-19085 GCA_002452635.1 Desulfovibrionaceae bacterium UBA6814 | reverse complement strand
TGGTCTTCACCCGCACCAAGCACCGGGCCAAGACCCTGGCCCGCCACCTGAACGAGGCCGAGGTCCCGGCCGACTGCCTGCAGGGCAACATGTCCCAGAACCGCCGCCAGGCGGCCATGGATGCGTTCCGC
>DKEU01000246.1:0-18882 GCA_002452635.1 Desulfovibrionaceae bacterium UBA6814 | reverse complement strand
GCATCGGCCGCACCGGCCGCGCCGAGCGCAGCGGCTTCGCCCTGACCCTGGTCACCGGCGAGGACGAGGGCCTGGTGCGCGCCGTGGAGCGGGTGTTGGGCTGCCGCATCGAGCGCACCCGCATCCCGGGCTTCACCCCGGCCCAGGCCGGGGCCGAGGCCCAGCCCGCCCGGGACTTCGACCGCCCCGACCGCCGGTTCTCCGGCCGGCCCGGGAACCGCGGCGGCAACGGCCGCAGCGCTGGCGGCCCCCGCGATTCCCGCGGCGGGCGAGACTCCCGGGACTCCCGGGGCCGCGACTCCCGCGGCCGGGACAACCGCCGCGAGGTCCGGGCTGCGTAGCAGACCGTTGAAAACTCCCTGAAGCCGACGGGCGCGGAGGGCATGCACCTCCGCGCCCGTTTTTTTTCCCGGTCCTTGCCAGGTTGCCGCATTTGGGTCAGAAGTCGTAAACTGAAGCGAAAACAGGGGTCCCACCGACCATGACCACTCCCCGGGAAGGCAGCAACCCGCTGCAGACCATGCTCAAGCCCAATTCCGTGGCCGTGATCGGCGCCACGGAGGAGCCCGGGCACCCGGCGACGGTCCTGCTCAGGAACCTGCTGGCCTCCAAGTTCATCGGCCCCATCATCCCGGTGCACGACACCCTGGAGGAGGTCTTCGACCTCCCGGTGTACCGGTCCATCGACACCCTGCCCCTGACCCCGGACTTGGCGGTGATCTGCTCCGAACCCGAGACCATCCCGGACTACGTGCTGGACCTGGGCCGGCGCGGCGTGGCCGGCGCGGTCATCATGAGCCGGGGCATCGAGCGGTTGCCCCAGGACGTGCAGATCATGCTCAAGCAGGCCGCCCTGTCCGCGGCGCGCAAGCACTTCATGCGGCTCATGGGGCCGGGCAGCCTGGGGTTCATCACCCCCTCCATCGGCATCAACGCCAGCCTGGCCCACACCGACGCCTCCCCGGGCAAGATCGCCTTCATCACCCAGTCCGACGCCCTGTTCACCGCGGTGCTGGACTGGGCCAACTCGCGCAGCATCGGATTCTCCCACTTCCTGTCCCTGGGCGACCAACTGGACGTGAGCTTCGGCGCGGTGCTGGACCTCCTGTCCACGGACCCCAACACCCGCGCCATCCTGCTCTATGTGGAGTCCATCCGGGACGCCCGCATCTTCATGTCTGCGGCCCGGGCCACGGCGCGCAACAAGCCGGTGCTGGTCATCAAGGCCGGGGCCACGGCCGAGGGCGCGCGGGGCATCCGCCTGTCCCCGGGCCAGGCCCTGGGCCTGGACGCGGTGTACGACGCGGCCTTCCGCCGGGCGGGCATGCTGCGGGTGTTCGACATCGACTCCATGTTCGACAGCGTGCAGACCATCGCCCGCACCCGCCCCCTGCGCGGGGAGCGGCTGTGCGTGCTCACCAACGGGGCCGGCCCCGGGCTGCTGGCCATGGACTTCCTGGTGCAGGAGGGCGGAACCCCGTCCCAGGTCACCGAGGCCACCCGGGCGGGCCTGGCCGAACTCATCGAGGAGCGGCCCGCGGACAACCCGGTGTGCCTGCCCGCCGACGCCCCGCCCGCGCACTATGCCGAGGCCATGAAACTGCTGCTCAAGGACGACCACGTGGACGCGCTGCTGGTCATGCACGCGCCCTCGGCCACGGTGGACAACCTGGAGGTGGCCAAGGCCGTGGCCGGGGTGGCCAAGAAGGCCAAGCGCAACGTGTTCGTGAGCTGGCTGGGGGGCAACACCGCGGAGCCCGCCCGCCAGCTCTTCGGCCAGGAGGACGTGCCCACGTACTGGACCGCGGACAAGGCGGTGCGGTCGTTCATGCACCTGGTGCGCTACCGGCGCAACCAGGAAATGCTCATGGAGACCCCGGCCTCCCTGCCCTCGGAGTTCGCGCCGGACACCACCACCGCCCGGCTCATCGTGGACAACGTGCTGGCCGGCAGCCGGCGCAACCTGTCCGTGCCCGAGGCCATGGACATCCTCACCGCCTACCAGATCCCCGCGGCCGAGACCCGGGTGGCGGCCACCACCAAGGGCGCGGTGCTCCAGGCCCGGGACCTGGGCTTCCCGGTGGCCATCAAGGTCCTGTCCCCGGACGTGCTGCGCAAGACCCAGGCCGGCGGCGTGGTGCTGGACCTGGACTCGGAGGACGCGGTGCACGAGGCCGCCGAGGCGGTGGTGAGCCGGGTGCGCGAGTTCCACCCCGGGGCCCACATCGCCGGGTTCGTGGTGCAGAAGATGTCGCGCCGGCCCGGGGCCTTCGAGCTGTTCATCCGCACCGACACGGACCCGGTGTTCGGCCCCTACATCCGCTTCGGCCAGGCCGGCCCGCGCAGCGGGGCCGAGGTGGACAGCGCGGTGACCCTGCCCCCCCTGAGCATGAGCCTGGCCAAGGAGCTGCTCTCCCGCACCCAGGTCTTCCCCAAGCTGGCCGGGGCGGCCGAGGGCGTGCCCGCGGCCGACGTGAACGCCCTGTGCCTGACCCTGGTCAAGGTGTCCCAGCTCATCATCGACGTGCCCGGCATCAAGCGCCTGGAGATCAACCCCCTGTTCTCGGACCACACCGGCATGGTGGCCCTGGACGCGGACATCGAGGTGGCGGAGTACACCGGCGCCGGGGCCCAGCGCCTGGCCATCCGGCCCTACCCCCAGGAGCTGGAGGAGTGCACGGTGCTCAAGAACGGCCGCAAGACCTGCCTGCGCCCCATCCGGCCCGAGGACGAGCCCGCCCACTGGGAGTTCCTGTCCAAGCTGACCCTGGACGACATGCGCTTCCGGTTCTTCGGCATGGTGCGGGAGCTGCCCCGCTCGGAGATGGTGCGCCTCACCCAGATCGACTACGACCGGGAGATGGCCTTCATCGCCACCTCCGCGGACCCGGTCACGGGCAAGGCCGAGACCCTGGGCGTGGTGCGGGCCATGACCCGGCCGGACAACCAGTCTTCCGAGTTCGCCATCATCGTGCGCTCGGACCTCAAGGGCCTGGGCCTGGGCCGGATGCTCATGGAGAAGATGATCCGCTACGTCAAGAGCCGCGGCACCAAGTACCTGCTGGGCGAGGCCATGCTGGAGAACGCCGCCATGGCCGGCCTGGCCGAGGCCGTGGGCTTCAAGGTCAAGAAGAACACCGCGGACGACGTGTACGAGTTCAGGCTGCTGTTGAATCCGGAGTAGGAGGGGGAGGCCGCTTGATGATGCGGTTTATCACTCTATATATACTCGCTACCAGGAACCCAAAGAACAGCAGAAGATGGAGTGCAACACTCAGTAAATACAAATAACCTCGTATTTCCCCATCTGGAAGCCCCACTGCAAAGACAAGCATTGAAATTGTCGGAATCATAATTGCTCTAAAATCAGTAGCGTTAGCTGAGTTTTCAATCAAGTAAATCATAGGGCCCGAGATGGCCACGCACTGGATGAACAATGCCGGAAGCATCCCGTGCTTAATTTTATTTTTTATCAATATATATACTATGTATGCATCTAGTACACATGTCATAATAAAATACAATGGCATACTGAGCATCGCCACAGCAAGCATATCGTTTTTGGAATAAAAAATCGCGGGGATAAACAAGACCTGTGAATACGCTGGCACCAATAAACACAGACACTCGATGCCAAGCACAATTGTCAATGCCCAGCGAAGTATATTTTTTATCTTAAAAGTCAAGGAACACCTCTATAGTATAGAGAATTCACGTTGCTATCTCAATATTTATTGGATGCTATCCATGCCCCTTTGAATGTTATACTGATCATTAGGATCATCAAAATAATATTTCCAATCTTTCCATTCAGCTGTCCCAGAATGAACCTGGTATAATCCAGCAACCGCGCGAATAAAAAATTCGCGCCACCCAAATGCCTTCATATATGCTCCATAGTGATAGTTCCCAAATGGTTCGTATTGCCTGCCGTATTGCTTGTAGTCATATTTTCCACCTGACTGAAAACTTGCTTGGAGATACTCATATATTCTTGCATACTCTTCCGCATTTGATTGCGCTGTGTTTTTACTTGCAATCGCCTCTTCACGCAATTCTGTAGCCCTCCTCCCCAATCCCCTCGCCTCCGCAAGGTTCTCCTCCAGGCTCACTCCCGGCGGGACGATGAGCATGTTCCGGTCGTAGGGGAGTTCCGAGGCCTTGGCGGTCTTCAGTTCGCACTTGCAGTTGGGGTGCGGGCGCTGCGGCTCATCCTCGAAGTACAGGTCCTTCATGGCCTGGCATTTGGCGCACGCTTCCGGCTTGGGCAGGAAGGTCCAGTACTTCTTGTCGTGCGGGACCAGTTCCGGCTTCCCGACAGGTTCGGATTTTTCCGTCCCGTTGGCCACCTCCTGCTCTTGCTTCAGACGTTCGATCTTGGCTTGCCGGGCCTCGGCAAAGAGCCGGTGGAAGAACGCCTCGCTCACGCCGTCGTCGGGGTCGCCCCGGAACTGCCGAACCGGGGCCGGGGTTTCGTCCAATTCGTTCGCGAACAACCGGCGGTAGAACTCCTCGGTGCTGATCTCTTCCGGGTTGGCCGGGTTGAAGAGCCGCGCGGGCTGCGGCGGTTCTGGGGCCGCGGGCCGGTTCTTCTCCGCGAAGAGGTCGCGGTAGAATTGCATGATTTCGTCGTGGCGGTTGGGCGTCGGTCTGGGCTGGCCGTGATGCATCCCCATATATTCCCTCCTTAATAGGACAGTTCGGGGTGAAAGAAAAGGGCCTCTGCTGCAGGGCTTTTCCCCTGCGGCCCGAGCCTAGCCCCGGAAACCCGGGCCCGCCGGAAAGGGCACGTGTCGGGCGTGCAAAGAGACGCATCGGGACGCGGAATGGGGGTTGACGGGGTGTGAAGCAAAAGGGCGCCCCCTTTCGGGGGGCGCCCTTTTGCTTCACCGGTGGGGATTCCCAAGGGCCGTCGGCCCTTGGGCCCCCGGAGGGCCCATGCCTTATTCTTCCTCGCCTTCCGACCGGGAATAGCGGCAGGTCTTCTGGGGGCAGCCGATGCGGGTGCCCTGCTTGGTGGTCTTGCGCTCCAGGATGGGGAAGCCGCAGGCCGGGCAGGGCTCCTGCACCGGGGGGTTCCACATGGCGTAGTCGCAGCGGGGGTAGTTGGAGCAGGAGTAGAACACCTTGCCGCGCTTGGAGCTCTTCTCCACCAGGGTGCCGTCGCAGCCCTCGCGGGGGCAGGGCACGCCGGTGGACAGGGACTCGGCGTGGGTGCACTCGGGGTAGCCCGGGCAGGCGATGAACCGGCCGCCGGAGCGGGTGCGCTTGATGACCAGCTCGCGGCCGCACTTGGGGCATTCCCGGCCGGTGCCCTGGGCCTCCTGGGGCTCCTTTTCCTGGATGACGATCTCGCCCTTGTCGTTGCGAAGGAAATTCTTGGTGTTGGTGCAGGCCGGGTAGCCGGTGCAGGCCAGGAAGGTGCCGGCCTTGCCGAACTTGATGGCCATGGGCTTGCCGCACACGTCGCAGGCCAGCCCCGCGTCCAGGCCGGTCTTCACCTGGGTCATGTTCTTGGTGGCCTGGGACAGGGTGGGGTAGAACTCGCCGGTGAAGGCCTGGAGCAGGCCCACCCAGTCCTGGCTGCCCTCGGCCACCTTGTCCAGGGCCTCCTCCATGCTGGCGGTGAAGCCCACGTCCATGAGGGTGGCGAAGTGTTCGGCCAGCATGTCGCTCACCACCATGCCTAAGTCCGTGGGCGCGAAGCGGCGCTCGGCCATGCGCACGTATTCCCGACCCTGCAGGGTCTCGATGATGGTGGCGTAGGTGGAGGGCCGGCCGATGCCCTTGTCCTCCAGCTCCTTGACCAGGGAGGCCTCGGTGTAGCGCGGGGGCGGCTGGGTGAACTTCTGTTCCTTGCCGAAGTCCTGCAGGGCGAGGTCGTCGCCCGGGGCCAGCCTGGGCAGCTCCGCGGCCTCGGACTTCTCCTCGCCGCCGTAGGCCGCCATGTAGCCCGCGAAAAGCAGACGCTCGCCCTTGGCCTTCCACTCGGTCTTGCCGGCCTTGGCCGTGACCGTGGTGTCCCAGAACCGGGCCGCGGCCATCTGGCAGGCCACGAACCGCTCCCAGATGAGCTTGTAGAGCCGGTACTGGTCCGCGGGCAGGGCGGCCTTGACCTGGGCCGGGGTGATGTGCACGTCCACCGGCCGGATGGCCTCGTGCGCGTCCTGGGCCGAGGACTTGGTCTTGAACACCCGGGTCTTGTCCGGGTAGAAATCTGCGCCCCAGGCCTCCAGGATGTACTCCCTGGCCGCGTCCAGGGCCTCCTGGGCGATGCGGACCGAGTCGGTGCGCATGTAGGTGATGAGGGCCTGGGTGCCCAGGCTGCCCAGGTCCACGCCCTCGTACAGGCGCTGGGCCGTGCTCATGGTGCGCTTGGCGGTGTAGCCCAGGCGGCGGTTGGCCTCCTGCTGCAACGTGGAGGTGATGAAGGGCGGGCCGGGGTGCCGGGCGCGCTCCTTCTCGTCCACGGCGGCCACGGCGAAGCCCTTGGCCTTGGCCTCGGCCTCCACGGCCTCGGCCGACTCGCGCGAGCCCACCTCGGCCTTCTTGCCCGAAACCTTGGCCAGCTCCAGGTCGAAGGCCGGGGGCTCGGGACCCAGGACCCGGGCCTTGAAGGTCCAGTATTCCTGGGGCTCGAAGGCCAGGCGCTCCTTTTCCCGGTCCACGATGAGCTTGAGCGCCACGGACTGGACCCGGCCCGCGGAGATGCCGCGCTTGACCTTCTTCCAGAGCAGCGGGGACACCTTGTAGCCCACGATGCGGTCCAGGATGCGGCGGGCCTGCTGGGAATTGAACAGGTTCTCGTCCAGGTCGCGGGGATGGGCCAGGGCCTCGTGCACCGCCCGAGAGGTGATCTCGTTGAACTGGATGCGCCGCACGGTGCGGCCCTTGCCGCGCACCAGCTCGGCCACGTGCCAGGCGATGGCCTCGCCCTCGCGGTCCGGGTCGGGCGCCAGGTACACGTTCTCGGCCTCGGCCGCGGCCTTGGCCAGCTTGGCCACCACCTTTTCCTTGCCCGGGATGACGCGGTATTCCGGGGCAAAGGACTTCTCGTCCACGCCCAGGGTCTTGGCGGGCAGGTCGCGCACGTGGCCCACCGAGGCCTCCACCGCGAAATCCTTGCCCAGGAACTTGCGGATGGTTTTGACCTTGGCCGGCGACTCGACGATGATCAGATTCTTGCCCATGGGCGCCCTCGATAGCCCATGCGGCCTGGGAGCGCAAGCCTTGCATTTCCCCGCGTCTGGGGTAGGCTCCGCCGCATGGAGAACGCGCACAAGTTCGGCTCGGTGGTGCTGCTGGGACCGCCCAACGCCGGCAAGTCCACCCTGCTCAACGCCCTGCTGGGCCAGAAGCTGGCCATCGTCACGGCCAAGCCCCAGACCACCCGCAACCGCATCAGCGGCATCCTGACCCGGGACGACGCCCAGGTGGTGTTCTTGGACACCCCGGGCGTGCACCGGGTGGGCGGCCCCATGAACCGCATGCTGCTGACCTCGGCCTGGAACGCCGCGGCCCAGGCCGACGTGTGGATCATCCTCCTGGACGCGGACAAGTACGTGCGCAAGCCCGACCTGCTGGACACCGAGGCCGACCCGCTCAAGACCGGCGCGGCCTCCTTCGCCGGCCCCCTGATCCTGGCGCTCAACAAGGTGGACGCGGTGGGCGACAAGGCGCGCCTGCTCCCCCTCATGGAGAAAGCGTCAAGGATTTGGCCCCGGGCCGAGGTGATGCCCATCTCCGCAGCCAAGGGCGACGGCCTGGACCGCCTCCTGGCCCGGGTGCTGGACTGCCTGCCCCAGGGCCCGCCGGCCTTCCCCGAGGACCAGTTGTCCACCGCGCCCCTGCGCTTCCTGGCCTCGGAGGTGGTGCGCGAGAAGCTCTTCATGGCCCTGCGCCAGGAGGTGCCCTACGGCGTGGCCGTGGAGATCGAGAACTGGGTGGAGGAGCCCGGCCTGACCCGCATCGGCGCGCTCATCCACGTGGCCAAGGAAGGGCACAAGGCCATGGTCATCGGCAAGGGGGGCAGCGTGCTCAAGGAGGTGGGCCGCCAGGCCCGGCTGGAGCTCAAGGAGCTCATCGGCGGCAAGGTGCACCTGGAGTTGTGGGTCAAGGTCCGGCGCGACTGGACCGAGGACCCGGCCTTCCTCCGCTCCCTGGGCCTGGGGGAATAGCCCGGGCAGGTTTTTCCCTGTTTTCCGCCGGGCGCACCCGCCAGCGCCCGGGCCAACCCCGCGACGGCATGGCAGGATTTACCGTGACGAGCTTCGAGCACATCGCCCGCAACCTGGCCGAGGTGCGCCAGGAGATGGAGGACGCGGCCCGGGCCGCGGGCCGCGATCCGGCCGTCGTGACCCTGGTGGCGGTGAGCAAGACCTATCCGGCCGACGCGGTGGCCGCGGCGCACGCCGCGGGCCAGGCGCACTTCGGGGAGAGCTACGTGCAGGAGGCCCTGCCCAAGCTGGACGCCCTGGCCCACCTGCCGCTCACCTGGCACTTCATCGGCCGCCTCCAGACCAACAAGGTGAAGTATCTCGGGGGGCGATTCTCCCTGGTGCACAGCGTGGATTCATCCAAGTTGGCCCAGGCCTTGCATAAAAGGCTTGCGGCAGACTCCGCGCCGGTGCAGGACGTGCTCATCCAGGCCAATCTGGCCGGGGAGGAGCAGAAGGCGGGGGTCGCGGCAGAGGAGTTGGCGCGCTTGGCCGACGACGTGGCCGGGCTGACGAGCCTGCGATTGCGCGGGCTCATGCTCCTCCCTCCGCTGGGCGAGGCGGAGGAGAACCGCAGGTATTTCGCCGGGCTGCGCCAGGCCCGGGACCGCCTGGAAACCAGGCTGGGCATGGAGCTCCCGGTCCTGTCCATGGGCATGAGCGACGACTTCGCCATGGCCATCGCCGAGGGAGCCACCCATGTCCGGGTGGGCACGCGCATCTTCGGGAAACGCCCGGCGCGGCCGCAGGCGGGGTAGGAAAAGCCGTCCCCCTTGCCCTCGGGCGGGCGGGCGGTCGGGGAAAGAACACAGGAGTGACGCGACGCCATGGATCTGGCAACCCTGATCGGTCTCGTAGTTTCCTTCGGCCTGGTCATCGGCGGCATCGTGACCGGGTCGAGCATCCTGCTCTTCGTGGACATCCCCTCCATGCTCATCGTGGGCGGGGGCACCCTGGGCTGTTCCCTGGTGCAGCATCCCCTGGGCAACATCCTGGGGGTGGTGGCGGTCATCAAGAACACCTTCTTCTCCCGCCTGGACAGCCCCACCGAGGTCATCACCCGGTTCATGGACTACGCCAACCGCGCCCGGCGCGAGGGCATCCTGTCCCTGGAGCCGCTCATCAAGGAAATCGACGACTACTTCCTGAAAAAGGGCCTGCAACTCACGGTGGACGGCCTGGAGCCGGCCACCATCCAGGAGATCCTGGAGACCGAGATATCCTACCTGGAGCAGCGCCACGAGAACGGCGCGGACATCATGGCCACCTTCGCCAACTTCGCCCCGGCCATGGGCATGGTGGGCACGGTCATCGGGCTCATCCAGATGCTCCAGAACATGAGCGATCCCGCCTCCATCGGTCCGGCCATGGCCGTGGCGCTCATCACCACCTTCTACGGCGCCGTGTCGGCCAACCTCATCTTCCTGCCCATGACCGGCAAGCTCAAGACCCGCAGCAAGGAAGAGGTGCTCATCAAGGAGATGATCCTGGGCGGCATCCTGTCCATCTCCAAGGGCGAGAACCCGCGGATCATCGAGGAGAAGCTCAACTCCTACCTGGCGCCCAAGATGCGCCGCCAGGAAGGCTCGTAGGCGCCGGCCGTGGCCAGGAAGGAGAAGAAGGAGGCGGCCGGCGGCGGGATTCCCGCCTGGCTGGTCACGTTCACGGACATGATGACCCTCATGCTCACCTTCTTCGTGCTGCTGGTGTCCATGGCCACCATCGACGAACGCCGCAAGCTCATCACCCTGGGCTCCATCATCGGCACCTTCGGCACGGGCAAGTCCTTCGACAACCTGTCCCTCAAGGATCGCCGGCGCAGCGTGGAGCCCGGCCCCATGGACATGGACAACGTGGACGACCTCACGCCCCTCAAGGACAAGGCCTGGGAGGACGCCTACCAGGACCTGGACTTCGCGGCCAACAAGTTCGTGCAGATCTTCTCCATCAACGAGGACGTGCTCTTCGAGCCCGGCTCCACCCAGCTCAAGCCCGAGGGCAAGCAGATGCTGGAGGGCACCCTGCCGGTGCTTCTGCAGATCGACTACCCCCTGCTCCTGGCCGGGCACACCTCCACCCTGCGCGAGGAGCAGGGCACGGCCTTCCGGGTGAACCGCGGCGACCCGGGCCCGGACCCGTCCTGGAAGCTCTCCCTGGGCCGGACCATGAGCGTGTACCGCTTCCTGCTGGAGAGCGGGGTGGCCCCGGAGCGGCTGCGCATGGAGGCCTTCGGCCGCTTCCGGCCGCGCTACGGGGACCAGACCACGGACGACCGCCGGCGCAACCGCCGGGTGGACATCGTGCTGGACAAGCGCAACGTGGCCTGGCTGGACAAGGTCACCAAGCCCGCGGAGGAGCGCAAGGAAGGGCCCTACCAGTACAAGGACTTCCGCTTCCGGCTGGAGGAGTCGGCCCCGCAGAACGAGGACATCTCCCCCCTGCTCTCCCCCCTGCGCAACCGCTTCCGGGAAGGGGGCCGCTGACATGGGCCGCAAAAAGAAGAAAGGCGGCGGGCCCGTGGGCGAAGGGGGCTGGCTGGTCACGTTTTCGGACCTGACCACCCTGCTTTTGACATTTTTCGTGCTGTTACTCACTATGTCATCCATGGACCGCAGCGTGCTGACCAAGGTCACCCTGTTCACCCAGGACCTGGGCCAGATGGAGGCCAAGGGGGCGGGCAAGATCACCACCCGGCAGCGGCTGTTGCAGGAGCTCCTGGAGCGGCCCTGGGAGGTCATGGAGAAGGTGGAGCGGATCAAGGACCTGCTGTTCCCCGAGGACGTGCTGCCCCCGGAGCTGTCCCGCAGCACTCTGGACGAGAACCTCGTGGTCCTGCAGCGGCCCGAGGGCGTGGCCCTGGTGCTCACCGAGAAGCTGCTCTTCCCGCCCGGGGGCTACGTCCTGTCCAAACCGGCCAAGGAGCTTCTGGGGGCGGTGGCCATGATCTTCTCGGTCACCGAGGCGGACGTGAGCATCTCGGGGTACACGGACAGCACCCCGGGGCAGGAGCCGGACAACCTGACCCTTTCCGGCTTGCGCGCCATGTCGGTGCTGGAGTACTTCCTGTCTCTCGGAGTGCCGGACCGGCGTTTCTCGGTGGCGGGATACGGGCCGTTCTGGCCCATAGCGGACAACGACACCCCTGAGGGCCAGGCCAAGAACCGGCGGGTGGAGATCCTGTTGCGCACCACCCCCTGGCTGGCCGGCTATTAGCAACCCAACCGGAACCGCAAGGAGCAGACCGTGGCCGACAACCAGCTGGAAGCGCCCAAGGACGAGGGCAAGAAGAAGGGCGGAAAGCTCAAATGGATCATCCTCCTGGTGCTCCTGCTGGGCCTGCTCGGCGGGGGCGGGTGGTTCGGCTACAAGTACTTCTTCGCCAAGAAGGCGGACACGGCCGAGGGCGCGTCGGCCGAAGGCGGCCAGGCGGCCGGGGAGAAGGCCAAGGAGGAGGCGGGCAAGACCGAAATCGTCACCCTGCCCACCTTCGTGGTCAACCTGGCCGACCCGCTGGGCCGGCGCTACCTGAAGCTCACGGTGGACGTGGAGATGGCCGACCAGAAGGCCGCGGAGGAGCTGCGCGGCGCCGAGCCCAAGGTCCGGGACGCCGTCATCCTGCTCCTGTCCAGCAAGACCTTTGCCGATCTCTCCTCGGTGGAGAGCAAGATCATGCTCAAGAACGAAATCGTGGAGCGCCTGAACCAGGTGGTGCCCGGCAACAAGGTGCTGCGGGTCTACTTCACGGAGATGGTCATCCAATAGGGGCAACACCAACGCCGCGCCGGCAGCCGCCGGCGAGGCATTACGCACCCGCGAGGGGGTGGACACATGGGCAACGAACTGGATCAAGACGCCCTGGCTGCGGAATGGGCAGCGGCGCTCGAAGAACAGGAAGAGACCCCGGTCGAGGGCGGTGACGCCCCGGCGGCCGGCGGTGGCGGTGGCGGTGGGGACGACGAGGCCCTGGCCGACGAGTGGGCTGCGGCCCTGGCCCAGGAAGAGCAGACCTCCATGAAAAAGGAGAAGGAGCAGTCCTTCCTCCATTCCCAGAGCCGCGCCGCCGATTTCAAGGATTTGACGGAGGACGCCAAGGCCCCCCGGCCCGACGCCACCAAGCGGGACCTGGACTTCATCCTGGACATCCCCCTGGACGTGTCCGCAGAGCTGGGGCGCACCAAGCTGCTCATCAACGAGCTGTTGCAACTGGGCCAGGGCTCGGTCATCGAGCTCAACAAGCTGGCCGGCGAGCCGCTGGAGATCTACGTCAACGGCAAGCTGGTGGCGCGCGGCGAGGCGGTGGTCATCAACGAGAAGTTCGGGGTGCGGCTGACCGACATCATCAGCCCCATCGAGCGGGTGAAGCAACTTGCCTAGCCTCGCATACGCCGCGGACAACGCCACCCAGGCCCTGCCCGGGCCGGACCTGGGCGCGGCCTGGTGGAACATGACCGGGGGCCTGGTGCTCCTGCTCGGGGTCCTCCTGGTGGCCTACTGGCTGCTCAAGCGGTACGGGCCCAAGGCCGGGCTCTCCATGTTCAAGCGCGGGGGCCTGACCCTGGAGGGCCAGTTGGCCCTGGGTCCGCGCAGGTCCATCGTGCTGGTCCGCTTCTTGAATAAGGTCATGGTGCTCGGGGTGACCGAGAACCAGATCAACCTGTTGACCGAAGTGGACGACCAGCATGACCCCGCTTCCCGCAAAGACTTCTCACAGACTCTCCAGGACGCCGGCAAGGGGGATACTCCTTAGCCTGGCGCTCGTGCTCCTGGGCGCTTCCGCGGCCGCAGCGGCCACCACCCAGCCCACCCTCAGCCTGAACCTGGCCGCGGGCCAGACCGAGCCGGAGAACGTCTCCCTCCTGCTCGAGATCCTGTTCATGATGACGGTGCTGTCCCTGGCGCCCGCCATCATGCTGACGGTGACCTCCTTCACCCGCATCATCATCGTGTTCTCGTTCATGCGCCAGGCCATCGGCACGGCGCAGATGCCGCCCACCCAGATCCTGGCCAGCCTGGCCATCTTCATGACCATCGTGATCATGTACCCGGTGGGCAAGCAGATCAACGACCAGGCCCTGCAGCCCTACCTGGACGAGCGCATGGGCTTCAGCGAGGCCCTGCACACCGCGGAGCAGCCCTTGCGGGCCTTCCTGTTCAAGCACACCCGGGAAAAGGACCTCTCGGTGTTCTACGCCATCTCCAAGATGGACCGGCCCGAGAAGAAGGACGACGTGCCCACCATCATCCTGATCGCCGGATACGTGATCAGCGAGCTCAAGACCGGGTTCCAGATCGGGTTCATGATCTACATCCCGTTCCTGATCCTGGACATGGTGGTGGCCTCCATCCTCCTGGCCATGGGCATGATGATGCTGCCCCCGGCCATGATCTCGCTGCCTTTCAAGATCTTGCTCTTCGTGATGGTGGACGGCTGGAACCTGCTCATCGCATCGCTGGTGAACAGCTTCGCCTGACGGCGAAAACTTGACGCACAGGAGCGCTCGCCCATGACCCCGGAATTCGTCGTCGGATTTGCCCGCCAATCCATCGAGATGGCGCTCATGATCTCCCTGCCCATGCTGGGCATAGGCCTGGTGGTGGGCGTGTTCGTGTCCGTGCTCCAGGCCGCCACCCAGATCCAGGAGATGACCCTGTCCATGATCCCCAAGATCGTGTCCATCTTCCTGGCCCTGCTCGTCGCCTTCCCCTGGATCATGGACAAGATGATCGCCTTCACCCGCGACCTCTTGCTCAACCTGCCCAACTACATCGGCTGACGCATTTCCAGAAGCAAAACTGCGTCCTGCAGTTTTGCTTTTCCGCACTCCGCAAAAGCGGAGACGCCGCCCCCGCGGTGGGTGGCGGACGGGGGACGGCGTCTCCTGGGGGGGATGGAATGCGGCCTGTCAGCGGCGGCGCAGGGACCGGGCCTTGGCCCGCTCCTCGGCCACCAGGGGCTCCAGATTGTACTTGCGCACCCGGTACCCCATCTGGCGGGGGGTGATGCCCAGGTCCCGGGCGGCCTTGTGCTGCACCCAGCCGTGGCGGCGCAGGGCGGCCAGCACCTCGCTCTTCTCGATGTCCGACAGGGACAGGCCCACCGCGGGCGCGCTCTCGGGCGCGGCCGGGTCCGCGCTGCGCGGCGCGGGGCCGATATAGGGGCGGATGAGCGGGGTCTCGATGCGCTCGCCCTCGGCCAGGATCACCAGCCGCTCGATGAGGTTCTCCATCTCCCGCACGTTGCCCGGCCAGTCGTACTCGCGCAAGAGGCGCAGGGACTCGGGGGAGAAGAACAGGCGGCGGTTGTACTGCTTGGACACCTTGCGCAGGAAATGGTTGAGCAGCCGGGGCACGTCCTCCTTGCGCTCGCGCAGGGGCGGCGCCAGGATGGGGAAGACATTCAGCCGGTAGTAAAGATCCGCGCGGAACGCGCCCCGCTCGGCCAGCTTGCCCAGGTCCAGATTGGTGGCGGCCAGGATGCGCACGTCCACCTTGCGGGTGCGGCCCGAGCCCAGGCGCTCGAACTCCCGGTCCTGGAGCACCCGCAGCAGCTTGGCCTGCAGGCCCATGGGCAGCTCGCCCACCTCGTCCAGGAAGATGGTGCCCTTGTCCGCGTCCTCGAAGCGGCCGGCCTTGGCCGAGGTGGCGCTGGTGAAGGCCCCCTTCTCGTGGCCGAACAGCTCGCTCTCCAGCAGGTTCTCGGGAATGGCCGCGCAGTTCACCTTGATGAAGGGGTGGGACTTGCGCTCGGACAGCTCGTGGATGAGCTTGGCGATGAGGGTCTTGCCCGTGCCGGACTCGCCCAGGAGCAGCACCGTGGCCCGGGTGGGTGCGACCTTCTCCAACTGGCGCTGCACCTCCTGCATGGCCAGGCTCTCGCCCACGATGTACAGGCCCTGGGAGTTCTTGGACAGGCGGTACTTGAGGGAGACGTTCTCCTGCTCCAGGGCGCGCACCCGGCTGCGGACCTTCTCGTTGAGGCTCACCAGCTGGGCGATGAAGGTGGCCACCACCTTGAGGAAGTCCACGTCCTCGCTCAGGGACACGGACTGGTCGAAGAGCCGGTCCGCGCTGACCACGCCGATGGTGGAGCCGCCGAGCACCACGGGCACGCCGATGAAGGCCAGACGGTCCTTGTCGTAGCGGCGGGCCCCGGTCTTGTCCAGGAACAGGGGCTCGTTCTTGATGTCCGGCACCACGTAGGGCGCGGCGGTGCGGAAGATGCGGCCGGTGACGCCCTCGTCCGGCCGGTACACCCCGCGCTCCTTCTCCTCCGGGGTGAGCCCGTGCGAGGCGCTGATGACCAGTTCGCCGGAATCCGGGTCCAACAGGGTCACGGTGGCCCGGCGCATGGCCAGGGTCTCGGACAGGATGCGCAACACCTCGGCCAGGGCCTTGTCCAGGTCCAGGGCGCTGTCCAGGGTCCGGCTGATCTCCTGCAGGACCAGCAGCTTGAGGGAGTTCACCGAGGACGGCGAAAGGGCGGTGTTGGTTTCCATGGTCGTTTTGCTGCGCAGGGCGGGTGGCCGGACCTGGTCCAGGGAAGCACGGTTGGACTGACGGAGGTCTAGGGCGGGCATCGCCCAGGTCCGGCCACGCCGCGGATGCGCCCGGTGTGGGTGCACCGTTCGCGTCGGCAGAGCATAAACCGGGCCATGCGCGCAACAGGCTGAAATACCTGGAGCCATCCCGGAGAAACCCTTGATGCCTATTCGGAAAAAATTACATAAGTGTAAATTTTAGGCTCACCATAATTAACCAATCTGGTAAAAAATAGGATTTTTCCAACGCTGCACATAGGCGGCCACGTCGAACTTGCGGGCGCAGCCCGCGGCGGTCATGGTCCGCACCGTGCCGTACACCGGCCGCTCGCCCCAGGGCCGGTCGTGCAGCCCGGCGCAGGACCACAGCACCCCCACGCACCCGTTGGGGTCCCTGCCGTCCAGGGAATACCGGTCGTTGAGCCACAGGGCGGTCTCCACCGCCCGGGCCGGGCTCTCGCTCCACTCCAGGATCTTCTTGGCCCAGTACATGCGCAGGTAGCCGTGCATCTTGCCCGTGGCCAGCATCTCCCGCTGGGCCGCGTTCCACAGGGCGTCGTGGGTGGCCGCAGCCCGGAACTGCTCCCGGGAGTACACGTACTGCCGGCTGTCCCGGGCGTGTTTGACCAGGGTCCTCTGCGCCCAGTCCGGCGCGCCCTCCAGGGAGTCGTAGGCCGGGTTGTGCCAACAGAAGTTGTCGGACAGCTCGCGGCGCACCACCAACTCCTCCAGGAAGGCCCCGGCATTGGCGTCGCCGGCCCGGCCCCGGGCCGCGCCCCCTGCAACATCCAGGGCCACCCGCTGCGGGGCCACCTGGCCGAAGTGCAGCCAGGGCGAGAGCCCGGACTGGGCCTCCTGGTTGGGGTCGTTGCGGCCCTCGGCGTAGCGGTCCAGCCCCTGGTCCAGGAACGCGGCCAGCCGGGCCAGCCCGGCCCGGCTCCCTGGCCGCGCCCCACCCACCTCGGGGGGCGGCAGGGGCACGGACTCGTCCGGGGCCGCGAAGGCCCGGGCCGCCTTCCAGTCCGGCGGGTGCGGCGCGACCTCCAGCCGGTGGGGATGCTCCGCAAGCTCCGGAAACTCCTCCAGGAACTCGGGCAGGAGCCGCTGGATCTTGGGCCGGATGGTGCGGGCCGCGTACTCCTGCTTGTCCGACACGCGCAGGCAGGGCGCCACGTTGTGCGCGTCCACCTCCAGCACCGGGATGTCCAGGGCCGCGCACGCCCGCTCCCTCCACTGCCGCTTCACGCGCAGGGGGTCGAAGTCCGCGACCGCCAGCCGGGCGCGCACCTCGCGGGCCAGGCCGGGCAGGGCCTCGCCCGGATCGCCCATGAGCAGGCACAGGGGGATGCCGCGCTCGGCCAGGTCCGCCTCGGCTTCGGCCAGTCCGGGCAGCATGAAGTCATAGGCCCGGGCCGTGGCGTTCGGAAAGGACGGGGCCAGGCAGAACACGGCCAGGAGCGGGACCCCGGCCTCCAGGGCCAGGTCCTGGGCGTGCAGCAGGGCCCAGTTGTCCTGGGCGCGCTGGTCGCGGCTCAGCCAGCAGAGCACCGGACCCGGGCCGGGATTCCCGCCCCGCAGGACGCGGACCCGGGCCGGGTGCACCCGGAGGGGATGCGCCCTCATGCCCCGGCCCTGGGGTGCATGCCGTCCGGCAGGCGGCACATGGCCGCGCTGCCCGCGAAGTGCTCCGGACCGGCCAGGATGGGCGCGCGGGTGCGGGCCGCGATCTTGCGCAGCATGCCCGAGTACAGCCAGCGGTGCACCGGGTAGAGGGACCACCAGTAGGCCAGGCCGGTGAGCCCCCGCGGGAAGTAGCGGGTGATCTGGCGCAGCTCGCAGCGGCCCTCGGCCTGGGGTTCTATCTGGAAGAGAAACACCGCCTCCCCGGGCAGGCGCATCTCCGGGGAGAGCAGGAGCATGCGGTTCTCCTCCACGGCCAGCACCCGCCAGAAGTCCAGGGCGTCGCCCGGCCGGATGTCCACCGGGTGCCGCCGGCCGCGGCGCAGGCCGACGCCGCCCACCGCCAGGTCCAGCCAGCCGCGCAGCACCCAGAGAATCTGGCCGTGGAACCACCCCGTGCTGCCGCCGATGCGCTTGAGCACCCCCCACACCGCCTCGGGCGCGCAGCCCAGCACCACCCGGTGGTTGCACTCCAGCACGTCGCCGCCCGCATAGGGCGCGTCGCCCGCAGTGAGCCACTCCGGGGGCAGGGCCAGGCCGGCGTCGCTCCAGCAGGTCTCCACGTCGTGGGAGGTGATGCGGCCCAGGGCGCGGCGGATGGCCTGCTCGCAGGTGAGCAGGTTCTGGGGGATGAGCTCGCGGATGGCGTGCTCCCGGCAGACCACCCGGTTCCGCAGCCCCTCGGCCAGGGGCCGGGCCAGGGACGCGGGCACCGGGGTCACCAAGTGGATCCACCAGGAGGACAGGCGCGGGGTGAGCACCGGCACGGGCACGATGAGCCGGCGCGGCAGCCCGGCCACCCGGGCGTAGATGCGGAACAGGTCCTCGTAGGTGAGCACGTCCGGCCCGCCGATGTCGAACTCCCGGCCCACGGTGGCCTCGTTCTCCAGGCAGCCCAGCAGGTAGCCCAGCACGTTGGTGCAGGCGATGGGCTGGCAGGTGGTGTGCACCCAGGCGGGAGTGAGCATGGCCGGCAGGCGCTCCACCAGGTAGCGCAGGATCTCGAAGGACGCGCTGCCCGCGCCCAGGATCATGGCCGCCTTGAGCCAGGTCACGGGCACGGGCCCGGCCTGCAGGGCGCGGCCGGTCTCGATGCGCGAGCGCAGGTGCGGGGACAGGTCCGGCCCCTCCTCGCCCAGGCCGCCCAGGTAGATGATGCGCGAGAGCCCCTGCTCGGCAGCCGCGGCGGCCATGTTCCGGGCCGCGGCCAGGTCCGCGTCCGCAAACCCTCCCCCGGCTGCCCCCCCGCCTCGTGCGGGGGACATGGAGTGCACCAGATAGTAGGCCGCCCCGCACCCGGCCAGGGCCCGGGACAGGGACTCCCGGTCCGCCACGTCGGCCTCGGCCACATCCAGGCCGGGATGCCCGCCCCAGGGCCGGGAGCGCAGCTTGTAGGCCGAGCGCACCACGGCCCGCACCCGCCAGCCCGCGTCCAAGAGCCGCGGCGC
>DKEU01000230.1 GCA_002452635.1 Desulfovibrionaceae bacterium UBA6814 | reverse complement strand
AGCAGTTCCTTGCCGGTGCCGGTCTCGCCCTCGACGAGCACCGGCACGTCCGGGTTGTCGTGGTAGAGCTTGGCGTCGGCCAGGATGCGCTGCATGGCCTCCGACGCGGCCACCACCCGGCCGATGCCCGCCACGCGGCGCAGCATGCTGCGGGCGTCGTCCAGGTCGCGGCGCACGTTCTCCACCGCCTCCTCCACCCGCTGGTCGCAGTGGTAGGTCAGGTCCCGGTTCTCCTTGCGCAGGGCCTGGTGCTCGACGCTGCGCTCGATGGCCGCGGCCAGCTCGCGCACGTCCAGGGGCTTGCGCAGGAAATCGTAGGCCCCGCAGCGCAGGGCGGTGATGGCCATCTCCACGTCGCCGTGCCCGGTGATCATGATCACGTCGCTCTCCCGCGAGGCGGGCGAGTCCTTGAGCCGGCGCAGGAGCTCCATGCCGTCCATGCCGGGCATGCGGATGTCGGTGACGATGGTGGGGAAGAATTCCTCGGCGCACCGGGACAGGGCCGAGGCCGCATCGTTGCAGGGCACGGGCTGGTGCCCCAGCATGGCGGTGATGTCCGAGAGGCTGGCCATGCTGATGTCGTCGTCTTCGACGATGAGGATTCTCATGCCGGGCCTCGCTCGATTGAGGTCAGGGGGCGGTGGCCAGGGGGAGTTCGGCGATCATCCTGGCGCCCTTGCGTTGTCTGCCCGGGGTTTGGGCCGAGATCTCGCCGCCCCAGGAGGTGATGAAGGCCTGGACCAGGGAGAGGCCCAGTCCCATGCCCTCGCCCACCTGCTTGGTGGTATAGAACGGATCGAAGATGCGCGAGACGTCCCCGGCGAAACCGGGGCCGTTGTCCTCCACCACCAGCCTGGCCCGGTCCGCGGCCTTCCGGGTGGAGACCTCGATGCGCTTGTCGTTGTCCGTGGCGCCGCCGTGGGCCTCCATGGCGTTGGACAGCAGGTTGATGATGACCTGCTCCAGTTGGATGGGATTGGCCACCACCAGCGGCTGCTCCGGGTCCAGGTCCAGGGTGAGGGACACCCCGTGGTTCTTGAGCTTGGCCGACAGCACGCCCAGGGAGTTGTGGACCGCGGCGTTGAGGTCGGTGGGCTCGGTGTGGGCCCGGTTCCCGAGGCGGATGAGCATGCGCATGTGGTCGATGACGTTGGCGATGCGGTCCGCGGCCCGCTGGATCTTGCCCAACTGCTCGGTGAGCATCTCGCGGCCCGGGGGCTCCTCCCGCTCCAGGAGCATGATGAGCCCGGTGACCCAGAGCTTGAGCGCGTTGAGGGGCTGGTTCACCTCGTGCGCGATGCCGCTGCCCATGGTGGCCACCAGATCCGCCCGCGAGGCGTTGCGCAGCCGCTCGTTGAGCTTGGTCTCCTCGGTGATGTCCGAATAGATGACCATGATGTGCTTCATCTGCCCGTCGTCGCCGGGGGTGGGGCAGGCGATGATCTTGAAGATGCGGGTGTCGCCCAGGACATCGAACTCCTTGACCGCGGTCCGGACCTGCCCCTCGGCCAGGACCACCTCGCAGGGGCATCCCCGGCAGCGCTCGGTGCGGCCGCGCAGGGTGAAGCACTTGAAGGCCCGGGAGAAGTCCACGTCCGGGAACCAGCGGCGCAGGGTGGTGTTGGCCGCCTGGACCGAGAAGTCCCGGTCCATGAGCAGGATGCCGCCCGGGAAGTTCTCGGTGATGGTGCGGTAGCGGGCCTCGCTCTCGCGCAGGGCCATGGCGGCGCGGGTGCTCTCGGTCACGTTGCGGGCGATCTCGATGGCGCCCACCACCTCGCCGGCCTCGTCCCGCAGGGGGACGCCGTAGGTCTCCCAGTAGGTGTCCTTCTGGCCGGCCACGTTGCTGCGGCGCATGGTGATCTGCTCGATGCCGCCGGTGGCCAGGGCCTTGCGGCAGGGGCAGCCCGGGCAGGGCTCGTTCCCGCCCCAGAGCACGCCGTGGCAATGCCGGCCGATGATGTCCTGCGGCCGCAGGCCGAGCTCCTTGTGGGCGGTCTGGTTGGCCCAGACGATGCGGTGCTCGGTGTCCACCAGCATGATGACGTCCACCGAGGCGTCCAGGATGGCCTGCTTCTGGGCCTCGCTCGCCCGCAGGGCGATCTCGGCCTTGCGGCGGGGGGTGATGTCGATGACGAACCCCTCGATGTGGGAGAAGGCCCCCACCGAGTCGCGCACCACCCGCGCGCTGCTGGAGGTCCAGATCTCCTGGCCGTCCTTGCGCCGCTGGCGGCATTCGTGGTGGCTGATCTCGCCCTTTTCGTCCAGGGTGGCCAGGAAGCGCTTGCGGTCGTTGGGGTCCGCATAGATCTGGCGGGCGATGTCGGTCACGTCCTCCAGGAGGTCGTGGGGCGACTCGTAGCCGTAGATGGCGGCCAGCTCCGGGTTGGCGTCCAGGTAGGTCCCCTCCCGGGTGGTGCGGAAGATGCCCGCGGGCGCGTTCTCGAAGATGGCCCGGTAGTTCTCCTCGCTGCGGCGCAGGGCGTCCTCCACCAGGCGGCGGCCGGTGATGTCCAGGTGCGAGGCCACGCTCTGGGTGGTGCCCGGGATGAGCTCCATGGTGACGTACACATAGCGCAGGTCGCCGCGCCGGTCCGAGAGCTCGGCGTCGTAGGAGCGGGGCGTCCGGCCGGGGTCCAGCCGCAGGAGCCGGTGGTACTTGCCCATGGTCTCCTGGTGCCGGCCGTGGAAGAAGCCGGTCCAGGGCATCCCGGCCTCGATCTCCTCCCGGGAGTAGCCGGTCAGCTTGCTGAACTCCGAATTGGCCCGGGATATCACGCCGTCCTCCTCGATGATGACCAGCGGCATGCCGGTGTTCTCGAAGATGGTCCGGTAGAAGGACTCGGACACCCGCAGGCTCTCCTCGATGCGGGTCCGCTCGG
>DKEU01000146.1 GCA_002452635.1 Desulfovibrionaceae bacterium UBA6814 | reverse complement strand
CGGGTGGGCTTGGCGCAGGCGTCGCACATGACGGCCACGTTGGACACGTGGACCGGGGCCTCTTTCTCGACGATGCCGCCCGGCTGCTGGGCATAGGGGTTGGCCTTGGTGTGGCGCTTGACCATGTTGACCTTCTCCACCAGCACGCGGTCGTGCTTGCGGTCAACCTTGAGCACCTTGCCCACCTTGCCCTTGTCCTTGCCGGCCAGGAGCATCACCTTGTCGTCCTTGCGGATCTTGCACGATTCCATGGCCTTACTCCTACAGAACCTCGGGAGCGAGGGAGACGATCTTCATGAAGTTCTTCTGCCGGAGCTCCCGGGCCACGGGGCCGAAGATGCGGGTGCCCACCGGCTCGAGCTGGTTGTTGAGGAGCACCGCGGAGTTCGAGTCGAACTTGATGTAGGACCCGTCGGGCCGGCCCACTTCCTTGGTGGTGCGGACGATGACCGCCTTCATCACGTCGCCCTTCTTCACCTTGGCGTGGGGCATGGCCTCCTTCACGGAGACCACGATGATGTCGCCCAGGCTCGCATAGCGCCGGCGGGAGCCGCCGAGGACCTTGATGCAGGCCACGCGCTTGGCGCCGGAGTTGTCGGCCACGTCGAGATTGGATTCAACCTGGATCATGGGCTTCTCCTAGACCGCCTTTTCCATGATGTTCACCAGCGCCCACCGCTTGCGGGCGGACAGGGGCCGGGACTCGATGATCTGCACCTTGTCCCCGATGCCGCACTCGTTGCCCGGATCGTGGGCCATGAACTTGGACTTCCGGCGGATGAACTTCTTCACCAGCGGGTGCTTCACCAGGGTCTCCACCGAGACCACGATGGTCTTGTCCGCCTTGTTGCTCACCACGTAGCCCACGAGGGTCCGCTTGTTGGACTTGCGTTCTTCGCTCATCTTAGGCCCCCGCTTCCTTTTCCTTGAGAATCGTCTTGATGCGCGCGATGTCTTTCTTCACTTCCGGCAGCCGGTGGGTCTTCTCCAACTGCGCGGTGGTGTGCTGAAAGCGCAGGGTGAAGAATTCCTTCTTGGACTCGACGAGCTTCTCGTTCAGCTCGGCCGGGGACAGGTCGCGCAGTTCCTTGGTCTTCATCACAGCCCCTCCCGCACCACGATGGCGGTCTTGACCGGCAGCTTGTAGGCGGCCAGGCGCAGGGCCTCCTTGGCCAGCTCGATGGACACGCCCTTGATCTCGTAGAGGACCCGGCCGGGCTTCACCGGGCAGTACCAGCCCGCCGGGGCGCCCTTGCCCGAACCCTGCCGAGTCTCGGCCGGCTTGGAGGTGTACACCTGGTCGGGGAACACCCGGATCCAGACTTTGCCGCCGCGCTTGATGTGCCGCATCATGGCCACACGGGCGGCCTCGATCTGCTGGCTGGTCAGCTTGGCGTGGTCCAGGACCTTGAGGCCCACGTCGCCGAAGGCGATGGTGGCGCCGCGCAGGGCGTTGCCCCGCAGGCGGCCCTTCTGGCGCTTCCGGTATTTGGTCTTGTTGGGGGACAGCATTACTGGTCAACCTCTTGGTCCAGGATTTCACCCTTGAACACCCACACCTTGACGCCGATGACCCCGTAGGTGGTCTTGGCGATGGCGTACCCGAACTCCAGGTCGGCGCGCAGGGTGTGCAGGGGCACACGGCCGTCGCGGTACCACTCGGAGCGGGCGATCTCGGCCCCGGCCAGGCGGCCGGCGCAGGAGACCTTGATGCCCTCGGCCCCGAACTTGCGGGCCAGGCTCACGGTGCGCTTCATGGCCCGGCGGAAGGCCACGCGGCGCTCCAGCTGCAGGGCGATGTTCTCGGCCACCAACTGGGCGTCGATCTCGGGCCGCCGGATCTCGTTCACCTCGATGGAGAACTCCCGGCCGAACTTCTGGCGCAGGTCGCCGCGCAGCTTCTCGATCTCCACGCCCTTGCGGCCGATGACGATGCCCGGCCGGGCGGTGTGGATGATGAGCCGCACCTTGCCCCCGGCGCGCTCGATCTCCACCTTGGAGATGCCGGCGTGGTACAGGAGCTTCTTCACGAACTTGCGGATGCGGCTGTCCTCGTAGACGTTGGCCGCATACTCTTTCTTGCTGAACCACCGGGACAGCCAGTTCTTGTTGTAGCCCAGGCGGAACCCGTAGGGATGTACTTTCTGACCCACGTAACGTCCCTCCTTAGGACTCTTCGACCACCACGGTGATGTGGCTGGTGCGTTTGCGGATGCGGTAGGCGCGACCCATGGCGCGGGGACGGATGCGCTTGAGCATCGGCCCGCCGTCGACCTGCACGTTCTTCACCACCAGGGAGTCGACATCGATTCCCGGCAGCTGTTCGGCATTGGCCACGGCCGAGACCAGGACCTTCCTGATCAGTTCGGCGGCCTTCTTGGGCGTGAAGGTGAGGACGTTCAGGGCGTCCTCCACCGGCAGGCCCTTGACGGTGTCGGCCACCAGCCGCGCCTTCTGCGCGGACACCCGGACGAATTTGGCGACTGCTCTGGTTTCCATTTCCGTACCCTACTTCTTGACCTTGCTCTTCTTGTCCGCAGCGTGCCCGAAGAAGGTGCGGGTGGGGGCGAACTCGCCGAGCTTGTGGCCGACCATGTTCTCGGACACGAACACGGGGATGAACTTCTTGCCGTTGTGCACCGCAAAGGTCAGGCCGACCATCTCCGGGATGATGGTGGAGCGGCGGGACCAGGTCTTGATGACCTTGCGGTCCTTGTTCTCCACCGCCTTGTCCACCTTCTTCTGCAGGTGGTCGTCCACGAAGGGACCTTTTTTCAGGGACCTGGGCATATGGACTCCTTACTTCTGGCCGCGGCGCTTGACGATGAGCTTGTTCGAGGCCTTCTTGCGGTTTCTGGTCTTGTACCCCTTGGTGGGCTTGCCCCAGGGGGTGACCGGATGGCGGCCGCCGGAGGAACGGCCTTCGCCGCCGCCCAGCGGGTGGTCCACCGGGTTCATGGCCACGCCGCGCACTTCGGGGCGCTTGCCCAGCCAGCGCGAGCGGCCGGCCTTGCCCAGGCGCACCTGCTCGTGGGAGAGGTTGCCCACCTGGCCCACGGTGGCCACGCAGGTGGCCAGCACGTTGCGCACCTCGCCGGAGGGCATGCGCAGGAGCGCGTACTTGCCTTCCTTGGCGATGAGCTGGGCGTAGGTGCCCGCGGCGCGGCAGAACTGGCCGCCGCGGCCGGGGTGCAGCTCCACGTTGTGGATCACGGTGCCCACCGGGATGCGGGCCAGGGGCAGGGCGTTGCCGGGCTTGATGTCCGCGGTCTCGCCGGCCACCACCACATCACCCACGGCGATGCCCACCGGGGCCAGGATGTAGCGCTTCTCGCCGTCCGCGTAGTGCAGGAGCGCGATGCGGGCGGAGCGGTTGGGATCGTACTCCACGGCCGCCACCTTGGCGGGCACGGTGACCTTGTCCCGCTTGAAGTCGATGACGCGGTACAGCCGCTTGTGGCCGCCCCCGCGGCGACGCGAGGTGAGCCGGCCGAAGCTGTTGCGGCCGCTCTTCTTGGGCAGGCCGTGGGTCAGGCTCTTTTCCGGGCGGTCCGTGCTGATCTCCTCAAAGGCGGAGATGGTCATGAACCGGCGTCCGGCGGAGGTAGGCTTCAGTCTGCGCGTGGACACGACTAGACTCCTTCGAAGAATTCGATCTTGTGGCCTTCGGCCAGGGTGACATAGGCCTTCTTGTAGCCAGACACCGTGCCGGACTTGCGGCCCCACCGGGTGCGGCGGATGGCCCGCTGCCGGACCACGTTCACCGCGGTGACCTTGACCGAGAAGGCCTCTTCCACGGCCTTCGCGATCTCCACCTTGTTGGCGCCGGGGTGCACGAAGAAGGCCACCTGGTTGGCGGTCTCCTTGGCCATGTTGGCCTTTTCCGACACCAACGGCTTGAGGAGGATATCGGTGTACTGCATGGCTACTTCAACCTCTCTTCCACGGCCTTGGCGGCCTCCTCCAAAAGGACCAGCTGCGGATACCGCAGCACGTCGAACACGTTCAGCTGGTCGTGCAGGAGGACCTTGATCCCTGGGATGTTCCGGGCCGAAAGAGCGAGATTGTTATCCTCTTTGGGCAGGACAATCAAGGCCTTTTTCAGCCCGAGGTTCTTGGCGATTTCCGCGAACCGCTTGGTCTTGATCTCCGGCACCTCGAAGGCGCGGACCACCTTGACGCCGCCCTCCTCCAGCACCCGCGAGGACAGGGCCATGCGCAGGGCCAGGCGGCGGACCTTCTTGTTCACCTTGAACTCGTAGGACCGCGGCTGGGGGCCGAAGATGGTGGCGCCGTGCCGCCAGATGGGGGACCGGGAGGAGCCCGAACGGGCCCGGCCGGTGCCCTTCTGGCGCCAGGGCTTGGAGCCGCCGCCGCTGATGAGCGCGCGGTTCTTGGTGGCGTGGGTCCCGGCCCGGACCTTGGCCCGCTGGGAGCGGACCACCAGGTTCAGGATCTCGGGGCGCACCGGCACCTCGAAGACCTCGGGGGCCAGGGTGATCTCGCCCACTTCCTTGTTGTTCTGATCTATCACTTTGACCTGCGCCATGACGCACTCCTCGTTACTGCTGCTTGCGGACCATCACCAGGCCGTTCTTGGGCCCGGGCACCTGGCCGCGCAACAGGATAAGGTTGTCGGCAGGCCGCACATCGACCACTTCCACGTTGATGCAGGTGACCCGGTCGCCACCCATGACCCCGGCCATGCGCTTGCCCTTGAAGACCTTGGAGGGGTAGGCGCACTGGCCGATGCCGCCGGGGGCGCGGTGCTTCTTCTCGTGGCCGTGGGAGGCCCCCAGGCCGGAGAAGCCCCAGCGCTTCATGGGACCCTGGGTGCCCTTGCCCTTGGAGGTGCCGGTGACCTTCACCTTCTCTCCGGGCGTGAACATGTCCACGGTCAGGTCCTGGCCCAGTTCGTAGCCGTCCACCGACTCCAGGCGAATCTCGCGCAGGAAGCGGTAGAAGTCCTTGCCGGCCTTGGCCTGGTGCCCGCGTTCGGGCTTGTTCACCTTGCGGTCCGGGATCTGTTCGAACCCGATCTGCAGGGCGCTGTATGTATCCTTGGTGGTGTCGCTTTTTATCTGCAGCACGGGGCAGGGGCCGGCGGCGATAACGGTCACCGGGATTGCGGTGCCGTCGCTGCCGAAGACCCTGGTCATGCCCAGTTTGCGACCCAAGATGCCAAGAGTGTCAGCCATCACGTCATCCTCTGCGCTAGAGTTTGATCTCGACGTCAACGCCCGCGGGAAGGGAGAGCTTCCCAAGCGCGTCCACGGTCTGCTGCGTCGGCTCCAGGATGTCGAGCAGGCGCTTGTGAATGCGCATCTCGAACTGCTCCCGGGACTTCTTGTCCACATGGACCGACCGCTGCACCGTGTACTTGTGGATGTTGGTGGGCAGCGGGATGGGGCCCGCGATGCCCGCCCCGGTGTTCCGGGCCGTGTCCACGATCTCGGCCACGGCCTTGTCCAGGATGCGGTAGTCGTAGGCCTTGAGCTTGATCCGGATCCGATCGCTCTGCATGGACGCCATGGCTTACTCCGTGATCTCCGACACAACGCCCGCGCCAACGGTGCGGCCGCCTTCGCGGATGGCGAAGCGCAGGCCCTTTTCCATGGCGATGGGAGCGATGAGTTCGACGTTGAAGGTCGCGTTGTCGCCGGGCATGACCATCTCCACACCCTCGGCCAGGGTCACCACGCCGGTGATGTCCGTGGTCCGGAAGTAGAACTGGGGACGGTAGCCCGAGAAGAACGGGGTGTGCCGGCCGCCCTCTTCCTTGGACAGCACGTACACCTCGGCCTTGAACTTGCGGTGCGGGGTGATGGACTTGGGAGCCGCCAGAACCTGGCCCCGCTCCACGTCCTCGCGCTTGATGCCGCGCAGGAGCGCCCCGATGTTGTCGCCCGCCTGGCCCTGGTCCAGGATCTTGCGGAACATCTCCACGCCCGTGCAGGTGGTCTTGACCGTCTCCTTGATGCCCACGATCTCGACCTCGTCGCCCACCTTCAGGATCCCGCGCTCCACCCGCCCGGTCACCACGGTGCCGCGGCCGGAGATGGAGAACACGTCCTCGATGGGCATCAGGTACGGCTTGTCGACGTCGCGCTGCGGC
>DKEU01000157.1 GCA_002452635.1 Desulfovibrionaceae bacterium UBA6814 | reverse complement strand
CGCTGGCCCGAGGAGCCGGTGCGGCCCCGGGCCAAGGACTCCAAGAGCCGCCTCCAGGAGGAGACCCAGTACCGGTTCAAGGCCCGGCCGGTGTACGCCCTGGTCTCGGCCAGCGGGCCGGAGCACGAGAAGGTCTACGAGGTGGAGCTCACCCTGCCCGACGGCCGGCGCATCGCCGCCGCGGGGCCGAGCATCAAGAAGGCGGAGCACGCGGCCGCGGACCAGGCCCTGGCCCTGCTCGCGGCGGAAGGCCAATAGCCGGTAACGCGGCTGCGCCCGGCGACGGCTGGGGGACGGCGGCGGAAGGCCAAGGAGGGCCGGGGAGGCTGACGCCTCCCCGGCTCATGTCTTTGGTTCTTCCTCTGCCGCTGGCGGGCGACGGTTTTTTGTCGCCCCGGGGTCAGACCCGGTTCAGGCCTAGCCCTGGATGAGCTGCAGGGCCATCTTGGGCAGGGAGTTGGCCTGCGCCAGCATGGCCACCGCGGACTGGGTGAGGATCTGGTTGCGCACGAACTCGGTCATCTCCCAGGCCACGTCCACGTCGGAGATCCGGCTTTCGGCGGACTGCATGTTCTCGGCCTGGATGGAGAGGTTGGTGATGGTGTTCTCCAGCCGGTTCTGCAGGGCGCCCAGGTTGGCGCGGATCTTGTCCTTGGAGATGATGGCCTGGTCCAGGGCCACCAGGGCCTGCTGGGCCGCGTTCTGGGTGGAGATGGCGAACCCGCCCAGGAGCGCGTTGGAGGCGTTGCCGATGCCGAAGTGGGAGGCCGTGGCGCCGCCGATGGAGATGAAGTAGTAGTCCTCCAGGGAGCTGTTGCCCGTGCCGAAGTGGATCTTGATGGGACCCACGCTGGTCAGCCCGGTCCCATTGTGATCGCCGGGGATCTGGCCGGACAGGGTGCCGTCCAGCAGCTTGACCTGGTTGAAATCCGTGGCCAGCGCGATTCGCGTGATTTCCGAGGCCATGGCCTGGAATTCCGAGTCGATGATGAGGCGCTGGTCAGAGTTGTAGGTACCGGTGGCCGCCTGTTCCGCAAGCTCTTTCATGCGGATGAGCTTCTCGTCGATGATCTGCAGCGCGCCGTCGGCGGTCTGGATCATGGAGATAGCGTCGTTGGCGTTGCGCACGCCCTGGTTCAGGGTGCGGATGTCCGAGCGCATGAGCTCCCGGATGGCCAGGCCGGCGGCGTCGTCCGCGGCGGTGCCCACGCGCAGGCCCGAGGACAGGCGGCGGGTGGAGACCGACAGTCGACTGAACGCCTCGTTCAAGTTGCGCGCGGCGTTCATCGCCATCATGTTGTGATTGATAACCAAAGACATGTTCAAAACCTCCTTGTTTTGACTTGCCAATCTGTAAGCAGCCATCGTGCCAAAACAAAAAACTTAAATAATATTAATTAATTGTGCTCTAGAAAAAGTCTAGAAACCCCGCGAAAGCCACGGCCCGAGCCGTTTTTTCCCGGTTCGGGGCGGCCGGCCGACACCTTCCGGACGGGCCGGAAGGCCATTTTTTCCTGCTGCGGAAAATCGCCCTAAAGTCCCAAGCTCGAACTGCCGATAACTGGAGTGGATGAATACCCTCCACGGATGGAGGGTGGGGAGGAGAGCCATGCGACTCACAGACGTACACGGAGCACTGGCCGCGGCCTATGGCCGCAGCACAGGGCAGGTCTCCGGCAAGCGGAAGGTGGAATCCGCCGGCGGCGCCGAGCAAGAGGGCAGCGGGCAGAACCAGGCCCGGACCCCCTCGGCCTCGCGGGTGCAGGACCTCACGTCCGGCGTGGAAAAGTTCATGCAGAACCTGGGCGTGGAGCTCAAGTTCAACGTGACCGATTCGGGCGAGGTCCAAGCCGAGGTGCGCCATCCCGGAGGGGAGAAGGTGATCCGCAAGATCCCCCCGGACGAGGTGCTGGAGCTGGCCGAATCCATCAAGCAGATGACCGGGGCATTCCTGGACAAGGCGCTCTAGGCCCATGCCCGTTTTTGACCAAAGCATCTGATCCGGCGCTCCGGGCCACGGCCCGGTCCTGCCGGCTCGTCCGCAAAACAGAAGCGGCGCCCAAGGGCGCCGCTTCTGTTTTTCTCGCCGGCGGGCGGCCGGCCGCCGCCTTCCGGGTTGAGGTTGCCGGAGGTCTCGGAGGGTCTCTGGTTTCTACCTCTTCATGGCGATGACGGTGGAAAGCATGTTGTCGGTGGTGGTGATGACCTTGGAGTTGGCCTGGAAGCCGCGCTCGGTGGAGATCATCTTCACGAACTCGGTGGCCAGGTCCACGTTGGACTGCTCCAGGGAGTTGGAGGAGATGGAGCCGTACCCGTTGCCGTTGGCCGGGCCGGCCGTCGCCACGCCCGAGTCCAGGGTCTCGGAGTAGAGGTTGGACCCCTCCCGGCGCAGTCCCCACTTGTTCTGGAAGTCGTAGAGCGTGATCTGGTACAACTCCAGCACCACGCCGTTGGAGTAGCGGCCGGTGAGGATGCCGTCGCGGTCCACGGACACGCTCTGCAGGAAGCCGAAGGTGTAGCCGTCCTGGGTCTGGTACAGGGTGGAGGACGACCCGGAGTAGCTGGTGGTGGAGAGCGACGCCAGATCCGCGCTCTGGAACCCCGGGATGTTGCCGTAGGTGTTGCCGATCATGGAGGCGTTGGAGATGGTGGTGTTGGTCCAGCCGTCGTTGGTGTACGGGTCGGCGTTGGTCAGGCCGAAGTTGATGGCTATGGCCGAGGAGTTGGAGTCCGTTGCCGTGCTGGCGTTGGAGGCCACGGTGAAGTTGGCCGTGAACACCGGCAGGCCGTCGGTGTTGAAGTCCGCAGGCTTCCAGTTGGACAGGGCCTTGAGGTCGCCGGCGGCGTCGTCCTGCAGGGTGAAGGCGCTCATGTCGCGCAGCTGGCCGCCGGAGTCGAACTTGAGGGTGCCGATCATGAGCACGCCGGCCGCGGAGGTGGTGTTCACGGTCTGGCCGCCCAGGGTGCGGCCGTCCTCGGTGGGGGTCACGGTGACCATGTACTCCCAGTAGCGGTCGCCGCCGGCATCCGACACCGTGACCTGGTCGAAGTACACGGTCAGGGTGTGCGAGGTGCCGCCCTCGTCGTAAATCTTGATGGAGTTCTGGTAGGCGAAGCGGGTCTCGCCCAGGGGGGTGTCCTCCTGGCCGTCCCAGATCTGGAACATGCTGAAGAACTTGTCCGTGGAGAGTGCGGAGTTGTCCCCGCCCTCCCGGGCGTCCAGGTTGGTGACCATGGTCACGTTCTGGGTGGCCTTGGGCTGGGCGGTGAAGCCCTCCAGGCGGACGTCCTTGGGCACGCCGGTGCCCTTGATCTTGGACGTGGAGGAGGTCTCCGAGGAGCCCGAGGAGGTGGACGCCAGGCTGGACCCGGTGTCCGTGGAAATCTCCCACCCCTGCAGCACGTAGCCGTGCGGATCCACCAGGTAGCCGTCCTGGTCGAAGCGGAAGTTGCCGGCCCGGGTGTAGTAGACCTCCTCGCTTCCCTTGACTTTCACCGCGAAGAAGCCCTTGCCGCCGATGGCCAGGTCGGTGGCCTCGTTGGTGGTCTCGAAGGCGCCCTGGGCGAAGTCGCCGTAGATGGCGCTGATGCCCACGCCCCGGCCCACCTGGCCCACGCCGGCCGCGGTGTTCAGGTCCTGGCTGATGAAGTCCTCGAAGAACATCCGGGCGCCCTTGAACCCGATGGTGTTCACGTTGGCGATGTTGTTGCCCAGCACACCCATCATTTCACCGTGGGCGGAGAGACCGGAAACACCCGTCCACATTGAAGAAGTAAGACCCATGGTTCGACCTCCTTATTCTTCACCCTCGGCTTCCGTGCCGCTGTCGGCCACGGTCGCGTCGGGATCCACCACTTCGTACACGTTGTTGAAGTTCACGATGCGGCCGTCGGTGAGGCGCAGGTAGTTGGTGCCGTTGTAGCTCTGCACCGCGGCGACCCGGCCCGAGACCTCGGTGGAGGTCAGGATGGCGTTGCCGTCCGCATCCGTGGCCGACATGTAGATGTAGTACAGGCCCTCCGGAGCCGCCTTGCCGGCCCAGTCCAGCCCGTCCCATTCGAAGGTGTGCTCGCCGGCCTGCTGGCTGCCCAGCTGCACGGTGCGCACGATGTTGCCGTTCACGTCGTAGAGGTTGACGTAGGAGTCCGCGGCCGTGGCGTCGAGGTAGTAGTAGACCGTGCTGGTCTTGCCCTCGGCGTCCATGGACACCATGTCGCCCGCGGCCCGCACGTCGCGGCCGATGTAGCTCACCGCGGTGCGCATGTCCTGGGTCCCGGCCTGTTCGGTCAGGCTCTGGATGCCCTGGTTGATGCCGGTGAGCTGCTCCAGGCTGGAGAAGTTGGCCAGCTGGGCGGTGAATTCCTTGTCGTCCATCGGGTTCAGCGGGTCCTGGTGCTGGAGCTGGGTGACCAGGAGGAGCAGGAAGTCTTCCTTGCCCAGCTCGGACTTGCCCGAGGTCTGGGTGCCGAAGAACTCCGACTCAGCCTTGCCGATGATGTTGGATGGACTGTACGTAGCCATGGTGTACTTCTCCGGGGCCTAGGCGATGACCGAAAGCCCTTCGTGGGAATGAATTGCCGTCACGTCCCCGGTTTGCATTTCCTGGACCACCGCGCTTTCGCCGCGCAAAACCCGCATCCGGTCCAGGGCGCGGGCGGCCTCGTCCCGGTCCCGGGCCTCGTTGTGCCGGTCCGCGCCGGCCCAGGCCTGGCTCTGGTTGCCGTCGGAAAGCTGGGTCTGCACCTCGAGCTTGTTCACCTTGAGGCCCTGGTCCTCCAGGGTCTGGCGCAGCTGGTGCATGTTCTCCTGCAGCATGCGGCCGGCGTCGGCGTTCTCGGCCTTGAGCACCACGTTCACTTCCTGGCCGCGCACCGTGATCTGGAGGTTCAGCTTGCCCAGCTCGGGCGGGTCCAGGCGCAGGGTGAGCTGCTTGGTTCCCTCGCTCAGGTTCCGGTAGATGCCGCTCTCCACCTGGCGCAGCACCTGGCGGGGGGCAAATTTTTCCAGGCCCGCGGCGGAATCGGCCGCAGCGGCCTCGGCCTTGGACGCGGCTTCGGCCGCCAGAATCGTGGGGTTCTCGGTGGACGCGGCCTTGACCTCGGCCTTGGTTGCGGCCTTCACCTCGGCCGAGCCGGCCCGGTCCCGGGCCACCTTGCCCCAGAATTCGGCCCAGGCCTTCTGCTCCTCGGTCCGGGTGTCGGCCTGGGCGTTCTGGGTGGCGGCCTGGTCCCCGGCCTGGCGCCCGGCCTGCTTGTCCTGGCCCAGGCCGGCCTTGGCCTCGCCGTCCTTCTGCTGGCCTTCCTGGGCCAGCCGGGAGCGGCCGCTGCCGGGCAGCCGGGAGGACTGGCCGGCGTCCTCGCCCGACTCGTCCGCGCTCTTGCCGGACAGGGGGCGGTACTGGTCTTCCTCGGCCTGGCGCTCGTCCTCGGCCGCCTCGGCCAGGAGCTTGGCGCGGCGGGCCTCGTCGCCCGGACGCCGGTCGGCCTTGGATTCCACGCTGGCCTTGTCCCGGGCCGACTCGAAGGC
>DKEU01000118.1 GCA_002452635.1 Desulfovibrionaceae bacterium UBA6814 | reverse complement strand
TCAACCACACCTCGGACCAGCATCCCTGGTTCCAGGCGGCCCGCCGGGCCAAACCCGGGTCCGCGGCGCACCGCTTCTACGTGTGGAGCGACACGGACGCCAAATTCCCGGAGACGCGCATCATTTTCACCGACACCGAGACCAGCAACTGGGCCTGGGACCCGGTGGCCGGGGCCTACTACTGGCACCGCTTCTTCAGCCACCAGCCTGATCTGAACCTGAACAACCCGCAGGTGGTCAAGGCGGTGAACCGCATCCTCAATTTCTGGCTGGACATCGGCGTGGACGGCCTGCGCCTGGACGCGGTGCCCTACCTGTGCGTGCGCGAGGGCACGAACAACGAAAACCTGCCCGAGACACACGCGGTCATCCGCGAACTCCGCCGGGAGATGGACAAAAACTACACGGACCGGATGCTGCTGGCCGAGGCCAACCAGTGGCCCGAGGACACGGCCGCCTACTTCGGTGCGGGCGACGAGTGCCACATGGCCTTCCATTTCCCGCTCATGCCGCGCATCTACATGGCGCTCAGGCAGGAGGACCGCAAGCCGATCATCGAGATCCTCGAGCGCACCCCGGCCATCCCGGACAGCTGCCAGTGGGGCATCTTCCTGCGCAACCACGACGAACTCACCCTGGAGATGGTCACCGAAGAGGAGCGGGTGTTCATGTACCGGGAGTTCGCCCGGGACCCGCGCATGCGCATCAACCTGGGGATCCGCCGCCGCTTCGCCCCGCTCATGGGCAACAACGAGCGACGCATCGCCGCCACCCACGCCCTGCTCTTCTCCCTGCCCGGCACCCCGGTGCTCTACTACGGGGACGAGATCGGCATGGGCGACAACATCTACCTGGGCGACCGCAACGGGGTGCGCACCCCCATGCAGTGGTCCGGGGACAAGAACGCCGGGTTCTCGGACGCCAACCCCCAGAGCCTGTTCCTGCCGGCCATCATCGACCCCGAGTACCACTACCAGTCCGTGAACGTGGAGGCCCAGTCCGCCAATCCCCACTCGCTGTTGTGGTGGATGAAGCGGCTCATCGCCCTGCGCAAGCGGCACACCGCCTTCGGCCGCGGGGACATCCGCTTCCTGGACCCGGACAACCGCCGCATCCTGGCCTTCATCCGCAACCACGGGGACGAGCACATCCTGGTGGTGGCCAACCTCTCGCGCTTCGCCCAGTACGCGGAGCTGGACCTGGCCGACCACGCCGGGGCCGCGCCCGTGGAGCTGTTCGGCAAGACCGAGTTCCCGGCCATCGGGTCCGCGCCCTACCGCCTGGCCCTGGGGCCGCACTCCTTCCTGTGGTTCGAGCTCAAGCGGCCCGAGGCCGCGGGCGACGGGGGGCCGCGCGAGCTGCCCCTGCTCACCACCCCCGGGACCTGGGACGACGTGCTGGGCGAGGCCATGCGGCCGGCCTTGGAGGCGGTGCTCCCGGCCTGGCTGGCCGGCCGCTCCTGGTTCAACCCGGGCGGGCACGGCCTCAAGTCGGTCACGGTGCGCGAGGTGCTGCGCGTCTCGGACAACGGCCCCGTGGCCCACGTGGTGCTGGCCGAGGCCTCCTTCACCGACGCCGACGCCGAGACCTACGCCCTGCCCCTGACCTACGCGGGCAAGGACGAGTACGACGCCATCCTGCGCGACACCCCCCAGGCCGGGGTGGCCCGGCTGCGGGTCACCGAGCCCCGGGAGATCGGCCTGCTCTACGACGCCATGTTCTCGGAGCGGTTCTGCCAGGCGCTCCTGGCCGCGGTGCCGCTGCAGGGCCCGGCCCACGGCGCGGCCGGCGACCTCACCGGCCTGCGCACCACCCTGTTCCGCTCCCAGGTGCAGGCCGCGGGCTCGGGGGTGCTCTCCCCCTCGGCCCGCAGCGACCAGAGCAACTCCATGGTGAACTTCGGGGATGCGGTGGTGCTCAAGTTCTTCCGCCGCCTGGAGCCCGAGACCAACCCCGAGCTGGAGCTGGGCCGCTACCTGGCCGGCCGCAAGATCGGCTTCACCCCCCGGGTGCTGGGGGCCATCGAGTACCGCCGCGGCCGCAGCTCGCCCATGACCCTGGCCGTGCTCCAGGAGCGCATCAAGCATCTGGGCAGCGCCTGGGAGCTGGCCCTGGACGCCATGCAGGCCCTGGGCGAGGAGGCCCTGGCCGAACGCGCCGCGCCCCCGGCCCTGGCCGGCCACCTCCTGGACCCCGAGGCCTGGGAGGAGGCGGAACTGCTCCCGGCCCTGGCCCGGACCTCCGGGGGCTTCATCACCGCCATGCACCGGCTGGGCCGCCGGCTGGGCTCGCTGCACGCCGCCCTGGCCGACTCCACGGACCCGGCCTTCGCGCCCGAGCCCTTCTCCCGGCTCTACCGCCGGTCCATGGCCCAGGCCTTCCGCTCCCAGGCGGGCATGGCCCTGCGCCAGCTCAAGGGCCGGCTGCCCGACCTGGACCCGGCCCTGCGCGGCCCGGCCCAGTTCGCCCTGGACCATGCCGCGGCCATCAAGGACTTCTCCCGGCCCCTGGTGGAGCGCGAACTGCCCGGCTGGCGCATCCGCTGCCACGGCCAGTTCCACCTGGGCCACGCCCTGCTCCTGCCCGACCAGGAGTTCGCGCTCATCGACTTCGAGGGCGACCCGGCCCGGCCCCTGGCCGAACGGCGCATCAAGCGTTCGCCCCTGCGCGACGCGGCCAGCCTGATCCGCTCCCTGCACCACGCGGCCCGGGCCGCCCTGGACAACCTCACCGAGCGCGGCATCTGCCGGAACGAGGACCTGCCCCTGGCCCGGCTCTGGGCCCGCACCTGGCGCGTCCACGCAGCCCGGGCCTTCGTGCGCGGCCACCTGGAGACCCTGCCCCCCAGCCTGCTCCCCGAGGACCGCGCGGACGTGCGCCTGCTCCTGGACGCCTTCCTCCTGGACCGGGCCGTGGCCGAGCTGGCCCAGGTCCTGGCCCGCCGGCCCCAGTCCCTCATGGTGCCCCTGGCCGGCATCCGGGAGATCATCGAGGGCGGGGAGGAATGATCAAACGACCCCGCAGGAGGCGGGGCGGGCGCGTCCGCGCCCGGGAGGTCCGGGGAAACCGCGCTTTTCCCGGACCGACTGGCGGAAAACACCAGGACGGTGTTTTCCGCATCTAAAGGAGATTCCATGCATAGGCGCTGCTCCGGCCTGCTCCTGCACCTGACCTGCCTGCCCTCGCCCCACGGCATCGGCGACCTGGGCCCCGCGGCCCGCGACTTCGCCCGGCGCCTGGCCCAGGCCAGGCAGGCGGTGTGGCAGATCCTGCCCCTGACCCCCACGGCCCTGTCCACCCACAGCGACCCCTACCACAGCCTCTCGGCCTTTGCCGGCAACCCCCTGCTCCTGTCGCCCGAGGACCTGGCGGCCGACGGCCTGCTCCGGCCCGAAGAAATCGCCTCGCCCCCGGACTTCCCGGCGGGCCACGCCGATTTCCCCCGGGTCACGGCGCACAAGGCCGGGCTGCTGGACCTGGCGGTGTCCCGCTTCGACGCCACGGACCCGGACTTTGCCCGGTTCTGCGCCCGGGAGGCGGCCTGGCTGGAGGACTACGCGCTCTACGCCGCCCTGCGCGCCGAGGCCGGGGGCGCGCCCTGGGCCGACTGGCCCGAGGCCCTGCGCGAGCGCGACCCCGCGGCCCTGGACGCGGCCCGCGACCGCCTGGCCGGCCCGGTGGCCCGCACCCGGGTGGAGCAGTTTCTCTTCAGCCGGCAGTGGGAGGCCCTGCGCGGGCTGTGCCGCGACCTGGGAGTGCTGCTCTTCGGCGACATGCCCATCTACGTGGACCACGACTCCGCGGACCTGTGGACCCGGCCGGAACTGTGGAAGCTGGGCCCGGACCGCCGGCCCACGGCGGTGGCGGGAGTTCCGCCCGACTACTTCAGCGCCACGGGCCAGCTCTGGGAGAGCCCGGTGTACGACTGGCCGGCCCACGCCCAGGCCGGGTTCGACTGGTGGCTGGCGCGGATCGAGCGCAACCTGGCCCTGTTCGACCTGTTGCGCATCGACCACTTCCGCGGCCTGGCCGCGTACTGGGAGGTGCCGGCCGGGGAAGAGACCGCCATGAACGGGACCTGGGTGGACGCCCCGGGCGGGGAGCTCCTGGCCGCGCTCACCCGCCGCCGCGCCTGCCTGCCCCTGGTGGCCGAGGACCTGGGGGTCATCACCCCGGACGTGCGCGAGCTCATGGCCCGCTTCGGCCTGCCCGGCATGAAGATCCTGCTCTTCGCCTTCGGCCACGACCTGCCCCGCAGCCCCTACGCCCCGCACAACATGGAGCGCCACGCCGTGGCCTACACCGGCACCCACGACAACCTGCCCGCCGCGGGCTGGTGGCGGGAGGAGGCCACGGCCGAGGACCAGGCGCGGCTCATGGCCTACCTGGGCCGCACGGTGAACGACGCCGGCGTGGCCCCGGAGCTGGTGCGCCTGGCCTGGGCCTCGCCCGCGGACCTGGCCGTGGCCCCGGTGCAGGACCTGCTGGGCCTGGGCAAAGAGGCGCGCATGAACCGGCCCGGCAACCTGGCCGGCAACTGGGGCTGGCGCATGACCCCGCAGCAGT
>DKEU01000245.1 GCA_002452635.1 Desulfovibrionaceae bacterium UBA6814 | reverse complement strand
TCGGTGATGCGGGTGAAGTCCGCCACGTCGGTGAAGAGCAGGGTGATCTCCCGGCGCTGGCCCCCGGGCTCGGCCCCGGTGCCGGAGCGCATGAGGCGGCGCACCAGGTCCCGGGGCACGTACCGGCCGAAGGTCTGCAGCGCGGTCTTCATGGCCTGCATGTCCTCGGCCAGGGCGGCCACCTCGGTGATGTGGGAGCGCACCGCGAAGGGCGCGTCCAGGTCCAGGTCCCGGATGCTCCGGGACACGGCCGAGATCTGGCCCAGGCTGTACACGATGCGCCGGGCCGCGAAGGCCACCACCGGG
This sequence comes from Desulfovibrionaceae bacterium UBA6814, assembly GCA_002452635.1. Lineage (GTDB taxonomy): Bacteria > Desulfobacterota > Desulfovibrionia > Desulfovibrionales > Desulfovibrionaceae > UBA6814. The sequence goes on along the minus strand of DKEU01000245.1, from coordinate 21,916 downwards.
ATGGAGGCCAGGAGCAGGGCCAGGGAGAAGAGCAGGCTGCGGGTGCGCACCGCGGCCACCGGGCCGGTGAAGTCCGACTCGGGCGCGATGACCGCCACGTATTCCCGGCTGGACACCCAGGTGGGGATGGCGCTGAGCATGGCCAGGTAGGTCTGGCCGCCCGCCTCCAGGGTGAGCATGCGCTGGCCCAGGTCCTCGCCCGCGGCGTAGCGGGCGAAGAGCGCGTCCAGCACCGGGTCGCCCAGGTCTCCCACCCGGGCGGGCAGCACGTGGGGGTTCCCGTCCCGGTCCTTGACCGTGCGGGTGACTCGGCTCGGGTCCGGGTGGCCGGTGACCTGGCCGTCGGCGGCAAAGACGATGACTTGCCCGTGCTCGCCCACCTGCTGCTCGCGCAGGAAGGCGGACACCGACTCCAGGGTCACGTCCACCCCGAACACCCCTTTCGGGGGCCGTTCGCCGAAGCGCCGGGCCAGGGTGGTGCCGGGTTCGCCCAGGCTGGCGTAGACGTAGATGTTGGTCTTGATGGTCCGGTCGGTCTTGATGGCCTGGCGGTACCAGGTCCGCTTCCGGGGGTCGAAGGCCGGGGCGGGCAGGGTGCGGGCGGCCAGGATGGCGCGTTTCTGGTCCAGGAAGCTCCAGCTCTCCACCCGGTTCGGTTCCCGGCCGCTGATGTTGCGCAGGGCGAAACGGGCTTCGGGCGGGGCTCCCAGGTGGGCCCGGGCGGCGGCCAGGTCCGGGATGGCGATGGCCTGGTAGAAGTCCCCGTCCGCATAGCCCATGTACAGGGAGTAGAGGTGGGGAGTGCTCTCCAGGGTGTCCAGGAGCATGGGGGTCAGGGGGTGGATGAGGCCCAGGGGCTTGCGCTGCAGGTCCGTCAGCCGGGGGACGGACTCGGCCAGCATGCGGTAGGGAGCGTAGTTCAGCCGCATCTCCCGCAGCACCTTGCCGTTGACCTCGGCCAGGATCTGTTCGGCCATGAGCAGGGCGGTCTCGGAGTTGCGGGTGTAGTTGAACCAGGTGAGCAGGCCGGCCAGGGTGAAGAGCAGGGCCAGGAACACCGTCTGGATGGAGACGTTCAGGCTGACCAGGAAGGGCCGCATGCAGGCTCCTCGGCAAGAGGGGATGATGCCTGCGATGTTAAACTGAAACTACAAGCAAAAGCAACAATCCTATACAAAAGGGGCAACGCTGTGCGGAGGAAGGCCGGTCAGGGGCGTGGGGGCATGGCCTGCAGCACCCGGGCCGGGGTGATGGCCGCCATGCAGGGGTCGGGGCGGTCGCAGCCGCGGCCGCCGTGCAGGGAGCAGGGCCGGCAGGCCAGGTCCGGCTCCAGCACCACGTCGCGCTCGCCGCTGGGGAAGAAGCCCCAGTGGACCGTGGTGGGGCCGAACAGGGCCACCACCGGGGTGGCCACGGCGGTGCCCAGGTGCATGGGGCCCGAGTCCCCGGTCACCAGGCAGCGGGCCAGGGAGATGAGGGCCGCGGCCTGGCGCAGGTCGGTGCGGTTGGTCAGGTCCCGGGGGCCGTGCAGGGGGGAGGGCGTGGCGCTCTGGCCCAGCACGAACCAGGGTATCTCCGCCTGGTCCAGCTCCCCGGCCAGGGTGCGCCAGTGCGCCGCGGGCCAGGCCTTGCCCGGGTGGGTGGCGAAGGGGTGCAGGGCCACGGGCCGGCGGTCCGGGTCCAGGCCGGCCCGGACCAGGATCTCCCGGGCCTGGGCCAGCACGGGTTGGGCCAGGTAGAGCCGGGGCCGCAGCTCCGCCCGGGACCGCGCCTGGGGAAACACCGCCAGGGAGTAGCGCTGGGGCACGTTGAGGCCGGCCAGCCGGGCCGCGGCCCCGGAGGCGCGCCCCGGGCCGAGCAGGGAGAGGAGCCGCCGCTCCAGGCCGAACTTGGGATAGCGCCGCACCGGGCCGCGCCACAGCAGGGACAGGAGCCTGGAGCGCAGGGTGCCGTGCAGGTCCAGGAGCCCCTGCCCGGCATGGCCCTTGGCCAGGCCCGCGGCGAAGCGCAGCCAGCCCGCCGGCCCCAGGTCCCCAAGGCCGGGGCTGGCCACCGCCTGCACCGCCGGATGGTCCGCGAACACCGGGGCGTTGGCCGGCTTGGTGAGCACCGTGAAGGTCCAGCCCCGCTCCCGGTGCAGCAGGTCCAGGAGCCCGGTGGTCAGGATGGCGTCGCCCAGGGCCGAGAGCCGGACCACGACCCAGGAGGTGGGAAGCCCCGCCATCTCAGCCTCCGACCCGGTCCAGCTTGGCCGCCACCGCATCCCAGGCCGCGTCCGGGGTCAGGTCCCGCATGCAGCGGTGGTGCCCCTTCGGGCAGGCGCGGGGGCCGTGCAGGCCGCAGGGACGGCAGTCCAGGTCCAGCTCCAGGACCGTGGAGTTCCCCCGGGGGAAGAAGCCCAGGCCCCGGGTGGTGGGGCCGAACAGGGCCACCACCGGCGCGCCCCCGGCCCAGGCCAGGTGCATGGGGCCCGAGTCGCCGGTGAGGTAGCAGGACAGCCGCCGCAGGTGGGCGGCCAGGGCGGGCAGGGCAAGCGCGCCGGACAGGTCGCGCAGCCGCTCCCCGGGCGTGAGCCCCGAGGCGGCCAGCACCCGGGCCGCGCAGTCCTTCTCGTCCGGCCCGGCGAACAGGAGCACCGTGGCCCCGGCCGCGTGGGCCCGGGCCATGACCTGACCATAGTAGTCCTCGGGCCACTGCTTGGTGGGCCAGGTGGAGCCCGGGTGCACCCCCAGCACCGGCCCGGGGGGCAGGGCGGCGAAGAATGCTTCGGCCTGGGCCTCGGCATCGGCGGGCAGCACCAGGCGGGGTTCGGTCACTAGGTCGGTGATGCCCAGGGGCCGCGCCAGGCGCAGCAGCCGGTCGATCTCGTCGGCCTTGCCGAAGGCCCGGTCCACGGTGTGGGTGTAGAAATAGTGGTTGTAGGCCGGCCGGGAATAGCCGATGCGCCGGGGCGCGGTGGTCCAGCGGGCCATGAGCCCGCTGCGCAGGCTCTGGTGGGGGCTCACCCACAGGTCGAAGCGCATGCGGGCCAGCTTGCGTCCCAGGCGCATGGCCGCGCGCAGGCCCCGGTCGCCCCCGCGCTTGTCGAACTCGTGCACCCCGGCCAGTTCGGGCTGGGCCGCGAAGAGCCCGGCCAGGCCGCGGCGCACGAAGAAGTGCAGCTCCGCCCCGGGATAGGCCCGGGCCAGGGTGTGCAGGAGCGGCAGGGTGAGCACCGCGTCGCCCAGGAAGGCGGTGTTCCAGACCCCGATCCTCATGCCCTTCCCCCTGCGTTGACCAGCTCGATGAGCCGGGCCGCGGCGGCCAGGTCCGCGCACACCGCGTTGGGCTGGTCCGGCCCTGGGGAGTCCAGGAGCAGGGTGTCGCCCGTGGGCAGGGGCAGGCCCAGGAGTCCGGCGTGCTCCCGGCCCTTGCCGGTGAGCACCAGGATGGTCAGCGCCAGGCCGGCCCGCCGGCCGAAGCGCACGTCCGCGCTCTTGTCCCCCGCCATGGCGGTGGCGGCCGGGTCCAGGCCGTGTTCGCCCGCGAGCAGCTCCCACATGCCCGGCGCGGGCTTGCGGCAGCCGCACCCCTCCTGCGGGGCGTGGGGGCAGAAGGCCGTGGCGCACAGGCTGGCCCCGGCCCGGTTGAGCAGCTCGCCCAGGCGGGCCTGCACCGCCTGGTAGTCGGCCACGCCGAAGTAGCCCCGGCCGATGCCCGACTGGTTGGTGGCCACGAACAGCCGCACCCCGGCCCGGCACAGGCCGGCCAGGGCCTCCCCGGCCCCGGGGATGAGCTCCACCCCGGCCGGGTCGGCCAGGTAGTGCTTGTCCACGATGACGGTGCCGTCGCGGTCCAGGATGAGGTTGGCGATGCGCATGGGCGTCTTCCGGTGTGCGGCCGTTGTGCGGCAAGCCGCGCGCTTCGTCAAGCAGGCGGCGCGGCGTGTTGCGAAGCGGCCGGCGTTCTGGTAGGCAGGCACCCAGGTTCACCATCTATGAACGTTCGACCTTCCCCCGGCCGGGATGCGTTTCGCTGGCGTCGCGTCCGCGAATCAAGGCGATGCGGATGCGCTGTGCGACAGCGCGGCGGCATGGCTTTTTTATCCTCAAAATACCTCCAGGTATTTTGAGGGCGCAACGCTAGGCTCCCGGCCATGCTCTTCAATCTCGTCGTCGCCGTGGCGGTCGCCGTGGGGGTGTCCTTTTTCTGCTCCCTGGCCGAGGCCGCGCTGTATTCCGTGCCCTGGAGCCGCATCGAGCAGCTGCGCAAGGAGGGCAAGGCCTCGGGCGCCATCCTCTACGCCCTGCGCCAGGACATCGAGAAGCCCATCACCGCCATCCTGACCTTCAACACCACGGCCCACACCGCGGGCGCGGCCATCGCCGGCGCGGCCGCGGCCGAGGTCTTCGGCCACGAGCACGTGGTGCTCTTCACCGCGGCCTTCACCCTGGTCATCCTGGTGTTCTCGGAGATCGTGCCCAAGAGCCTGGGGGTCATGTACACCCGCACCGTGTCCCCCGTGCTGGCCAAGCCTCTGCGCATCCTGGTCTTCCTCATGTACCCGGTGGTCTGGCTGCTGGGCATGCTGCCCCGGCTCCTGCAGCGCAAGAAGCGCGGCCCGTCCCTCACCGAGGAGGACATCCGGGCCATCGTGAGCCTGACCCGCAAGTCCGGGGTGCTCAAGCCCTACGAGGAGCACGCCATCTCCAACATCCTCTCCCTGGACCTGAAACGGGTGGAGGACATCATGACCCCGCGCACGGTGGTGTTCTCCCTGCCCGCGGCCACCACCATGGCCGAGGCCCGGGCCCACCGCGAGTTCTGGCAGCACGGCCGCATCCCGGTGTACGAGGGCGAGGACTCCGAGGACGTGGTGGGCATCGTGTACCGCCGCGACGTGCTGGACGCCCTGGCCCAGGACCGGGACGACCAGGCCATGGCCGAGATCATGCACCCCGCCCGCTTCGTGCTGGAGACCTTGACCCTGGACCGCCTGCTGATTAAGTTTCTGGGATCGCGCACCCACCTCTACGTGGTGCTCGACGAGTACGGCGGCGTCGCCGGGGTGGTGAGCCTGGAGGACGTGCTGGAGGAGATCCTGGGCAAGGAGATCGTGGACGAGACCGACGTGGTCGCGGACATGCGCGCCCTGGCCCGGAGCCGGCGGGAACGCCTGATAACCTCCGCGGAGCCCAACGGGGCCGCGCCCTCGGTGGCGGCCGCCGACCGGGAAGACGGCTAGCGTGACCGAGTAGAAGCAACAAAGAAGACAAGGCGTTCCATCGCCGGGAGGGGGACATCCCGGCAGAGGGTCGCAACCTCATACGAGTCGCCGGGGGCCAGCGGGCCGCCGGGCGACGGGGTGAAGACGAGCATGCAAAAGAAACCCGGCAAGGCGGTCTACGCGGCCGCCGCCATCCTGCTCCTGGCCGGCCTGGGCTTTTTGCTGGCCTCGGGCCTGTCCGAGAACAGCGTGTATTTCCTCAACGTGTCCGAGGCCCTGGCCATGCCCGCGGGCAAGCTCTCGCAGGCCCGCCTCTTCGGCACCGTGGACGCCGAGGGCCTCACCGGCGGCCCCGGCACCATGGCCGCCTCCTTCCGGCTCCAGGACAAGGACGACGTGAGAAAGACCATCTGGGTGGACTACGCCGGCGCGGTGCCCGACACCTTCAAGCCCGGCGTGGAGGTCATCGTGGAGGGGGCCATGCAATCCGACCGCTTCAAGGCCACCACCCTCATGACCAAGTGCCCCTCCAAGTACCAGAAGGAAAATCGCGAAAAGAGCTAGGCCTCCTGGGCGGAATCCCCGTGCGTCCTGCCGCGCTCCCGGCTGTCCGTGAGGCTGCGTTGCACAGTGGCGACTGGGGCGTCGGTTCCGTCCGGGACCCGCTCTTCCCTTTCTGCCTGAACCGGTCTACAACCCCCTGACCGCAAACCCGAGCGCATTCCAAGGATACCGTATGCATCTTGTCGGTTATTTCTGCCTGCTCTTCGCCATGCTGGCCTCCCTGGTCCTGGCCGGGGCCGCCCTGTTCGCCGCCTGGACCGACCGGCCCGAAGTGGCCCGGCTCTGCGAAAAGGGCCACCTGGCCGCCGCGGCCCTCATGACCGCGGCCAGCGCGGTGCTGCTCAAGGCCTTGATGGCCCGGGACTTCTCCTTCCAGTACGTGGCCTCCTACACCGACTCCCTGCTGCCCATGTTCTACACGATCACCGCCTTCTGGGCGGGCCAGGCCGGGTCCATGCTCTTCTGGGCCTGGTGCGTGGCCCTCATGGGCGCGGTGTTCATGGGCTCCCGGGCCTACGCCGGCCTGGCCCCGGCCACCCGCGCCTGGTACTGGGTGCTCTTCCTCTCGGTGCAGGCCTTCTTCCTGGTGCTGCTCACCGGGCCGGCCAACCCCTTCCTGGCCCTGGCCCCGGCCGCGGCCGAGGGCAACGGCCTGAACCCGCTTTTGCGCAACCCGGGCATGATCTTCCATCCGCCCCTGCTCTTTTTGGGCTACGCCGGGTTCACCATCCCGGCCTGCCTGGGCCTGGCCTCCTGGGCCGCTTCCGAGCCCACCCCCTGGCTGGGCGCGGGCCGGCCCTGGGCCCTGGTGTCCTGGATATTCCTCACCGCGGGCATCGCCCTGGGCGGCTGGTGGTCCTACATGGAGCTGGGCTGGGGCGGCTACTGGGCCTGGGACCCGGTGGAGAACGCCTCCCTCATCCCCTGGCTCTCGGCCACCGCGTTCCTGCACACCGCCCTCATCGAGGACCGGCGGGGCGCGCTGCCGCGCACCAACCTCTTCCTCATGGCCCTGACCCTCCTGCTCTGCTTCTTCGCCACCTACCTGGTGCGCTCGGGCATCATCGACTCCCTGCACGCCTTCGGCTCCGGCGGCATGGACTTCCCCCTGGTCTCCTTCCTGCTGCTGGGCTTGGCCGCCACCCTGCTGGCCCTGTTCGCGCGCCAGGACCCCACCGCCCGCCAGCTCTCGGGCCTGGTCTCGCGCCAGGGAGTGCTGGTCATGGCGGTCTGGCTGCTCCTGGCCATCGGCGTGGTGATCATGCTGGGCACCATGTGGCCGGTGATCAGCAAGCTGTGGAGCGCCAGCCCGATGGGCCTGGACGCGGGCTTCTACAACCGGGTCTGCCTGCCCCTGTTCGCGCTCCTGGCCCTGTTCCTGGCCGTGTGCCCCTGGCTGGGCTGGAAGGGCGGCGTCCGCCACAGCAAATGGTTCTACGTGGTGATCGGGGTGTTCCTGGCCGCGGGCGTCGTGCTCTACAACCAGGGCGTCCGCCTGCCCGTGCCCCTGCTGGCGGGGGCCGCGGCCCTGGCCGTGGCCTTGGGCAGCCTGGCCATCCTGCTGGCCGACCGCGCCACGCGCGCGTCCCGGCCCTCCTGGGGCGCGCTGGGCACCCACCTGGGCCTGGCCCTGGTGGTGCTGGGCGTGGCCGTGTCCGGCCCCTACAAGACCGAGACCGAGGCCACCCTGACCCTGGACCATCCCGTCCGCCTGGGCTACTACAACCTGACCCTCAAGGGCTCCTCCCAGACCTCCAGCCCGGCCATGGCCGTGTTCCAGGCCCGCATCGCGGTGGACCGCGACGGCGCGCCCGTGGGCGAACTTACCCCGGAGCGCCGCATGTACCGCGGCTTCGACCAGCCCTTTGCCGAGGTCTCCACCATCCCGAGCCTGGGCGACGAGATCTACGCCACGGTGCTGGCCTTCCAGCCCGACGGCAAGAGCGTGGCGGTGAAGGCCAGCGTGAACCCCCTGGTGAACTGGATCTGGATCGGCAGCACCATCATGAGCCTGTTGCCCTTCCTGGGCCTCACCCGAAGAAAGCAGAAGGATTAGGCTGGGCGTAGCATGGTCCTCACCCTGGAGCGGGTCGCCAAGTTCTACGGGGACAAGCCCGTGCTGCGCGAGGTGAGCCTCGCGCTCGCGCCCGGCCGCGTGCTCCTGGTGGCGGGCGAGAACGGGGCGGGCAAGTCCACCCTGCTCAAGGTCATGGCCGGCCTGGCCCGGCCCTCGGCCGGCCGGGTGGAGCAGGGCGTGGACCAGGCCCGGGTGGCCTACCTGGGCCACGCCACCTTCCTGTACCCCCGCCTCACGGCCGTGGAGAACCTGCGCTTCTGGGCGCGGCTCTACGGGGTTCCCGGGGGCGACGCCGCGCTCGGCGCGGCCCTGGAGCAGGTGGGCCTGGCCGCCGCGGCCCACGAGGAGGCCGGCACCTTTTCCCGGGGCATGGTGCAGCGCCTGGCCCTGGCCCGGGTCTTCCTCACCGACCCGCGCCTGGTGTTCCTGGACGAGCCGGGCACCGGCCTGGACGTGCGCTCCCGCGCGGTCATGCGCGCCGAGATCGCCGCGGCCCGGGAGCGGGGCGCGGCCCTGGTCTGGGTGAGCCACGCCCTGGCCGAGGATCTGGCCGCGGCCGACGACGTGCTTTTGCTGGAAAAGGGCAGGGTGGCCTACCTGGGCCCGGCCGCCGGGTTCACGCCGCCCGGGGGCCTGGCCGGAGGCGGGGAATGATCCGGCCCGCCCTGGCCATAGCCCGCAAGGACCTGCGCCTGGTGCTGGCCGGCGGGGTAGGGCTGGCCCAGCCCGTGCTGCTGGGCCTGCTCCTGGTCTTCGTGTTCAGCCTGGCCCGGCCCGCGGGCGAGCTGGTGCCGCCCCAGGCCGCGGCCGGGGTGTTCTGGCTGGCCAGCCTGTTCGCCATGGTGCTCATCTTCAACACCATGTACGCGGCCGAGGAGGCCCACGGCGCGCGCACCGGCCTCTTGCTCGCGCCCATCGCGCCCCAGGCCGTGTGGCTGGGCAAGGGCCTGGCCGGCGGGCTGCTCCTGCTGGTGTCCCAGGCCATCTTCCTGCCCGCGGCCGCGGTGTTTTTGGGCCAGGACTTCCACGCCGGGGTGGGGCTGGGGCTGCTCACGCTCCTGGCCGGCGACCTGGGCGTGTGCGTGCTGGGCTCGCTGCTCGGGGCCCTGGCCCAGGGCCAGGCCGCGCGGGAGTCCCTGCTCACGGTGGTGCTCTTTCCCCTGCTGGTGCCGCTGCTTTTGGCCGGCGTGCGCCTGGGCGGGATGTATTTCGAGGGAACCCTGGAGTGGGAGGCCGCGACCTCCTGGCTGGGCCTGGCCGCGGCCTTCGACGCGGTCTTCGCGGCCGCGGCCTTGATTCTCTTCCCCTTCGTGTATAGCGGAGAGGAATGACCATGGGGCGGACATGAACGGACACAAATCGGGCGGCGGCTGGATCCGCCTGGCGGCGGTGGCCGCCGGGCTGGCCCTGGCCGCGGCGCAGTGGTTCATCTTCTCCTACGCGCCGGTGGAGGCCACCATGGGCGTGGTGCAGAAGATCTTCTACCCGCACCTGGGCCTGGCCTGGTGGGGCATGTTCTCCTTCTTCACGGTGTTCGTGGCCGGCGCGCTCTACCTGTGGAAGCGCGACCCGCGCTGGGACCGCCTGGGCGGGGCCGCGGCCGAGGTGGGGGTGCTCTTCGCCTCCCTGGCCCTGGTGTGCGGCTCCCTGTGGGCCCGGCCCATCTGGAACGTGTGGTGGACCTGGGACCCGCGCCTGACCACCACCCTCATCATGTGTTTCATCTACGCGGCCTACCTCGTCCTGCGCGCCTCGGGCCTGGGCCGGGAGCGCCGCGCCCTGGTCTGCGCGGTGGTGGGCGTGGCCGCGTTCCTGGACGTGCCCCTGGTGTTCATCTCCGCGCGCATGTGGCGCAGCATCCACCCCGCGGTGTTCAAGCGCGAGGGCGGGGGCCTGGAGCCGGAGATGCTCACCGCGCTTTTCGTGACCCTCGCCGCCTTTGGCCTGCTCTGGCTGTGCCTGGTGGCCCTGCGCGCGCGGCAGCTCGCCGCCGAGGAGCGGGCCGGGGCCCTGGCCGCGGGCCGCATGGGAATCTAAAGGAGTGACAGCTATGGACAATACCGGATACCTGCTGGCCGCCAACGTGGTCATCTGGCTGGGCATCGCCGGCTACCTGGTCTTCCTGGCCGGCCGGCAGAAGAGTTTGGAGACGCGCCTGGCGCGCATGGAGGCCCTCGATGGCCGCGACTAAGCCGACCTCCCTGGGCGCGAAGCCCGTGCTCCTGGTGCTGGCCGTGGGCCTGGTGGGCATGCTCCTGGCCACCGCGGTCTGGCGGCTCACCCATCCCTCCCTCACCGTGCAGAACCAGCGGGCCCACGGCGAGATGTCGGCCCCGGCGGGCATGGCCGAGGGCATGCCCCCCGGCGCCATGCCCCCTGGCGCCATGCCCCCGGCCGGAGCCGACGGAGCGCCCGCCGGCATGGCCGGCATGGGCGAACTGGGCAAGCTCATGCAGCGGGTCGCGGCCGACCCCAAGGACGTGGAGGCCCTCACCAGCATCGCCGAACGCCTGCTCATGTTCAACGCCCCGGACAAGGCCATGGTCTTCGTGGACCGCGCCCTGGCCGTGAAGCCCACCGACGCCCACCTCATGGACCTCAAGGCCGTGGCCCTGGCCGGCCTGGGCCAGGACCAGGAGGCCGTGGACTACCTGAAGGCCGCCCTGGCCCAGGACCCGGGCAACGGACAGGTCCGCTTCCACCTGGGCATGCTGCTCAAGTACGCCATGGGCCAGCCGGCCGAGGGGGACAAGGAGTTCAAGGCGGTGATCGCCGACCCCAAGACCGACCCGGAGCTGCGCAACGCGGCCGAGGTGCAGCTCAAGGCCCCGGCCCCGGCCCCGGCCAAGCCCTAGCCGGCCTCTCCCCGCCCGCGCCGGCGGTCTTGCGAAGCGGATCAGTATGATTTGCCCCGGGGCGCTCGGCCGCCCCGGGCTCGCAACGCTCAACCCGCGCCGGGAAAGGCCCGGGAGGGGCAGGGCCATCCCGACCGGCCGGGATTCCCAAATTTGACACCTGCGGGCCTTCATGGCATGTGACGCCTTTGCGGCGACGTGCCCGAACCGGGCCGATAAAAGGGTTTGCACGGCGGCCGGTTGGCCGCCTTGAGCGTATCGGGATTTTGCCTACATCACCTGCAAACTGTGGAGGAAGGACCATGAAATCCGGTTGGTGCAAGATCGCGCTCGCTGCCATGCTTCTCTGCCTGCTGGCCTCTCCGGCCCTGGCCGCCGAGCCGGCCATCGCCGTGGCCGCGCCCCTGACCGGCCCCGCCGCCGCCTACGGCGACAACGTCAAGGCCGGCGTGGACATGAAGGTCGCCGAGGTGAACGCCAAGGGCGGCGTGAACGGCATGAAGTTCAAGGTCGAGTACTTCGACGAGCTGTGCGATCCCAAGGAAGCCGCCACCGTGGCGCCCAAGATCGTGCGCGACAAGAACATCGTGGGCATCGTGGGCCACGTGTGCTCCTCCGCCCACCTGGCCGCCCTGCCCGCCTACGTGCGCAGCGGCGTGGTCGCCATCTCCGCCACCGCCACCAACGTGGCCATCTCCGCCCAGAACAAGGACAAGTCCGGCAAGGCCTGGTCGTTCCGCGACGTGTACCGCGACGACTTCCAGGGCAAGTTCCTGGCCCGCTACGCCAAGGAGGCCCTGGGCCTGGCCAAGGTGGCGGTGTTCTACGAGAACAACGACTACGGCATCGGCCTGAAGGACGCCTTCGTGGGCGAGGCCAAGAAGATCGGCCTGACCGTGGTGGGCGAGGAGGCCTACGTCAAGGGCGCCGCGGACTTCACCCCGCAGCTCACCAAGCTGAAGGCCGCCGGTCCCCAGGGCATCTTCCTGTCCGGCTACTATCCGGAAGGCGCGCTCATCGCCACCCAGGCCAAGAAGGTGGGCCTGGACGTGCTGAAGTTCGGCGCGGACGGCTTCGACAACGCCGACTACATCAAGCTGGCCGGCGAGGCCGCCGAGGGCACCTACCTGTCCACCCCCTTCATCGCCTCCGAGGCCGGCCCCGAGGCCAAGGCCTTTGTGGACGCCTTCAAGGCCAAGTACAACCGCGACGTTGACTACATGAGCGCCAACGCCTACGACGCCGCCGGCATCCTGATCCAGGCCGTGGCCCACGTGGGCGTCGACCGCGCCAAGGTGCGCGACTTCATGGCCGCCATGAACACCCCGGAGAAGGGGTACAAGGGCATCACCGGCCTGACCTACTTCGACGAGCACGGCGACGCCCAGAAGCCCGCCTTCGTGAAGATGGTCAAGGGAGGACAGTTCGCGACCGCGCCCAAGCAGCTGAAGTAGCCGGGCGCGGCGAAGAGCCAAGAAGACAGGCTGGACATACGCTCCAGCCTGTTTCATTTGGAGAAATCGGGGCCCGGCCCGCGGGCCGGGCCCCTTTCCCCCGGAGATATCGTCTTGTTCGAACAGCAATTGGTCAACGGCCTGACCCTGGGCGTCATCTACGCCCTCATCGCCGTGGGCTACACCATGGTGTACGGGGTCATCGAGCTCATCAACTTCGCCCACGGCGAGGTCTACATGCTCGGGGCCTTCTTCTGCGTGACCTTCATCACCGCCTTGGGCATGCCCTTCTACGTGGCCATCGTGGCGGCCATGCTCTGCTGCGCGCTGTTGGGCATCCTCCTGGACGTGGTGGCCTATCGGCCGTTGCGCAACGCCCCGCGCCTGGCCGCGCTCATCACCGCCATCGGCATGTCCATCTTCCTCCAGAACCTGGCCATGATCATCTGGGGCAGCCGGGCCAAGCCCTTTGCCCAGGAGGCGGTGCCCGCCTACCTGGCCGAGACCGCGCTGGAGTGGAGCGGGGTGCACCTCACCTGGCTGCAGATCTTCATCCTGGGCGTGGCCCTGGTCATGATGCTGGGGCTCTACCTCATCATCAACAAGACCCGCATCGGCACGGCCATGCGCGCCCTGGCCCAGAACAAGACCGCGGCCGCGCTCATGGGCATCAACGTGAATTTCGTCATCTCCTTCACCTTCGCCCTGGGTTCGGCCATGGGCGCGGTGGCGGGGGTGCTGGTGGCGGTCTACTACAACACCCTGTACCCCACCATGGGCTACGTGGCCGGCGTGAAGGCCTTCGCCTCCGCGGTGCTCGGCGGCATCGGCTCGGTGCCCGGGGCCATGGTGGGCGGGGTGGTGCTGGGCGTGGCCGAGGCCCTGGGCGCGGGCTACGTGTCCTCCCTGTACCGCGACGGCGTGGCCTACGCGGTGCTCATCGCGGTCATCATTTTCCGGCCCTCGGGCATCCTGGGCCGGGCCGTGGTGGACAAGGCCTAGGAGGACAGCATGCTCGCCAAGCTCAAACCCGTCCTCTTCGTGCTGGCGGCCGCGGCCCTGGCCTACCCCCTCATGCCCTTTTCCAACGACTACCTGCTGCACGTGGTCACCCTGGTGCTGGTCTACATGGTCCTGGCCATGGGCCTGAACATCCTGCCCGGGTTCTGCGGCCTCCTGGACCTGGGCTTCGTGGGCTTCTACGGCATCGGGGCCTACACCTCGGGCCTCCTGACCATCCACTACGGCATGTCCTTCTGGGTCATCGTGCCCCTGGCCTGCCTGAACGGCGCGCTCTGGGGCGTGCTCCTGGGCGTGCCCACCCTGCGCCTGGTGGGCGACTACTTCGCCATCGTCACTTTCGGTTTTGCGGAACTGGTGGTGCTCTTCCTGACCAACGAGATCTGGCTCACCCGCGGCCCCCTGGGCCTGCCCGGCATCGAGCCGGTGAGCTTCGACTTCACCTGGCTGAACCCGGACTGGTACTTCGAGCTCATCGGCGAGGTCCCGTACTTCTACCTGGCCGTGGCCATGGTGGCCTTCGTGTGGCTGGTCATGCGCCGCATCGAGGACTCCCGCCTGGGCCGGGCCTGGTTCGCCATCCGCGAGGACACCCTGGCCGCGGCCTCCTGCGGGGTGAACATCCTGCGCTACAAGGTCATCGCCTTCGCCATCTCCGCGGGCATCGGGGCTCTGGGCGGAGCGTTCTACGCCCGCTGGTCCCTGTTCCTGTCCCCGGACATGTTCAAGTTCTGGGAGTCCTTCCTGGTCCTGTGCATGGTGGTGCTGGGCGGCCTGGGCAACATCGCCGGCGCGCTGGTGGGCGCGGTGGTGCTCATCGTCCTGGGCGAGGGCCTGCGCGAGATCCTGCCCATCCTGGGCCTGGCCCCGGAGACCCGCTTTCTGGCCTACGGCCTCATCATGGTGCTCATCATGCGCTTCAAGCCGGCCGGCTTCTTCCCGGCCATCGCCACCGCGTCGGCCCGGAACCCCCTCATCAAGGACCTGAAGAAGCGCCTGGCCGGCTACGCATCTGGAGAGAAGAGTGGAACCGCTGCTTAAGGTGGAGAACGTCACCAAGCGCTTCGGCGGGCTCATGGCCCTGGCCGAGGTGAGCTTCGAGGTCCGGCCCGGCGAGATCCTGGGGCTCATCGGCCCCAACGGCGCGGGCAAGACCACCATGTTCAACTGCATCGCCGGGGTGTACAAGCCCACCTCCGGCGACATCACCTTCGCGGGCAAGGACGGCGTGGTCCGCACCAACGGCCTCAAGCCCGAGAAGATGACCGGGCTGGGCATCGCCCGCACCTTCCAGAACATCCGCCTGTTCGGCGCGCTCAGCGTGCTGGACAACGTGCGCGTGGCGCGGCACTGCCGCACCTCCTCCAACTTCTTCGGCGCGGTGCTGCGCACCCGCTCCCAGAAGGAGGAGGAGAAGGCCATCATCGAGGAGTCCATGCGCTGGCTGGAGTTCGTGGGACTCGCCAAGCACGCCCTGGACAACGCCACCTCGCTGGCCTACGGCAACCAGCGCCGCCTGGAGATCGCCCGGGCCCTGGCCACCGGGCCCAAGCTCATCATGCTGGACGAGCCCGCCGCGGGCATGAACCCCCGCGAGACCCGCCGCCTGGTGGACCTCATCCACGCCATCCTGGACGCCGGCGTCACCGTGGTGCTCATCGAGCACGACATGAAGCTGGTCATGCACATCTGCCAGCGGCTGGCGGTGCTGGACCACGGCGTGCTCATCGCCGAGGGTGTTCCCGAGGCCGTGCGCGCCGACCCCCAGGTCATCGAAGCCTATCTCGGCCGGGGGGCGGCCCATGCTTAAGCTGGACAACGTGCACGCCTACTACGGCAGCATCCACGCGCTCAAGGGCGTGTGCCTGACCGTGGAGCAGGGCGAGATCGTGACCCTCATCGGGGCCAACGGCGCGGGCAAGTCCACCACGCTCATGACCGTGAGCTCGGTGGTGCCGGTGCGCCGCGGGTCCATCACCTTCGAGGGCCGGGACATCACCAAGGTCTCCACCAACCGGGTGGTGGAGATGGGCGTGGTCCAGGTGCCCGAGGGCCGCATGATCTTCCCCGGCCTCACCGTGGCCGAGAACCTGCGCATGGGCGGCTACTTGCGCCGCGACAAGGACGGCCTGCGCCGCGACGAGGACAAGGTCTTCGACCTGTTCCCGGTGCTGGCCGAGCGCCGCCGCCAGCCCGGCGGCACCCTGTCCGGCGGCGAGCAGCAGATGCTGGCCATCGGCCGGGCGCTCATGGCCCGGCCCCGGCTGCTGCTCCTGGACGAGCCTTCCCTGGGCCTGGCCCCCATTGTGGTGGAGAACATTTTTGAGGTAGTACAGGAGATCAACGCAGCCGGAACCACGGTCATGCTGGTGGAGCAGAACGCCCAGATGGCGCTGTCCATCGCCCACCGGGGCTACGTGCTGGCCACCGGCGAAGTCATCATGCAGGGCACCGCCAAGGAACTGCTCGACGATCCCAAGGTGCGCAAGGCGTACCTGGGTGAAGATTAGTTTTTACCAACCTTCCGGAGACATCCATGGACCAGAAAGTAGTGGGCTTCGGCCTGACCTTTGACGACATCCTGCTTCTGCCCAGCTATTCCGAGGTGCTGCCCGACCAGGTGGACGTGTCCTCCTGGCTCACCCCGGACCTGCAGCTCAACATCCCCCTGGTCAGCGCGGCCATGGACACGGTCACCGAGTCCGAGATGGCCGTGGCCCTGGCCCGGGCCGGCGGCGTGGGGGTGGTGCACAAGAACTGCACCATCGACCGGCAGCGCCTGGAGGTGGAGAAGGTCAAGAAGTCCGAGAGCGGGATGATCATCGACCCGGTGACCATCGGCCCGGACTACACCGTGGGCCAGGCCCTGGAGGTCATGGGCCAGTACCGCATCTCCGGCCTGCCCGTGGTCAAGGACGACCGGCTGGTGGGCATCCTCACCAACCGCGACGTGCGCTTCGTCACCGACATGGACACCCTGGTGGCCGAGGTCATGACCTCCGACCGGCTGGTCACCGTGCCGGTGGGCACCACCCTGGAGCAGGCCAAGCGCCACCTGCACGAGAACCGCATCGAGAAGCTCCTGGTGGTGGACGACAAGAACAAGCTCAAGGGCCTCATCACCATCAAGGACATCGAGAAGATCCGCAAGTACCCCGACTCCTGCAAGGACGAGCTGGGCCGCCTGCGGGTGGGGGCGGCCGTGGGCGTGGGCGCGGACCGCGACGCCCGGGCCGAGGCGCTGCTCAGGGCCGGCGCGGACTTCCTGGTCCTGGATTCGGCGCACGGCCACTCCCGCAACATCCTGCGCTCCCTGGAGGCCCTGCGCGCCTCCTTCCCGGGCGCCCGCCTGGTGGGCGGCAACGTGGCCACCGAGGCCGGGGCCGAGGCCCTGATCAAGGCCGGGGCCGACGCGGTCAAGGTGGGCATCGGCCCGGGCTCCATCTGCACCACCCGCATCGTGGCCGGCGTGGGCGTGC
Organism: Desulfovibrionaceae bacterium UBA6814; assembly: GCA_002452635.1. Lineage (GTDB taxonomy): Bacteria > Desulfobacterota > Desulfovibrionia > Desulfovibrionales > Desulfovibrionaceae > UBA6814. The sequence continues at coordinate 5,261 of DKEU01000245.1, read as the reverse complement.
CCCAGGTCACCGCCATCATGGAGGCGGCCAAGGCCTGCCGCCGCCACGGCAAGAAGCTCATCGCCGACGGCGGGGTCAAGTTCTCCGGCGACGTGGTCAAGGCCCTGTGCTCGGGCGGCGACACGGTGATGATGGGCTCCATGTTCGCGGGCACCGCCGAGAGCCCGGGCGAGACCATCCTGTACCAGGGCCGCACCTACAAGATCTACCGCGGCATGGGCTCCATCGACGCCATGCGCGAGGGCTCGGGCGACCGCTACTTCCAGGAGAAGAACGCCAAGAACGAGAAGCAGGAGAAGCCCGGCGAGAAGCAGACCTCCAAGCTGGTGCCCGAGGGCATCGTGGGCCGGGTGCCCTACAAGGGCGTGGTCACCGACACCATCTACCAGCTCATCGGCGGCCTGCGCTCGGGCATGGGCTACGTGGGCGCGGGCACCATCGCCGAGCTGCAGGAGAAGACCCGCTTCGTGCAGATCTCCGCGGCCGGCCTGCGCGAGTCCCACGTGCACGACGTGATCATCACCAAGGAAGCCCCCAACTACCGGGTGGAGTCCTATTAGGGAACCAGCCAAAAAAACAGTTCTGTTTTTTTGGAAAAACCTGTAGTCGGCAGACGGCCGGGCAGCCTCGGGCTTCCGACTGACGCCGGCACATTCGAGACACCGCCATGCAGCAGCTCTCCAAGGTCCTCATCCTGGACTACGGGTCCCAACTCACCCAGATGATCGCCCGCCGGGTGCGCGAGGCCGGGGTCTATTCCGAGATCCATCCCTGCACCCTGCCCCTGGCCAAGGTGAAGGACATCAACCCCCAGGCCATCATCCTCTCGGGCGGCCCGGCCTCGGTGCTGGGCCCCGAGTCCCCCAAGATGGACCCGGCCCTGGCCGACCTGGGCCTGCCCATCCTGGGCATCTGCTACGGCATGCAGCTCCTGGCCCACACCCTGGGCGGCAAGGTGCAGTCCTCCCAGGACCGGGAGTACGGCCGCGCGGAGATGGACATCACCGTTCCCGACTGCCCCCTGTGGGCCGGCCTGGAGCGCAAGGAGAAGCGGGTGGTGTGGATGTCGCACGGGGACAACGTGCTGGCCCTGCCCCCGGGCTTCGTCGCGGCGGCCTCCACCCCCACCGTGGCCCACGCCGCCATGGCCAACCCGGAGCGCAAGATTTACGCGGTGCAGTTCCACCCCGAGGTGGCCCACACCGACGACGGCCACATCATGCTCCACAACTTCCTGTTCAAGGTGGCCGGGCTCACCCCCAACTGGACCATGTCCTCCTTCGTGGACGCGGTGGTGGACGAGGTCCGCAACCGGGTGGGCGCGGACGAGCAGGTGGTCTGCGGCCTGTCCGGCGGCATCGACTCCACGGTGGTGGCGGTGCTCCTGCACAAGGCCCTGGGCCGCCGGGTGCACTGCATCTTCGTGGACAACGGCCTCCTGCGCCTGAACGAGGGCGAGGAGGTGGTGGGCTACCTGCGCGAGCACTTCGACCTGAACCTCAACTACGTCCAGGCCCAGGACCTCTTCCTCGGCCGCCTGGCCGGGGTCGACGACCCGGAGCAGAAGCGCAAGATCATCGGCTACACGTTCATCGAGGTATTCGAGGAAGAGGCCAAGAAGATTCCCGGCGTCAAATACTTGGCCCAGGGGACCCTCTATCCCGATGTCATCGAGTCGGTCAGCTTCAAGGGCCCTTCGGCTGTCATCAAGAGCCATCACAACGTCGGCGGGCTGCCTGAGAAGATGGATCTTGCCCTGGTGGAGCCCCTGCGTGAACTCTTCAAGGACGAAGTTCGCAAGGTCGCCCAGGAACTGGGCCTGCCCGACTTCATCGTCTGGCGTCATCCCTTCCCCGGCCCGGGTCTGGCCATCCGCGTCATCGGCGAGATCACGGACGAGCGTCTGGAGATCCTGCGCCAGGCCGACAAGATCGTGCAGCACGAGCTCATGGCATCCAACTGGTACTACAAGGTTTGGCAGGGCTTTGCCGTTCTGCTGCCGCTGAAGACCGTGGGCGTCATGGGTGACGAGCGGACCTACGAGCACGTCATCGCCCTGCGCATCGTCGACTCCATCGACGCCATGACAGCGGACTGGTCCCGCATTCCTACGGAGATCCTCGGCCGCATGTCCAACCGGATCATCAACGAGGTGAAAGGGGTGAACCGGGTCGTCTACGACATTTCGTCCAAGCCGCCGAGCACCATCGAGTGGGAATAGGCGTCCGCAACAATCCATTTTCGGAGATGCGCATATGTTTGGAATCGGTTCCACGGAACTTATTGTCATTCTCATTGTTGCCCTGATTGTCATCGGTCCGGCCAAACTGCCCGAGATGGCCAAAGCCCTGGGCAAGGCCCTGGGCGAGTTTCGCCGGGTCAGCACGGACGTGAAGCGGACCATCGAAATGGAGGCCGAGCAGGCCGACCAGAAGACCCGCACCGAGCAGGCCAAGAAGGAGCTCTTCCCCGACAATGCGGCGGCCCAGTCTCCGTCCAAGCCGGCTGACGCCGCGGCCGAAGGGCAGGCCGCCCCCGCAGCGCAGCCCGAGGCGGCCCCCGCCGGGGCCGACAAGGAAAAGGCATGAGCGAGGACCGGCGTACGGATGAGGAAAGGGTCGATGTTCCCGAGCAGGCCGAAGGGCTGGAATCCGAAGGCATGATTCGCGAAGGCGGGGATGCTTCGGTTTCTGAGGTTGAAGACGGGGATACCGTTTCCGAAGAAGCCGGCGAATCCCCGGATGGAGAAGAGGCCCGGCCTGCCGATGCGGAAGTCTCCGGAGGCACTTCGGATGTCGGTCCTGACGTCACGGACGCGGTTTCGGCCGCCGAGTCGGCCGATTCTGAAAGCGCTCCTCCTGCGCCCAAGGCCGAGTCGTTCCTGTCGAGCGAGCCCGCTGCCGACCCCAAGGACTCTGCTCCGGAAGAGCCTGTCCACGAAATGACGTTCACCGAACATTTGAACGAGCTGCGTGTCCGTCTGGTCCGTTGCGTCATCGCCGCGTTTGTGGGCTTTCTGGCTTGTTACGCCTTTGCCGAGGATCTGTTCAAGATTCTCATGAAACCGCTCATGGACCTGCTGCTGCCGACAGGCGGAGCGCTCATCTATACGGGCTTGCCCGAGGCCTTTTTCACCCATCTCAAGGTCGCGGCCATTGCAGGCCTTTTTGTGGCCAGTCCCTACATTTTCTACCAGCTGTGGATGTTCATCGCCCCCGGACTTTACGAGGGCGAGCGCAAGTACATGATCCCCATCGCCCTGTGCTCGGCCCTGTGCTTCGTTACGGGCGCCCTGTTCGGGTATTTCATCGTCTTTCCCTTCGGCTTTCAGTTTTTTCTGGGGTATGCCTCGGATTTCATTAAACCCATGCCTTCGGTGAAGGAATACTTCAGTTTCTCGACGAGCATGCTTTTTGCCTTCGGGTTCATTTTCGAACTGCCGCTTTTCATGTTTTTTCTGGCAGTGATGGGCATGGTGACCCACGTCTCGTTGCGCAAGTTCCGCAAGTTCGCCATCCTGGCAAGCTTCGTGGTTGCGGCCATTCTCACGCCCCCGGATGTGGTATCTCAGTGCCTCATGGCCGGTCCGCTCTGCATTCTTTACGAGATCGGCATCTGGGTGGCCTACGTGTTCGGGAAGAAACCCAAGGAGCCCGTGGCCGAAGAGGAAGAAGCCCCGGCCAAGGGATGACCATGCGGGCAGGTCGCGAGGCCTGCCCTTTTCATTGCAAGGAGGCTATATGGACGTTCGTACTGGCAGGATCGATCGCGAAACCCGCGAGACGAAGATCAATGTGGCCGTGAACATCGACGGTGTCGGAACGTGTTCTGTTCGCACAGGATTTGGTTTCGCCGACCACATGCTTGAGCTTATGGGCCATTGGGCCGGTTTCGATCTGGAAATTTCCTGCGTCGGCGACATGCATATAGATGCCCATCACTCCCTGGAGGATGTCGGGCTGTGTCTCGGCAGCGCGCTGAACTCGGCTCTTGGGGACCGCAAGGGCATAGCCCGCGTCGGGTGTGCCAAGGTGCCCATGGACGAGGCTCTGACGGAAGTCTGTCTGGACCTTTCGGGCCGCTCGTATCTGGTGTATGAGGAAGACGTGTTGCCGGCGGTGATCGCAGGGCAGGAGAAGGACCTCTGGCGCGAGTTCTTCAAGTCCCTGGCCGCCAAGGCCGGCATGAACCTGCACGTGCGCATGTTTTACGGGCAGAACGGCCATCATCTGCTGGAATCGGCCTTCAAGGGCCTCGGTCTCGCCCTGCGGCAGGCCGTCCGTGTGGAACGTGATTCCGTGCTCAGCACCAAGGGAGGTCTGGACGCATGAGATATCTGATATTGATGATTTTACTTCTGTGCGCAGCCTGCGCAAAACCGGCGCAATGGCAATCCATCCCGCCGACATCAACCCTGGCGGTGGCTCAATTCGTCCATCCGCAGCATGACTGGGAACTGATGGCGGGAGTCCTGCCCGAAGAGGTGTCCGTTATTTCCGACGAGTCCCTCAAGGCTCTTGATGATTTGACCATTTCCACCCTGAAGAAGCTGCCCGCGAGAGAAGTGCTGAGTCAGGCCATGGTCCGTCAGTGCGAGGAGATCGTCACCGCCAGCAAGGAGCGGAACCGTTTCGAGACGGTGGAGTACTGGAAGGCCGTGGGCCAGTGCATGAAGGCCGACTTTCTGCTGGTGCCTTTTGTTTCGCGCTGGCAGGAACGCGAAGGCGGCGAGTGGGGCGTGACCCGGCCGGCCAGCGTGACCATGGACCTGTATCTGATCGAGACGGCCAGCGGTCAGGTGCGGAGGTATCATTTCGAGGAGGAGCAGCGGGGTCTGGCCGAGAACCTGCTGCAGGGAAGGCGTTTCGTGAAGCGCCAGGGACGCTGGGTCACGCCGCTGGAGATTGCGGCCGAGGCCCTGGAAGAAGGAACGAGGGCGCTTGGCTTATGAATATCTTTCCGGCGGTTGACATCAAGGACGGCAAATGTGTGCGCCTGCGCCAGGGCGTTGAGGATCAGGTCACGGTCTTTTCCGACGATCCCGCGGCCATGGCCCGGCAATGGGTCGATGTCGGGGCCAAGTGGCTGCACGTCATCGATCTGGACGGGGCGTTCAGCGGCACGCCGCGCAACATGGACCTGATCCGGGAATTGTGCGCTTCCGTTTCGATCCCGGTACAGCTTGGCGGCGGCATCCGCAGCGTGGAGATCGCACAGAAATATCTCGAGGCCGGTGTGAGCCGGCTTATCATCGGCACCGT
>DKEU01000048.1:3439-10937 GCA_002452635.1 Desulfovibrionaceae bacterium UBA6814 | reverse complement strand
CCGGTGGGGCGGGTGGACCCGGAGGGGTTGGAGGGGGAAGCCGCTGTGGCGGGTGTTTCCTGGCTGGACAGCATGGTTAACGCCACCAAGGAGATGTTCAACAACGCCAAGGAATGGTTTACAGGCTCCCCGAGTCCTTCACCTGCGGACGTCACACAAGGGACAGCACAGGCCGCCGCCGATGCGGCCCAGGCGGTCACCGAAGGCTACGACACCATGCGTTCCGCCGGGGCGCAGGTGAGCCGCACCGTACCCGAAGCCATCAACAACCTGCCGGTCTCTCCCAAGGAAGCAGGCTCGGCGCTCAAGGCAGTCGAGGTGGCCCAGCAGGCCGGGGCGGCAGCGGAATTGGGTGATGTCTACCAAAGTGCCCTTGACAACGCGACGTCCATCGAACGGGATTTGAACTCTGGGAATATCAAGCAGATCGAAGATGCCCAGCGTGACCTGGAGGGGTACTTCAACGTCTATGGCAAGGGAGCCTTGCGGAAGGGTGCGGAAATAGCCCCTACACCCGTCGGCCCAGGACCAATTAAACGATAGCGATGAGATACGGCCGCGTCGCAATTTCACGACGCGGCCGTGAGGAGTTCATGCCAATGAGTATGAGAAGACACACTCTTTTTATACTGGGAGCAATCTCAATTGCTTCCATTGTGTTATATATACGCATTGTCAATCCCTATGGGATCCAAGCATTATGGACGTATATCACACAGCGGCCGCCTATTGAATGGAATGGCCTAACCATTGACTATAAATATGGAATGGACGTCATGGAATATGGCGACTGGATAGCTATACAGTATTTGGGCAAGGGAAATGAGGAGAGCCTTCGCGTTCAACTGATGGGTAAGCAATCTATTGAACAATTTAAAAGTAGGAGCTATAATGGCACGGGATTCACTTTTATTTCTGACAGAATCGCTAAACAATATGGGCATGAAATATATGTTTTGACAATCAAAAAAGATGACAATAACAGATACATGGTTATTTACCACGTCATAGATTTAGATATTGCGATAGGATATGCCGGGCCACAAGAAAGATTTTCAGCGTATGAAGAGGTAATTGACTCGATTTTATATCTAAATATAAAGAAATAAATGGGTTCAGAGTGAGCAATCACTTGGCCGCCTGCCCCAGGCCGTGACCGTGCAGGATGCGCAGGGCGACGCCACCTACCTCCTGGGCTACGACCAGGTGGGCAGCCTCAAGGCCGCGGCCGCCATGGAGGGGAAGGGGGACGGCCTGCGCGACCGCTTCATCGGCCTGATCCCTGCGTAGAACCTGCCGCCTGGCCTTTTCGTCGCTTAGTTCCCATTCACCGGCCCCCACGCGCCGTCCGCCGGAAGGGGCTCCGGCCTCCCTTTTCACGGGCAGGGGTTTTGGGTAGGGTTGCCGGTGGAGGAATCGCCAATGTTTTTGGGGATCGACGTGGGCGGGACCCACACTGATGCGGTGGTGGTGGGGCCGGCAGGGGTGGTGGCCGAGGCCAAGGTGCCCACGGACCACGACAACCTGCTGCACTCGGTGCGCGGGGCGCTGGGGGCCGTGCTCCGCCAGGTGGACCCCGCCGGCATCTCGCGCCTGAACCTCTCCACCACCCTGTCCACCAACGCCATCGTGGAGAGCAAGACCGAGGACGTGGGCGTGCTGGTCAGCGCCGGGCCGGGCATCGACCCCGAGCACCAGCACGTGGGCGGGCAGTACCACGTCATCGAGGGCTGCATCGACCACCGCGGCCACGAGGTGGCCCCCCTGGACGCCGCGGGCCTGGCCGCCGCGGCCGAGGCCATGCGCGCGGCCGGGATCAAGGTCTTCGCCGCGGTGGGCAAGTTCTCCACCCGCAACCCGGAACACGAGGAGGACCTGGCCCGGGCCGTGGCGCAGGACGCGGACTTCGTGACCCGCGGCCACGCCCTGTCCGGCGTGCTGGGCTTCCCCCGCCGGGTGGCCACCGCCTACTTCAACTCCGCGGTGTGGCGGCAGTACAACGACTTCGCCTGGGCCGTGGAGGAGAGCGTGCGCGACTTCGGCCTCACCTGCGAGGTGAACATCCTCAAGGCCGACGGCGGCACCATGCCCCTGGAGCTGTCCAAGTCCCTGCCCGTGGAGTCCATCCTCTCGGGCCCGGCGGCCAGCGTCATGGGCATCATCGCCCTGTGCGACATCCACGAGGACTGCATCATCCTGGACATCGGCGGCACCACCACGGACATCGCGGTGTTCGCGGGCGGCGCGCCGCTCATCGAGCAGGACGGCATGACCGTGGGCTCCTACCCCACCCTGGTGCGGGCGCTGCGCATCCGCTCCATCGGCGTCGGCGGAGACTCGGCCCTGAACGTGTCCGCCACCCTGGGCGTGACCGTGGGGCCCGAGCGCAAGGGCCCGGCCCTGGCGGCCTGGGCCCTGGGCGGGGCCACGGCCTGCACCCTGGGGCACACCTCCGGCCTGCCGCGGGAGGTGCGGGGCAAGGTCTGCGTGCCCGCGCTCACCGACGCGCTGAACGTGCTGGGGCACAGCGCCTTCGGCGAGGTGGAGGCCTCGCGCTCGGGCATCACCAAGCTGGCCGGGCTGTGGGACATGGTGCCCGAGCGGCTGTCGCGCCGGGCCGTGGAGTACGCCCTGCACAAGATCCGCGAGGCCGTGGACGACCTCATCGACGAGATCAACGAGCAGCCGGTGTACACCATCTTCGAGCTGCTGAAGGGCAAGCGCATCGCGCCGCAGCGGGTGTACGTCATGGGCGGCCCGGCCCAGGCCATGGCCCCGCTGCTGGAGAAGGCCCTGGGCCGCGAGGTGGTGCTGCCCCGGCACTTCGCCGTGGCCAACGCCATCGGCGCGGCGCTGACCCGCACCACCCTGGACGTGGAGCTGTTCGCGGACACCCAGCGGGGCGCGCTCTTCATCCCCAGCCTGGGCGTGACCCGGGAGATACCCAAGTCCTACACCCTGCACCAGGCCAAGGCGGACGTGAGGGCCGCGCTGCTCGACCACCTGCGCGGCCTGGGCGTGGAGGTGGGCGACGACGAGCCCGAGATCCTGGAGGCCGGGTCCTTCAACATGGTGGAGGGCATGATGGCCATGGGCCGCAACATCCGCGTGCGCTGCCAGGTGCGGCCCGCGGTGGGCAAGGTCTTCGGGGAAGGGAGCTAGGCCATGCTGGAAGCCAAGAACCGCCTGGGCATCGTGTTCTTCCCGGCCTTCGACTGGGCCATCTCCGCCACCCACCCCGAGCGGGAGGAGCGGCTGCTCTACACCCAGGACCAATTGCGGGAAGAGGGCCTCTTCGACATCGACGGCATCACCGAATACAAGCCCGAGATAGCCACCCGCGAGGACGTGGAGCGGGTGCACTTCTGCATCCCCGCGGTGGAGAACGTGTGCACCAAGAGCCACCTCATCTCCGCGGGCGGGGCCATCAAGGCCGCGCGCCTGGTCATGGAGAAGGAGGAGGAGAAGGCCTTCGCCCTGATCCGGCCGCCCGGGCACCACGCCATGAAGGTGGTGCACGGCAACCGCGGGTTCTGCAACATCAACATCGAAGCCGTGATGGTGGAGCACCTGCGCGAGCACTACGGGGTCAAGAAGGTGGCCATCGTGGACACCGACTGCCACCACGGGGACGGCACCCAGGACATCTACTGGCACGACCCCAACACGCTCTTCATCTCCCTGCACCAGGACGGCCGCACCCTGTACCCGGGCACCGGCTTCCCCTACGAGCTGGGCGGGCCCAACGCCCTGGGCAAGACGCTCAACATCCCCCTGCCGCCCGGCACCAGCGACGAGGGGTTCCTGGCGGTCATCGAGAAGATCGTGAAGCCCGTGCTGGCCGACTTCAAGCCGGACCTGGTCATCAACTCCGCGGGCCAGGACAACCACTTCACCGACCCCATCACCAACATGAACTTCTCGGCCCAGGGCTACGCGCGCCTGAACGAGCTCCTGAACCCGGACATCGCGGTGCTGGAGGGCGGCTACGCCATCCAGGGCGCGTTGCCCTACGTGAACCTGGGCATCTGCCTGGCCATGGCCGGGGTGGACTACTCGGGCGTGCGCGAGCCGGGCTTCGACGCGGCCAAGCTGCGCCAGTCGCCCAAGGTGGACGAGTACATCGCCCACATCTGCGACGAGCTGCCGCGCCTGTACTTCGACCCGCCCAAGAGCTCGCTCAAGGGCGAGGAGTACGAGGGCTGGTTCAGCCGCACCAAGGACATCTACTACGACACGGACGGCATCAGCGAGTCCCAGGTGGAGCAGGTGATGCTCTGCGACCACTGCCCCGGCACCTTGAAGATCGAGACCTGGTCCACGGTGAACCCGCTGTCGCTGTGCGTGGAGATACCCCGCACCGCGTGCGAGCACTGCCACGGCAAGGGCATCCAAATCTACGAGGAAGGCCAGGTCAAGGGCAACTACCGCTACATCCAGCTCATCAACCGCAAGGACAAGGACTACCGGCAGCAGGGGTTCTAACGCGCCGGTAGTGGGGGAAAGGGGGCCGCAAGGCCCCCTTTTTCGTGGGCTATCCGACGATTCGCCGCACCCGCTCCAGGATGATGGGAACCCGTTGCTGGCTTGCGCTGTCGCCGGGCAAATGTCCGGGCAAGGCGTCGAGAAAGTCGCGGTTCGCCAGAAGCCTGCCCAGCTCGGCAACAAGGTAGGCGCGGATGTCGCTCTTGGCCTGCCTGATGTCCGCGACGATCTCCGGCCTCCCATCCAGCACGGCAACGATGTCCTCCATGTCGTGGCTTGACATGAAGTCCTGCTTGCCTCGTCCCCGAAAGGCCTCCAGCTTGGTCCCGAGGAAGTATGGCGAGGTCGCGAGTTGCAGGTTGACCCCCGAGATGGTCATCTTCCGGGCATTACGGACCGCTTCGGCATACCAGCGGTTGGCGAAGCCGAGAATTCTCTCGTCGGTGGGCATGACATCGAGGATGATGGAGCCGTGCCGCCAGCGGCAGATGACCTCGTCCTCCATGGATTCCGTGAACCCTTTCGCCCGCAGTCGCTCTTGCAGGCGGTAGTACTCGGCCAGGGAGGCGACCTCGACGATGACGTCAATGTCCAGGGTAGGCCGCACCGCAGGCACGGCCGGATCGGTGATCAGCAGGCCGACGGAAGCGCCTCCGGTGAAGACCACTTCCTGGGCCAGATCGCCCAGGAGTTCCGCAGCCTCGAGGACCCGCTCCACAGCGAGGAACCTATGCCGCATGGCCCAGCATATCCCGCAGCAGTTCCTCAGCCAACGCCTGCTCCCTGGCGCGGCCGATCCGGACTGCGTCGAGGAGGCTTAAGGCGGCGTAGAGGACATGGTCCTTCAGGACGATTTCCGGGACCGACTTGTAGAGCGGGGACAACTCGATGCCCCGGTGTTCGCCCTTGGGATGCGGCCAGACGTAGACTTCTCCCTCATCCTGGACGAGTTTTCCCCGGAGTGACGGCGAAGCCCAGGCCGTAAGGACGCCCCGCGTCGCGCTGCCCAGACGCGGCGGGAAAGCGTACTTGACCCCATGGATAAGAAACTCCTCCAGGGCCTTGCGCCGGGGCATCCGCTGGTTGGGATCATACAGCCGGGCCAGGCTTGCCCTCTTCACGGCGCTGTGGGCCATGGACGGGCTCATGCCCAGTTCGTGGGCCATGCTGTTGAAGGTCCACTCCGGCTGGGTCGAAACCGCCAGCTTGACCATCACGACAACATCTTGCGGCAGGAGATTCATGGGCATTCCATATTCTAGAATCTAGAATAAAGCAAGATGCCCCGGGAATGCGCCGATTGGCATGGCGGATTGAGTGGGCAGTCCAACGGGGGCTTTTTCGGCAGGGCCCAGGTGGAGCAGGTAATGCTCTGCGAGCACTGCCACGGCAAGGGCATCCAAATCTACGAGGAAGGCCAGGTCAAGGGCAACTACCGCTACATCCAGCTCATCAACCGCAAGGACAAGGACTACCGGCAGCAGGGGTTCTGAGCCTGCCGGCAGAGGGGGAAAGGGGGCCGCAAGGCCCCCTTTTTCTTTTCCTATCAAGCCAGCCGGCCAATAAAAAGGCCCCAGGGAATTCCCCGGGGCCTCTAGCCCTCAACATAAGTATCTCCTTATACCACAGCTGCCGGTGGCTGATATGGCAGTCGGAACTCCTCCTTAATGGCCAGAAGGTCAATCTGTCCCCAACAGGCGGCGCTCACCACGGCTCCACTGTAACCGATTGAACCGTGAATCACGATGATCCCCTTGGCTTGCAGGAAACTGCAAACAGGCACAAAGTCCCGATCAGAGGAGATCAACACTGCGACATCATAGGCACCTTCCCACGCCTTACTTACCATGTCAGTGGCAATCCTAGTATCAACGCCCTTCTCACCCGTTCCAAGCATACTGTGGCCGCAACTGGGGCAAGTCCGAACCTCAAAATGGCATCCGGGACACTTGGCACCCGATTTCTTCTTCTGGCGCTCCGCAAACTCGGTGGAAACCCCAGGGAATCGCGGAAGCACTGTCGTTGCCCAGCGGTGAAGACCAACTTCTGTCTGAGATGCCGGGTCATAGGACCCATAAACCTTCAACCCTGCCAGGCTCACCCCTGCCGGGGATTGGAGCATATCCTTGGCAGCTGCCAAAAGCGCCCAGGGTAATTTCTTGTAGTCTGCCCGCCACTTGTCTTCCACCTCGCGCATCCCGAGTTGGAAGTTCCAAAAATCAAGAAACATCATTACTCGCAGAGGACTCGGGACTGAAGCCGGATCAGCCATGTTAGCGATCCTCCTGGGTTAAAGGTTAGGAACCTAAAAAATTGGGGCCGCCTCTCTGGATAGAGATGCGGCCCCTTTTAAAAAAGCACGAATTAATCGGACTCTGTTTTCCCCTGTTTGCCAGGCAGAGCCCGATGGGCTGTGTTGATATTGAATTATTCTCTCCGTAATATTTTGTCAATGGGCGTTTAGCAGTTTTCTTTTTGAGAGCAACCAGCCGCAATCTATAGACAAACTAGAAGATTTCCGCAACATACCTTTATCCTTTCTCGGAAAGAGTGCCTTGGGTAGAGCTGCCAGCGAACCGCCCTTTTGCGCTGACCTCCCGGCCTCCCTCCTACCCCATAACCTCCGTCACCTCGAATCCCAGCCCCGACTCCTCGATGGCCTTGCGGGAGCCGAGCACGGCCATCCTGGCCTTAGGCAGGGCGGCCTGCATGGCGTCGGCCAGGGCTTTGGCGTGGGACGGGCCGGCGCTGAGGAGTTCGTCGCGCAGGCGCTGGCGGTTGTCCGGGGTGTCGTTGGCGAGCTTCCGGATGAGGGAGGCGAAGCCTTTCGCGTCCGGGAGCAGGTGCGCGTCCAGGTCGCCGACCGCGCCGATGATGCCCTTTTCCAGTTCCTCCCCGGCCACCGCGGCCGAGCGCAGGAAATTCCCCGTGGCCTGGAAGGCCTCCAGGGTGCGGGCCAGGTTGGGGTCGCGGTAGGACGCGAAGCTCATGGCCCCGGTGAAGCGGTCGTAGG
>DKEU01000048.1:0-3364 GCA_002452635.1 Desulfovibrionaceae bacterium UBA6814 | reverse complement strand
GGCAGGTCCAGCACCTGGCCCACGTAGTTCACCATGCTGGGCGCGGTGAGGCCCTCGGCCCGGAGGCTCGCGCCCATCTCCCAGGCCGCGGCCGGGTGCTTCGCCTTCGGCAGGCCCTCCAGGAACGCGGCCAGGCGCGGCTCGAAGCCGGCCAGATCGCCGGCCCCGGCAGTCAGGTTGGCCACCAGGCCGGCGCGGGTCACGATGAGGGAGCGCAAGAGCTCCAAATCGGCCAGCACGCCGGCCCAGTCCTGCTCCACCCGGCGCGACAGCTCGCGCAGGGCGAGCAGCGCGGCCACGCCGCCCAGGTGCTCGGCAGCCAGGCCGGCCGGGTTGTGGCCCGCGCGCAGCCGGGTCATGACCACCCGGTGCCCGCCCGGGATCAGGCCGTGCTCCATGCGGGCCTTGTCCTCCAGCACCATGAGCCCGAAGCGCTCCTGGTCCGAGAAGTCGGTCTCGGCCAGCACCTCGGCCAGGATGTCCAGCATGTCCTGGCCGCGCCCGGCCACGGCCTTGGCGTGCACGAAGAGCCGGGCCATGGCCCCGGCGGGCCGGCCGCCCGGGCCCAGGACGCCGGTGGCCAGGGGCGCGGCGTCGATGCCGCCGGTGGTGCTGGCGATGCGCAGGGACAGGGCCTCGAAGGGCGTCTTCTTGGTCCCCATCTCGGTGAGGGCCCGGCCGAAGAGCGGCACCAGGGGCAGCAGGCGCAGGGGCACCGGGGCCAGGTCGAAGCCCAGGTCCAGGTACACGATGCCCGAGCAGTCCAGGTCGTGGGTCAGCAGCAGGTCCGCGCTGCCTTGCCGCTCCTCGGCCGGGATGGGCTGCTCGCTGCGCGGCATGTCCGCCAGGGTCAGGCGGGGGATGGCGGCCAGGGCCGCGGGGTCGTCGGGCGCGGCCTGGAGCCGGGCCAGCTCGGCCGCGTCCTCGGCCACGGCCGTCTGCTCGGCCTCGGGCATGGCCGCCAGGGCGGCGTCCAGGGCCGCGCGCTCCGCGGCCTCGCGCGTCTCGTCCAGGGCCGGGTCCGGGGTGAGCACCAGGGTCACCCGGTGCGGGTTGTCCACCAGGTGCTCCTTCACCAGGTCGGCGAAGAGCGGCTCGCCCGCGGCCAGGCGGGACTTGATGCGGGCCAGGCTGTCCGCGAAGCCCAGGGCCTCCAGCGGGTCGCCGCCGTAGATCCAGGCGGGCATGGCCCGCAGCATCAGCGACAGGCCGCGCGGGAAGCGGCCGGTGTTGTTCTCGCGCAGGTCGAACTCCACGCTGTTGAGCGCGGCCTCCACCTCGGCGGCCGAGGGGCCTTCCGCAGCCATGCGCGTGAGCACCCCGGACATGATCCCGATGGCCGCGGGCGCGTCGGCCGGGTCGCAGCCCTTGAGCCCGCAGGAGAAGTACATCTGCCGGAGCTCGTCCTCCAGGCCGGTCCCGGCCAGGTCCTCGCCCAGGCCGGACTCCAGCAGGGCCAGGCGCAGGGGCGAGGTGGGCAGGCCGGTGAGCACGTGCTCCAGCATCTCGAAGCTGAGCGCCGCCTCCTGGTCCACGGCCTGGGGCAGCAGCCAGTTCACGGTGAACATGCCGTGGGCGTCGGGCCCGGCCGCGAAGCGCTCGGTCCGCTCCCGGGGCGCGGCAAAGGGCGCTTGCAGCCCGATCTCCGAGTCCACGGGCTGGGCCGTGAACCCGGCCAGGGCCTCTTCCAGCACGGCCAGCCGCTCGGGCTCCGGGTCGTCGCCGTAGAACCAGAACCGGCAGTTGGAGGGGTGGTAGAACCGGGTGTGGAAGTCCTTGAACGCCGCGTAGGTCAGGTCCGGGATGCGGTCCGGGTGGCCGCCCGAGTCCAGGCCGTAGGTGGTGTCCGGGAACAGGCTCTGCTGGGACAGCTCCGAGAGCAGGCCTTCGGGCGAGGAGTACGCGCCCTTCATCTCGTTGTAGACCACGCCCTTGCGAAAGAGCGCGCCGTTCTCCAGCTCGAAGTGCCAGCCCTCCTGGCTGAACACGTGCTCCGGGATGAGGGGGTGGAACACCGCATCCAGGTAGACCTGGATGAGGTTGCGCAGGTCGCCCAGGTGGCAGGAGGCCACCGGGTAGCAGGTGCGGTCCGGGTAGGTGAAGGCGTTGACAAAGGTGTTGAGCGAGGCCTTGATGAGCTCCACGAAGGGCTCCTTCACCGGGAAGCGCCTGGAGCCGCACAGCACCGAGTGCTCCAGGATGTGGGCCACGCCGGTGGAGTCCCGGGGCGGGGTGCGGAAATTGGCCGAGAACACCTTGTTCTCGTCGTTGTTCAGGACCGAGATGAGCTCGGCCCCGGTGGCGTCGTGCCGCCACAGGCGGGCCAGGGCGGGCAGTTCCGGTATCTCGCGTTCGCGCAGCAGGGTGAAACCGTGCAGGTGCATGGATTGTCGGCTCCGTCTATGGTAGAATGCGGGAAGGTCTCTGGGCGGGGCGCCCGGCCGGCGGCGGGAAATCCCGCGCCGGGAGAACGGCCAACCACGTGCGGGGGTATACATGAGCGGGCTGGCAAATGAAACCTACATCCTGACCGGGGCCTCGCGCGGCATCGGCCGGGCCCTGGCCCTGGAGCTGGCCCGGCGCGGGGCCGGGCTGGTGCTGAACGGCCGGGACGCCGCGGCCCTGGCCGAGTCGGCCGCGGCCGCGGCCGAGGCGGGCGGCAGGGACGTGGCCATGGTGGCGGGCAGCGCGGGCAAGGACGCGGTGGCGCGCATGCTGGTGGAGACCGCCCTGGCCAATGCGGGCGACGGCTTCGCCGGGGTGCTGCACGTAGCCGGGGTGCTGCGGCCCGGGCCCCACTGCTGGGAGCTGCCGGCCAAGCACTTCGACGAGGTGTTCGAGGCCTCGGTGACCGCGGTGCACCGCCTGGCGCGGCACGCCTTCCCGGTGCTGCTCAAGCGCGGCCACGGGGTGTTCGTGCTCTTCGGCTCGGGCGCGGCGGAGATAACCCAGCCCGGCATCGCGGCCTACTGCGCGGCCAAGGCCGCGGAGGAGCACCTGGCCCGGCAGCTGGCCCTGGAGACGCCGGCCATCACCACCTTCGCGTTCCGGCCCGGCATCGTGGACACCCCGATGCAGGAGGCGGCGCGCAACGCCAAGGGCGGCGGGGCCCGGCGGCTGCAGCAGGTGTTTTTGCCCTGGAAGGAGCGCGGCGAGTTGCTCGACCCCGCGGTGCCCGCCCGCGCCCTGGCCTCCATCCTGGAGACCGACCCCCGCCAGTTCCACGGCCGCGTAGCGAACCTGGGGTTCGAGCAGACCGGGCCATGAGCATGCGCCGCGCCGCGCTTCTGCTCCTCCTCCTCTCCCTGGCCGCGTGCTCGGCCCTGCAACGCGAGGCCAGCGGGGAGCGGCTCCAGGACCAGCC
>DKEU01000168.1:3133-5189 GCA_002452635.1 Desulfovibrionaceae bacterium UBA6814 | reverse complement strand
GGAGCAGGCCCGGGCCGAGGCCGAGAAGCTCTACCGGACCATCGTGGAGACCTCGCCGGACCCGATATTCATCTACAATCTCGATGGATTGCTCTACGCCAACCAGGCCGCGGCGGCATTCTACCAGGTGCCCAGCGTTGCGGAGTTCCTGCGCAAGGGCATCGACGACCTGGTGGACGAGGAGAGCGCGGCCCGGCTCAAGGCCCGGGTCAATGCCCTGTTCGAGGGAGTCGCGGACGGCCGGAGCATCGCCAGCGTCCGGCTGCGCAGCGGCGAGGAACGGCACAGCCACGTAGCCACCGTGCCCATCCAGTACCTGGGCCGCCCCTGCCTGCTCACCATCCTGCACGACCTGACCGAGCACCGCCGGGCCGAGGCCGAGCGGGACCGGGCCCTGGCCCGCTACGAGGGCCTGTTCCAGTCTGCGCCCCTGGGCATCGCCCTGGGGCTGCCCGGGCGGCGTTTCGTCCGCGTCAACCAGGGCATGGCCGCGATGTACGGCTATCCCTCCCCCGAGGCCATGGTGGCCGAGGTGGAGGACATCGCCGCCGGCATCTTCGCCGACCCCAGCGACTACTGGAGGCTCCGCCGGCTGGTGGAATACCAGGAGACGGTGCGGGACTTCGAGTGCCTGGGCCGCCGCCGGGACGGGAGCCGGTTCTGGACCTCGCACAGCCTCCGGGTGGTGCGCGACGCCGACGGCGGCCTGGGGGGCTTCGAGGCCTTTGTCCGGGACACCTCCGCCCACCGCCAGGCCGAGGCCGAGCGGGACCTGGCCCTGGAGAGCTACGAGGACCTGTTCCAGTCTGCGCCCCTGGGGATCGTGCTGTTCATTCCGGGGCGGAAGTCCATACGGGTCAATCGGCGCATGGCGGAGATCTTCGGGTATCCCTCGCCCGAGGCCATGGTGGCGGAGGTGGGAATCGACCCCACCCGGCTCTATGTCGATCCTGCGGACCATGCCCGGCTGGTCCGCCTGGCGGAGAACCAGGGCGAGGTGAAGGACTTCGAGTGCCTCGCCCGCCGGCACAACGGGGAGGTCTTCTGGGCCTCGCGCTGTGTCCGCGTGGTCCGCGGCCCGGGCGGAGTGATGGAGGGGTATGAGGCCTTCGTCCGGGACATCACCGCCCGCCGCCAGGCCGAGGCCGAGCGGGACGGGGCCCTGGAGAGCTATGAGGACCTGTACCAGTCCGCACCCCTGGGGATAGCCGTCTACGTGCCGGGCGAGGGCTACACCCGGGTCAACCGGCGCATGGCCGAACTCTTCGGCTACCCCTCGCCCGAAACCCTGGCCCGGGAGGTGGGGGACGACCCCTCCCGGCTCTACGCCAACAAGGCGGACCATGCCCGGCTGCGCCGGCTGACCCGGGACCGGGGCGAGGTGCGGGACTTCGAGTACCTGGCCCTGCGGCGCGACGGGAGCACGTTCTGGGCATCGCGCAGCGTACGCATGGTGCCGGCCCGGGGCGGGGAGGGCGCGGGATACGAGTCCTTTGTCGGGGACATCACCGAGCGCCGCAGGGCCCAGCAGGAGGCGGCGGAGCGGGGCCGCCGGGTGCAGGTCCTGGCCGGGGAGCTGGCCATGGCCAGCGAGCGCGAGCGCCGCGGCATGGCCCGCGAGCTGCACGACGGCCCGGTGCAGCAGTTGGCCCTGGCCACCCTGCTGGTGGAGGACTTGGGCCGACGCCTGGGGAGCGGGAAGGAGTTCCTGCCGGCCCTGGACCTGTTGCGCGACGCTGCGGAGCAGTTGCGCCGCGTCATGGACGACCTCACCCCCCCGGCCCTTTTCTCGGACAGCCTGGCCGGAACCCTGGCCTGCCTGGGGCGGGACTTCTTCTCCCGGCACGGGCTGAAGGTGGATGTCTCCTGCCCGGGCCTGCCCGGCCTGTCCCGGGACGGGGTGGCCTTTCTCTGCCGCGCGGTGCGCGAACTGCTGGTGAACGCCATCAAGCACGGCCGCGCCGGACAGGCCCGGGTGCTGGTGGATGTGCGGGGGGCCTCCCTGTGGCTCACGGTCATGGACAACGGGAAGGGGTTCGACCCTTTTCCGCTGGAC
>DKEU01000168.1:0-3078 GCA_002452635.1 Desulfovibrionaceae bacterium UBA6814 | reverse complement strand
GGGTGGTGCTGGACCTGCCCCTGGACCCCCTGTGCGCGGCGCATCCCTTGGTATGACGGCCTGCACGAAACCGGGAGGACATGCGTAGTTCTACGCATACCCAATGGGCGATACTTGGGTATGGTAGGCAGAAACGGCACCCGACCTGATCCTGAAACTCGTCAGGGGGAAGCATGATCCGCATACTGGTGGTTGACGATCATACCCTGGTGCGCCAGGCCATCGCCGCCATGTTGCGCGAGCAGGCCGATTTCCAGGTGGTGGGGGAGGCGGGCACCGGCCGGGAGGCTGTGGAGATGTGCGCCCTGCGCCAGCCCCAGGTGGTGCTCATGGACGTGTCCATGCCGGACATGAACGGGGTGGAGGCCACCGAGCGCATCATGGCCGCCAGCCCCCGCACCCGGGTGGTGGGCCTGTCCATGCACGCGGACCCCGTCAGCGTGGAGCGCATGCTCAAGGCCGGGGCCGCGGGCTACCTGCTCAAGAACTCCTCCTTCACCGAGGTCCAGACCGCCGTGCGGGACGTGGTGGCGGGCCTGTGCCACCTGAGCCCGGTGGTGGCCGGAGCCCTGGTGGAGCGGTACGTGCGCAACCCGGGGCAGGCCGTGGAGGCCGCGGCGCCGCGGCTCACGGCCCGGGAGCGGGAGGTGCTCCAGCTCCTGGCCGAGGGCCTGAGCTCCAAGGGTATTGCCGAGCGCCTTAATCTGTCTGTACGCACAGTTGAAAATCATCGCCGCCAAATCATGGAGCGGCTGGGCCTGCGCAGCGTCGCGGCCCTGACCAAGTATGCCGTCGCAGCCGGCATAACCAGCCTGGAATTCTAATCATTCCCCAGAGATGTCAGTCTGATCCCCACCCGGCCGCCCTGGGGCTGGGTGGAAATCTGATTGACTGTGCAGTTTTTGTGTCACGCTTTGCGGGGTTTTCCCCATAGGCGGTCGGCGCGGACGGGTGGCAATAGGTACGCTAACGCTTACCGACCGCTCAAGGGGGATGCACATGCAGACCACTGACGCCATACTCCGCGCCGCTGGGGTGCTTTTTGCCGAGCGCGGCTACGACTGCACGCCCATCGCGGACATCGCCAACAAGGCCGGGGTGGCCGCAGGCACGGTCATCTACCACTTCAAGCGCAAGGAGCGCCTGCTGGCCGAACTGGCCGTGCGCCACCTCCGCGGCCTGCACGCCTGCTGCCAGGACCAGGCCTCCCGGGGCGCCAACGGGCTGGACAGCGTGCTGCTCTATGTGGACGGCTTCTACCGCTACCTCCGGGAGCACCCCGGGGAGAGCGCGGCCTACATGAAGAATTTCCCTGTCGACAAGCTCAAGGGTTCCCGCGAGTTGGTCCCGGACATAACCGCAGCCGAGCGCAATCTGCAGCTGCTTTTGCACTGCCTGCTCATTTTAGGGGTGAACGACGGTTCCATCGAGGCTCGGGAGGTGGCGGGCTACGCCCGCAGCATTCAGGCCATGCTCCTCGGGGGTGCGTTTTTGGCGCTTTTCCACAACGGCGATGCCCAGGCCCTGGCCGAAGACGCGGCCAGCAGCATCCGGCGCATGCTCACGGACATCGCTGCAACCGGCCCGGTCGCCGCATGAAAAGGGGTAGACCATGTTCAAAAACATGAAGCTCAGCATGAAACTCGGGATCGGCTTTGGGATTGTCCTCGTGCTCACCGGCGCCATCGCGTTGGTCGGCCTGCTCGGCATGACCGGCGTGGTGGACAGGGTGGACAAGTCGGACGACGTGAACCGGCTGGTCAAGAGCCTGCTCGAGGCGCGGCGGCAGGAGAAGAACTTCATCCTGCGCAAGGACCTCAAGTACGCCGAGCAGGTCGGGAAGATCGTGGACGAGATGCGGTCCCAGATCGCCATCACCCGGGACAAGTTCACCGACTCGGCCAACAAGGCCCAGATGAACGAGGTGGAGGCAGCGGTCAACGACTATGAACGCTCCTTCAACTCGATGGTCAAGGATCAGGGCGAGATTGACGCGGTCATGGGCCGGATGCGCGGCCTGGCCGCCCAGGCCATCGAGCGTTCCGAGGAACTGCGCACGGACATGAAGGCGCAATTGGCGGCGCTCCTGGACTCGGGCAAGCCCAGCGCCGAGGCCGTCTCCGACCGGGTGGCCAAGGCCGATGCGGCCAACCGCGTCATCAAGCAGTTGTACGCCGCGCGCCTCGCGGTCCTGAACTACATGATGTCCGGCGAGGACAAGTACAAGGAGAGCATCGAATCCTCCATAGGGGCGGCGCTGGCCACGGCCCGCGACATGGCCGGCAAGTTCAAGACCGTCGAGAACCAGACCAAGGCCCGGGAGCTCATCGCGGCCATGGAAAGCTACCGCAACGAGTTGGTCGCCTACCAGAACGTCGCCGCGGAGCAGGCCAAGGGCGAGGAAGCCCTGGTGGCTGCGGCGCGGACTGCGGACAAGATCTGCCAGGAGGCCCGCGCCGACCAGAAGGCCAAGATGCTGTCCGAAATGTCCACCAACCGCGCCATGATCCTGATCGGGGCCGGAGCGGCCCTGTTGCTGGGGCTGGCCGTGGCCCTGCTCATCACGCGGGGCGTGCTGTCCCAGCTCGGCATCGACCCCTCGGTCATCGCCGAGGTGGCCAAGCAGATCGCCGCCGGCGACCTGCGGGTGAACTTCCAGAACGGCCGGAAGGGGCTGCGGGGCGTCTACGCGGACATGAAGGACATGACCGACAAGCTCGGCGAGGTGGTGGGCGAGGTCCAGACCGCCACCGAAAACGTGGCCGCGGGCTCGGAAGAGCTGTCCGCCTCGTCCGAGAACCTGTCCCAGGGCGCCACCGAACAGGCCGCCAGCGTGGAGGAGGTGTCCTCCTCCATGGAGCAGATGACCGCCAACATCCGCCAGAACGCGGAGAACGCGGCCCAGACCGAGAAGATCGCGGTGCAGTCGGCCACCGACGCGGCGGCCGGCGGCGATGCGGTCTCCGAGACCGTGGGGGCCATGAAGCAGATCGCGGAGAAGATCTCCATCATCGAGGAGATCGCCCGCCAGACCAACCTGCTGGCCCTCAACGCGGCCATCGAGGCGGCCCGGGCCGG
>DKEU01000016.1:3414-7626 GCA_002452635.1 Desulfovibrionaceae bacterium UBA6814 | reverse complement strand
TCCCCGGGCCGGGCCGTGGTCTCGGACGAGGCCGGGCCCCGCATCTCCATGGCCCGGGTGCAGGCGCAGCCCGGGGTGTGGCAGTCGCCGGTCTTGAAGTGGTCGTAGCACTTGGCGCCCTGGAGCTGGTGGGGGTCTGCGCCGCCGGCCTGGGCGCCGGCCTTGTTGATGAACAGGATGGCGTGCTCGTTGTCCAGGGTGGTGATGGGCGAGGGCACCATGTCCAGGTAGTTGACCAGGGTGTCGGCCATGCGGTTGGCGTTGCCGATGAGGTCGGCAAAGGCGCCCTTGAAGGTGGAGGAGTCGCCGCGGGAGCGCAGCCGGCCCAGGCTGATGTTCCCGGTGGCTGCGGCGAACTCGCCGAGCACGTTGCGCAGGGACTCGGCGATGCGGCGCAGGGCCCAGCACACCTCGCCCACCTCGTCGCGCTGGCGGATGGGCAGGTCCTTGTCCACCGCGCCGGCGGCCAGGTCCAGGGCGAAGGCCGTGGCCTTCTTGAGGGGCCGGGTGATGCTCAGGGTCATGACCGCGGCCACCAGCACCGCCGCCAGCACGCCCAGGCCGGCCACGCCCAGGGCGGTGGTGATGGCGGCCCGGCGGGCGTCGTCGAAGACCTGGGCCGCCGCGTGGCTCTCTTCCTGGATGCTGTGGGCGATCTTTTCCAGGGGCTTGCGCGCGGCGTCGCGGAAGGCGATGATCCGGGCGTAGATGTAGCGGACCTCGTCCATGTCCTGGCTGCCCGAGTCCAGGTAGGGCAGGAGCTTCTTGTCGAGGGTCTCCTCGTAGGCCTTCAGGCCCATGGAGAAGGCCTCCACGTCCTTGGTCTCCTCCTCGGTGTCCACGATCTGGTTCAGCCGGGCCAGGTCCTTGTCCGACTGGTCCTTGAAGGCCTCGTACTGGGTTGTGAAGCCCTTGACGTTGCG
This sequence comes from Desulfovibrionaceae bacterium UBA6814, assembly GCA_002452635.1. Classification (GTDB taxonomy): domain Bacteria; phylum Desulfobacterota; class Desulfovibrionia; order Desulfovibrionales; family Desulfovibrionaceae; genus UBA6814. Next base: position 6,703 of record DKEU01000016.1, on the reverse strand, counting down.
GCCGATGATGGCGTCGCTGCAGATGACGGTGAGGGACTCGATGCGGTTGACGATGTTCAGGACTTCCTCGGCTTCCACGGCGCGGGAGGCGCTCTCGGCCTGGATGTCGCCCAGGCGGTCCATGCTGCGGATCTGGTAGGCGGCCACGGCCACGAACACGGCCACCACCACGAAAAAGGCCAGGGAGAGCTTGATGCCGAGTTTGGTGTCCTTGATGAGACTCATGGCTCCTCCTGCGCGAGGTTTCGGATGGGCAGCGGACGCGGGACGCCCAGGGCGACACCGCGCCATGCGGCATACTGCACGGAGCTATACGGATAATCCCTTTCCGTCCGCAACCAAAATGTCACGCGTATTCGGCGCAGCCCAGCCCGTCCTATCGGCGCGGCAGGGCGAAACTTCAGGGCCGGCCCGGGGGCTCGGCGGCCCAGCCCGGGCATCCGGTGCGGGCGGCGTGGTCTTCGTCCACCGGATACATGCGGCACACGTAGGGCTTGAGATCCTGGATGGTGCAGTAATACCTGGGTTGGTTGCGGACCTTGCGCAGGAAGGGGCAGCGCTTGACCGGCAGATCGGTCTTGGGGTGGATCCAGATGTCGTAGGCGAAGACCTGGCGGCCCACGAAGGACGGGCGCACGTACTGGAGGATGTCCCAGCGCCTGGCCTTGATCCAGGTGGCCACGTCGCCTTCGGTGGCGTCGCTCTTCTTGCCTTCCTTGAGGTTCAGGCAGCAGTGCCCGCACTGGCGGCAGACGAATTCGGGCATGGGAAGGCCTCCTGCGCCGGGGTGTACCCCAATTGTCCGCCCGGTTGCAACATCACCTTGACACCATTACGGTATTCCCGCTAGCTAGCCGCCCCCCCGGGAGACCCCATGTTCGCCGCCCTGCGCCGCAGATACCGAGCCGAGAACGGCTACCGCCACGTCCTGCGCGTGGGGTTTCCGCTCATCGTGAGCATGTCCGCGGCCACGCTCATGCAGTTCACGGACCGCATCTTCCTGTCCTGGTACTCCCTGGACGCCATAGCCGCGTCCATGCCGGCCACTGCGGCCAACTTCCTGCCCATGGGCTTCTGCATGGGGGTGGCCAGCTACCTGAACGCCTTCGTGGCCCAGTACACCGGCGCGGGCCGGCCGGAGCGGGTGGGCGCGGCCCTGTGGCAGGGGCTGCGTTTCTCGGCCCTGGCCGCCGTGGGCCTGGCGCTGCTGGCCCTGGCCGCCGGGCCGGTGTTCTCCCTGGCCGGGCACGGGGCTGCGGTGCAGGCCCTGGAGGAGGAGTATTTCCAGGTCCTGTGCTGGGGCTCCGGGTTCAACGTGGCCGCGGTGGCCCTGTCCGCGTTCTATTCCGGCCGGGGGCTCACCCGGCCGGTGATGCTGGTGAACCTGGCGGGCGCGGCCCTGAACATCCCCCTGGACTACGCCCTGATCTTCGGCTGGGGGCCGTTCCCGGAGCTGGGCATCTTCGGGGCCGGGCTGGCCACGGCCGTGTCCTGGGCGTGCAACGCCCTGCTCTTCGCGCTGCTGGTGTTCCGCCGCCGCAACGAGGAACAGTTTCGCACCCGCTCGGCGCGGGACTTCGACCCGGACCTGTTCCGGCGGCTGTTGCGCTTCGGGCTGCCCGGGGGCGCGCAGTTCTTCATCGACATCTTCGCCTTCTCCTTTTTCCTGTTCCTGGTGGGCCGGCTGGGCCAGGACGAACTGGCGGCCAGCAACATCGTGTTCTCCCTGAACCACCTGGCCTTCCTGCCCATGATCGGGCTGCACGTGGCGGTGGAGACCCTGGTGGGCCAGGCCGTGGGCGCGGGCCGGCCCGACGACGGGGCCGCGGCCACCCTGTCCGCGGTGCACCTGTGCCTGGCCTACATGGCCGGGGTGGGGCTGGTGTTCGTGCTGGCGGGCGGGCCGCTCATGCGGCTCTTCACCCCGGCCGGGATGGCGCCCGCGGACTTCGCCCCGGTGGTGGGGGCCGGGGTGGCGCTCTTGCGCATGGTGGCCTTCTACACCCTGTTCGACGCCCTGGGGATCATCTTCATGGGCGCGCTCAAGGGCGCGGGCGACACCCGGTTCGTGATGCTGGCCGCGGCCATCTCCTCGGTGTGCATGGTGGTGATTCCGGTCTGGCTGCTGCTGGAGGTGCTCCACGCCGGGCTGTACGCGGCCTGGGCCTGCATCGTGGGGTGGGTGTTGGCCATCGCCGCGGCCTGCACGGTGCGCTTCGCCCGGGGCAGGTGGCGGAGCATGCGCGTCATCGAGGCATGAAAAAAGGGCGGCCCGGAGGCCGCCCTTTCGCATTCGGCAGGTGCGCGGGCGTCAGGCCCGGGAGGCTGCGGCGATCTCCGCCGCCTCCTCGCGCTTGCCCTTCCACATGTTGCCCAGGATGATGAACGCGCCCACCAGGAGGGCGAAGCACATGGAGTAGAAGCTCACCTGGGTGAGCACCTCCAGGGTGGCGTCGCCCATCTCCATGAGGCCGAGCTTCACCAGGTACTTGGGCACGGCCAGGCCGCGGGAGACCGCCACGATGAGCATGATGGTGGCCATGACGAACTTGATCATGTGCTCCTTCACGTAGGTGGTGCCGATGGCGCCGAGCTGCACGCCGAACAGGGAGCCGGCCAGGATGATGAGCACCAGGCGGATGTCGATCATGCCGTGGATGGCCCAGTTCACGGAGCCGAAGAAGCCCATGACGAAGGCGATGACCAGCTCGGTGGCCGAGGCCACCAGGCCGGACGCGCCGATGACGTAGATCATGCCGGGCACGCCGATGAACCCGCCCACCGCGATGGTGGCGGCCAGCATGCCGGTGGCGAAGCCCACGGGGATGGTGAACCACAGGCTGATGCGGATGCCCGAGGTCTTGAAGGTGAGCATGGGCCACAGCTCGATCTTCTGCAGGCGCAGGGCCAGGGCCGCGGGCTTCTCCTCGCCGCCGGCGCGGGAGGTGGCCAGGGCGTCCTTGAGCACGTAGCCGCCCACGGTGACCAGCACGGCCACGAAGGAGAGGCTCACGTACAGGTCCGAACCGGCCTGGCCCCAGGTGGCCAGGATGAAGTGCTGGAGCTGGATGCCCACCTGCACGCCCACGCCCGCGGACACGGCCATGACCAGGCCGAGCTTGAGGTCCACCTGGCCGTACTTGAAGCGCTTGAGCGCGCCCACCAGGGCCTTGGGGAACTTGTGGCACATGTTGCTGGCCACGGCCACCGCGCCGGGCACGCCCAGGCTCATCATGCCCGGGGTGAGCACGAAGGCGCCGCCCGAGCCGATGAAGCCGCTGACCAGGCC
>DKEU01000016.1:0-3346 GCA_002452635.1 Desulfovibrionaceae bacterium UBA6814 | reverse complement strand
TAGGCGTTGAGTTCGGCGCGCACCTGGGGCCGCTGCGTGGCCTGGGTGGCCCGGACGGCCTTGCGCTTCTGCCGGCCCTCGATGCCCAGGCAGGACCAGAAGTTGTTGGTGAAATTGCCGTGCGCGTAGGAGAACGCGAACACCGTGGCGATGGGGCCGGCCGCCCACAGGGAGCCCTGGGCGAAATGCGCGGCAATGGTGTCCGCAAAGGAAAACACCCCGGCGTACAGGCCCACGGTGAGCAGACCGAAGGCCGCTGCCTTGGCGTAAGGTCTCTTCTTCTGTTCCGTCGCCATTGAATCCTCCTCGTCTGGTTTATTCTGCGCCCGCCCCTGCAGGACAGCCGCTCTGTTCCGCGTATGCCGTGTCGCGGCCCCGGGCCGATCGACACTTCTTTCACAAGTCCCCGTCCGGCCGGTCCGGCCGGTCCGCAGCGCTAGGCTACGGTGAACACCGGGCGATGGGCGCGCAGGCCCACGGCGCCGGCCTCCTCGGGCTCGGAGAGCACGATCTCCACCCGGCCCAGCTCGGTGCAGGCCTCGGCCGCGGCTGCGGCCGGGTCGCCCAGGCGGACCAGGTGCTCGGCCGGCACGCCCCGCTCCCGGGCCTGGTCCAGCCAGGGCCGGACGTTGGCCGCGGCGGCCTCGCGGGCCTGGTCCTGCTGGCCCAGATCGGCCCGGCTGCGGGAACGCGCCACGGGCAGGACCGTGAGAAACACCGCCTCGGCCCCCATGCGGCCGGCCAGGCCCAGGGCGAATTCCGCCAAGCGCGAGGCCAGGTTCGGCCCCCGGGACACCACCAGCACCCGGCGGCGGCCCGCATTCTCGCGGCGCAGCACCTCGGCGGCCCGGGTCTGCTCTCCGGCCTCGGCCCAGGCCAGGGCCTCGGACATGCAGTCCAGCCGGTCCATGGCCGAGCGGAGGGACACCTTCACCCCCTGCGGGGCCGCAGGCCCTCCCATGAGCGTGCGCTTGCCGCGGGCCACCAAACCGGCCAGGGCCCCGCGCTCCTTTGACGCCTTCTTGGGCATGGCTACTCCGCCCGCATCTCGGGCCGCATCTCGGGCCGCTTGGCCTGGGTCGCGGACTTCTTGGCGCGGGCGTCCTTGCGGGGCTGCTTGCCCGACAACTCATCCAGCATGGGCTTGGCCTCCTGCACGGCGTTGCGCTCGACAAAGGCGAGGGCCGCATACACTGTCTCGAGATTGTGGCGAATGCTCCCCATGGTACGATCCTCCTGGCTTGTCCTGGCTTGGACGTTGCATTTTGCCCCACTAGTCCAAAACCCGTGCCGAAATGAAAAACTGCACATAACGTGCTGAAATTTAACATGTAGCGAAGAAAGATGCGGAACCGGAATCAAGCGCAGACGTTGCAGATTACAACACCCTGGTGTATGCTCAAAAAGACCTCGCTTAAATCATTGGATTTTTTTCAAACGGTGGGGTGTTCGCCTTTGCAACATGCGCCGGAACGCGCACGGCGAACGGAGGATTCATGATCTTTTTCAAGAAGCTGGAAGAGCCCGGGGACGCCCCGGAGCAGAGCGACCTGGACAAGCTGCGCGCCCGGGCCCAGGCCGCGGACCTGCCCGAGGCCGCGGCCAAGTCCGTGTCCAACGAACTGGCCCGGCTGGACAAGACCGACCCTTCGGCGGCCGAGTACTCCATTGCCTACAACTACGTGGAGTACGCCCTGTCCCTGCCCTGGAACGTGCTCACCCCGGACCAGCTGGACCCGGCCCACGCCTCGGAGGTGCTGGAGTCCAGCCACGCCGGCCTGGCCCAGGTCAAGGACCGCATCCTGGAGTTCCTGGCCGCCCGCTCCATGCGCTCCCAGGCCAAGCCCGCGGTGCTGGTGGTGGACGACGAGGCCATCGCCCGCGACAACCTGGCCCACGTCATGGCCAAGGACGGCTACGCGGTGCAGACCGCGGCCAACGGGGTGGAGGCCCTGGAAAAGGTGGGGCGCTTCGAGTTCGACCTCATCATCACCGACCTCAAGATGGAGCGCATGGACGGCCTGCAACTCCTGCAGGAGGCCAAGGCCGCCTCGCCCCACACCGAGATCATGCTGGTCACCGGCTTCGCCACCGTGGACACCGCGGTCAAGGCGCTGAAGACCGGGGCCGTGCACTACCTGTCCAAGCCCATCGAGATTGCCGAGCTGCGCGCCGCTGTGGGCGAGATCCTGGCCAAGCGCACCAAGCGCCTGGGCTTCCGCGCCCCCATTCTCTGCTTCGTGGGCCCCCCGGGCGTGGGCAAGACCTCGGTGGGCATGGCCGTGGCCGAGGCCCTGGGCCGGCGCTTCTTCCGCCTGTCCCTGGCCGACCTGCGCGACGAGTCCGAGCTGCGCGGGCACCGCCGCACCTACGTGGGCGCGCTGCCCGGCCGCATCATCTCGGGCATCCGCTCCGCAGGCGTGCGCAACCCGGTGTTCATGCTCGACGAGATGGACAAGATCGCCTCGGACGCCAAGGGCGACCCCGCGTCCGCCCTGCTCGAAATCCTGGACCCGGAGCAGAACCGCCGCTTCCTGGACCGCTACGTGGACGTGCCCTTCGACCTGTCCTCGGTCATGTTCATCGCCACGGCCAACGGCCTGGAGCGCCTGGCCGGCCCGCTCCTGGACCGGCTGGAGGTGGTGCCCTTCGCCGGCTACTCCGAGGCCGAAAAGAAGGAGATCGCCCGGCGCTTCCTCATCCCGCGGCAGCTCAGGGAACACGGGCTCACCCACCCCTATCCCAGCTTCAGCGACCCGGCGCTCACCGCCATCATCCGCGACCACACCAACGAGGCCGGGGTGCGCAACCTGGAGCGGGAGATCGCCCGGGTCTGCCGCAAGCTGGCCCGCATCTGCCTGGAGGAGAAGCGCACCTCCCACGAGGGCGAGATCGGGGCGGACCTGGTGGCCTCCCTGCTCGGGCCGCGGCGCTTCACCCACGAGGCTGCGGAGCGTACGCCCCAGGTGGGCGTGGCCGCGGGCCTGGTGTGGTCCGACGCCGGGGGCGAGATCGTGTTCGTGGAGGCCACCCGCATGCCCGGGGCCAGCCAGCTCCTGCTCACCGGCTCCCTGGGCGGGGTGCTCAAGGAGTCGGCCCAGATCGCGCTCTCCTACCTGCGCAGCAACGCGGACCGCTACGCCATCCCCGCGGACTTCTTCAGCGGCCACGACCTGCACGTGCACATCCCCGCGGGCGGGGTGTCCAAGGACGGCCCCTCGGCCGGGCTCACCATCGCCGCGGCCCTGGCCTCCCTGCTCTCGGGCCGGCCGGTGCGGCCCGACGTGGCCCTGTCCGGGGAGATATCCCTGTCCGGCCGGGTGCTGCCCGTGGCCGGGGTGCGGGA
>DKEU01000097.1:6180-8956 GCA_002452635.1 Desulfovibrionaceae bacterium UBA6814 | reverse complement strand
TGGGCGGCATGGCCGGCATGTACCTTGGCGCATACTGCCAGAAGCTGGTCCCGGCGCGCTACATCCGCTGGATGCTGGCCGCGGTCATCACCGTCACCGCGGCCAAGTACGTGCTGGGGTTTTTCCACGTGTAGCCGGCCCGCCGCCGGCCTGCCCCAGGATCGCCAACCGGCCAGATTGATTGACGCCCGGCCGAAGCAGGATTTATGCATAATGAAAAGGACGCCGGCATGTGCGGCGTCCAACCTCTCCACCTCTGAGGAGTACGAACATGGCTGACATCCGCGAGAACGCCAGGGAACTCATGAAAGGCTTCTGCCGGGTCTGCCCGGTGTGCGACGGCCGCGCCTGCGCCGGCGAGGTGCCGGGCATGGGCGGCCTGGGCACGGGCTCGTCCTTCAAGGCCAACGTGGAGGCTCTGGCCCAGCTCAAGTTCAACATGCGCACCATCCACGCCGCCGCGGAGCCGGACACCCGCACCGAGCTCCTGGGCCTGCCCCTGTCCATGCCCGTGCTGGCCGCGCCCATCGGCGGGGTGAGCTTCAACATGGGCGGCAAGGTGAGCGAGGAGGACTACGTCCGCGCGGTGCTTTCCGGCTGCAAGGCCGAGGGCCTGGTGGGCTGCACCGGCGACGGCGTGCCCCCCTTCATCTACGAGGCCGGGTTCGCGGCCATCAGGGCCCTGGGCGGCTGGGGCATCCCCTTCATCAAGCCCTGGGAGGACGCCGAGCTCTACGACAAGCTGGCCAAGGCCAAGGACACCGGGGCCACGGTGGCGGGCATGGACATCGACGCCGCGGGCCTCATCACCCTCAAGAAGATGGGCCGGCCCGTGGGCCCCAAGACCCCGGACAAGCTGCGCGAGATCATCGACAAGGCGGGCATGAAGTTCATCCTCAAGGGCGTCATGACCCCGGCCGAGGCGAACCTGGCCGTGGAGGTGGGCGCGGACGCCATCGTGGTGTCCAACCACGGCGGCCGGGTCCTGGACTACACCCCGGGCACCGCCGAGGTGCTGCCCGCGGTGGCCGAGGCGGTGCAGGGCCGCATTCCCGTGCTGGTGGACGGCGGCGTGCGCACCGGCGGCGACGTGCTCAAGATGCTGGCCCTGGGCGCGGATGCGGTGATGCTCGGCCGGCCCTTCTCCATCGCCGCCATGGGCGGCCTGGAGGAGGGCGTGCGCGGGGCCGTCGAGAAGCTGCGCGGCGAGCTGTTGGCCGCCATGGTGCTCACCGGAACCCCCAGCGTGGCGGAGATCAATCCCCACATCCTCTACGGCTCGCGCTAGGCCCTGTCCGGCCCATGCGCGACCGGCGGCGACAGGTGGGGGTGGACACCGGGGGCACCTTCACCGACCTGGTGCTCCCCGATTCCGCGGCCCCCGGGGGCTGGCGGGCGCACAAGGTCCTGTCCACCCCGGACAACCCGGCCCGGGCGGTGCTCGCGGGGCTGGCCGAGGCGTGCCCCGGCCCGGCCCCGCGACGCATCGTGCACGGGTCCACGGTGGCCACCAACGCGCTCCTGGAGCGCAAGGGCGTGCCCTTCGCCCTGGTGGTCACCGCCGGGTTCGCGGACCTCTTGTCCATCGGCCGCCAGAACCGGCCCGACCTCTACGACCTGGCCGTGCGCCGGCCCCCGGACCTGGTGCCCGAACACCTGCGTTTCGAGGTGGCCGGCCGCATCCGGCACGACGGCTCGGAGCACACCCCCCTGGACGAGGCCCAGGCCCGGCAGGTGGCCCGGCGCATCGCGGAGAGCGAGGCCCAAAGCGTGGCCGTGTGCCTGCTCTTCTCCTTTGCCAACCCCCTGCACGAGCTGCGCCTGGGCCAGATCCTGGCCCAGACCGGCCTGCCCGTGTCCCTGTCCCACCAGGTCCTGGCCGAGTTCCGCGAGGTGGAGCGCGCCGCCACCACCGCGGTCAACGCCTACGTGAGCCCGCTCATGCGCCGCTACCTGGACTGGCTCGGGGAGCGGCTGGGCCCGGAGGACGCCCTGTCCGTGATGCAGTCCAACGGCGGCAGCATCACCGCGGCCACGGCCGCGGCCGAGCCGGTGCGCACCATCCTCTCCGGCCCGGCCGGCGGGGTGGCGGGCGCGCACGCCCTGGGCCGCCTGGCCGGGGAGGAGCGGCTGGTGACCTTCGACATGGGCGGCACCTCCACCGACGTGGCGCTCATCGACCGCGAGCCGGCCCTGGCCCTGGCCGCGGGCATCGGCGGCCTCACCGTGCGCACGCCCATGCTGGACATCCACACCGTGGGCGCGGGCGGCGGGTCCGTGGCCGGGGTGGACGAGGGCGGCGCGCTCTGCGTGGGCCCGCACAGCGCGGGCGCGGACCCCGGCCCCATCTGCTACGGCCGGGGCGGGACCCGGCTCACCGTGACCGACGCCAACCTGTTCCTGGGCCGGCTGGACCCCGCGCACTTCCTGGGCGGGGCCATGGCCCTGCGGCCGGACCTGGCGGCCGAGCCCATGGCCCGCCTGGCCGCGGACCTGGGCCTGTCAGCCGAGGCCCTGGCCGAGGGCATCCTGGCCGTGGCCGAGGCCACCATGGAGCGGGCGGTGCGGGTCATCTCGGTGCAGCGGGGGCACGATCCCCGCGGCTTCACCCTGTTCTCCTTCGGCGGCGCGGGCGGGCTGCACGCCGCCCGCCTGGCCCGGATGCTGGGCATGGCCCGGGTGCTGGTCCCCCCGAACCCCGGGGTGCTCTCGGCCCTGGGCATGCTCCTGGCCGACGTGGTGCGGGACTTCTCCCGCACGGTCATGCTCCCGGCCG
>DKEU01000097.1:4103-6156 GCA_002452635.1 Desulfovibrionaceae bacterium UBA6814 | reverse complement strand
CGGCCATGGCCAAGGAGGGCCTGGACCCGGCCGCGGTGCGCCTGGAGCGCGCCCTGGACATGCGCTACGCGGGCCAGAGCTTCGAGCTGGTGGTGCCCTGGGCCCCGGGCCGGGACCCGGTGGCGGACTTCTCCGCGGCCCACGAGCGGGCCTACGGCCACGCCGATCCCGCGGCCCCGGTGCAGGTGGTCAACCTGCGCCTGCGCGCCTGCGGCGCGCCCCCCCGGCCCCGGCCCGAGCCCCGGCCCCTGGGCTCGGCGACCCCGCCCGCCGCGGCCCGGCTGGGCCGGCGGCGCATGGTGCTGGAGGGCGAGTCCGTGGACGCGCCCCTCATGCAGCGCGAGGCCCTGGAGCCCGGCAACCGCTTCGCCGGCCCCGCGCTCCTGGTGGAATACTCCTCCACCCTGCTGGTCCCCGCAGGTGCCGAGGCCCGGGTGGACGGCTGGGGCAACCTCATCCTGGAGCTTGCGCCATGAGCCCCGCAGACGTGAACCCCATCCTCCTGGAGGTGTTCCGGCACCGCTTCGCCTCCATTGCCGAGGAGATGGGGTCCACGCTCATGCGCACCGGGTATTCGCCCAATATCAAGGAGCGCCGGGACTTCTCCTGCGCGGTGTTCGACGCGGCCGGGAACATGCTGGCCCAGGCCGCCCACATCCCGGTGCACCTGGGCTCCATGCCCCTGTCCGTGCAGGCCGCCCTGGCCGCCGGGCCCCTGCGGCCCGGGGACATGGTGGCCCTGAACGACCCGTTCCGGGGCGGCACCCACCTGCCGGACATTACCCTGGTGGCCCCGGCCTTCGCCCCGGGCGCGGACGCGCCGGCCTTCCTGGTGGCCAACCGCGCCCACCACGCGGACGTGGGCGGCATGTCCCCGGGGTCCATGCCCCTGTCCTCCTCCATCCACCAGGAGGGCCTCGTCATCCCGCCCCTGCGCCTGGTCAAGGAGGGCAAAACCGACCCGGATCTCATGGCCCTGCTCCTGGCCAACGTGCGCACCCCGGACGAGCGGCGCGGCGACTTCGCGGCCCAGTTCATGGCCAACCGCACCGGTCTGGCCCGGCTGGAGGAGCTGTTGGCCGGCCACGGGCAGGAGGCCTGCGCCGCCCACGCGGCCGCGCTCCTGGACCACGCCGAGGCCCTGACCCGGGCCAGTTTGCGCGACCTGCCCGACGGGGCTTGGGGCTTCACCGACTTTCTGGACGACGACGGCCTGGGCGCGCGGGACATCCCCATCCGCCTGCGCCTGGAGAAGCGCGGGGACAGCCTGGTCCTGGACTTCACCGGCTCGGCCCCCCAGGTGCGGGGCAGCGTCAACGCGGTGCGCGCCATCACCCTGTCCGCGGCCCTGTACGTGCTGCGCTCCCTGGCCGCGGCCCAGGGCCGGGACATCCCGGCCAACGCCGGCTGCCTGCGGCCGGTGGAGGTGCGCACCACCCCGGGCACGGTGGTGGACGCCCTGCCGCCCGCGGCCGTGGCCGGGGGCAACGTGGAGACCTCCCAGCGCATCGTGGACGTGATCCTGGGGGCCCTGGCCCAGGCCGCGCCCCACCTGGTTCCGGCCGCGTCCCAGGGCACCATGAACAACCTGACCATCGGCGGCCTGGACCCGCGCACGGGCGCGCCCTTCGCCTACTACGAGACCCTGGCCGGCGGGGCCGGGGCCACCGCCCGCCGGGCCGGGGCCTCGGCCGTGCACACCCACATGACCAACACCCTGAACACCCCGGTGGAGGCCCTGGAGTACGCCTATCCCCTGCTGTGCACCGAGTACTCCATCCGCCGCGGCTCGGGCGGGGCCGGCCGGCATCCCGGCGGGGACGGCCTGGTGCGCGGCCTGACCCTGCTGGCCGAGGCCGAGGTCACGGTGCTCTCGGAGCGCCGCGTGCGCGGCCCCTGGGGCCTGGCCGGCGGCCACCCCGGCGCGCCCGGCCGCAACCGCGTTACCCGCAATGGAGTCACGGAGGAGATGCCCGGCAAGTTCTCGGTCCGCCTGTCCCCGGGCGACTCCCTGCGCATCGAGACCCCGGGCGGCGGCGGATACGGCGAGGAG
>DKEU01000097.1:0-4050 GCA_002452635.1 Desulfovibrionaceae bacterium UBA6814 | reverse complement strand
GTAGGGGCGGTTCGCGAACCGCCCCTCTTCGCACCTGCCTGTGCGGGACGACCGAGCCCCCTCCCTCTCGTCCCCCTACGTCACCACCCAGACCGCGCAGTCCTTGGCGTGGTGCACGATGCGCTTGGACACCGAGCCCAGGAGGAGCTCCTCCTTGGCCTGCAGCCCGGTGCGGCCGAGGGCGATGGTGGAGACCTCCAGGCGCCGCATCTCGTCCATGATGCACTCGGACAGGGAGGGGCAGTCGCGCTCCTTGACCACGGCGGTGATGCGGCCGTTGCCGATGCCGTGGTTGGCCAGGAGCTGCTTGTAGTCGGCCATGAACGACTCGGCTTCCATGCGGCGTTCGGCCAGCCAGCCCAGGCGCTCGGCGGGCGAGGCGAAGTAGTCCGGGTCGGGCTCGGAGATGATGTGCAGCAGGATGATCTGCACGCTCTCCGCGCAGGAGGCCACCGCGGCCACGTGGGCCACGGCGCGGCGGGCGTTGGCCGAGCCGTCCACCGCCACCAGGATGCGTCCGTTGAAGGCGTCGAAGGGATGTTGCATGGCGTCACCCCAGGGTTGCGCGCGCAGCCCGAAGGTCGCTGATCATCTGGTCCGCGCGCTCGTAGTAGATGGTGGCGTTGTTGGAGAAATAGAGCAGGATCTCGTTCAGTTCCTTGGGGATGTAGGGATAGACCTTGCGCAGGTTGGCCACCCGGTTCTGCCAGACCAGGGAGAGGTCCTCCCAGTACAGGGTGGCCAGGATGTCCGGATGGTGGTCGCGCAGGTCGGGCAGGGTGACGTCGCCCTTGCCCGCCAGGTAGATGAGGATGTTGCCCAGGCCGAACAGGTCCAGGCCGTAGATGTTCTCCCGGTGCACGAAGTTGTAGTCGAAGTCGATCCAGCAGTACGCGCCGGTGTCCGAGTGCACGAAGAGGTGGTCGCGCCGCACGTCCCCGTGCTTTTCCTGGTTCTCGTGGAGCAGGGCCAGGGCCTGGGCCGCGCCGATGAAGTTGTCCAGGATGCCCGGGAAGCGGGTGTGGAAGTACTCCTCGTGGGCCTCGGTCAGGGCGGAGACCACGTCGGGCAGGCAGCGGCCCTGCACGATGTCCAGGACGCGAATCGGGTTGCCGGTCTGGTCCAGGCGGGTGTGCCCCTGCATGAAGCGGGAGTCGCCGCGGGTCAGTTCCAGGATGCGCGATTCCTTGTGCGGGCTGCGGAAGCACTCGAAGCGGATGCCGCCGATGTTGGCGTCGAAGCGCTCGTGGAAGGAGAGCTTGATGATCTTGCGCTGGCCCGTGGCCAGGTCCGTGGCCCGCTTGACCCAGTGCTTGACTTCGTCGTCCAGGCCGAAGCGGCCTTCCCGGGTGTTGTTGCCCACCAGGAAGCGCTCGTCCTCGGCCAGCACCACGTCGCCGGCGTTGATGCGGTAGAAGTCCGTGGTGTCGGTGTGGATTTCGACCTGGGAGAGGTCCCGGTTCGGGTGCAGGGCGGCGAGCTCGCGCAGGGCGCGTTCGGCCAGGGGCTGGAAATCCGGGTCCGCCGCAGCGGTGTGTAGGTGCTGCTCCATGTTGTAAATTTCTCCTGGAACCGGCGCGGTGTCAACCAAGCCGGTCGGAGAAGGGCGTCGCCAACCGTCGCAAGTTGGTATAATCATCTGGAAAGAAATGAGAAACAGGCAAAGTGCAGTGCCAGTGCGAAATCATGTTACAGGGCATTGCACTTTCCCCGCGTTGGGCTAGGATTAAAACGCGGAATTTTGCCGGGAGGTCGCCATGCATCGGTTCATCGCACTGTTCGCGCTCATGCTCGTTTTCTGCTGGGGGCCGGGCCTGTCCTGGGCCTCGGGCCAGGGCCAGGACCCGCACCTCACCACGGTGGCCGACCTGGAGCTGGCCGGGCCGGTGGCCAAGCCCGCCGCGGCCTATCTCGGCGTGCCCGCAGGGGAGGGGGCCGTCCGCCTTTCCCAGGTCAAGGCCGAGTTCCTCCTGGTGGAGGTCTTCAGCATGTACTGCCCGTACTGCCAGGCCGAGGCCAAGAACGTGAACGCGCTCCATGCGCTCCTGCAGAAGTCGCCGGCCGCGGCCCGGGTGAAGATGCTGGGCATCGGCGCAGGCAACACGCCCTTCGAGGTGGAGTTCTTCCGGGACAAGTACGCGGTGCCCTTCCCCCTGTTCCCGGACGCGGAGTTCGCCTGCCACAAGTCCCTGAACGGGCCGGGCACGCCGTACTTCATGCTGCTCAAGGCCGACGGGGCAGGGGCCTTTGCGGTGGTGTTCAGCCACCTGGGGCCGTTCGGCGACCCGGGCAAGTTCCTGGACACGATGTTGGCCAAGGCCGGGCTCAAGTAGTCCGGGGGGAGGGCGAACCATGCCGCGCATGATCGCAGTCTTCGCCGTGTGGGTGGTGTTGGCCGCGGTCCCGGCCCTGGCTGGGGCGGTGGACGCAGGGCACATCTACGATCCCGGGCAGCTCAAGTCCGTGGACAGCGTGCTCAAGGTGGCGGTGGGCCAGCAGGCCCCGGATTTCACCCTGCCCGCGGTGGGCGGGAACCACGTCACCCTGTCCAGCTACCAGGGCCGCAAGAACGTGGTCCTGTCCTTCGTGCCCGCGGCCTTCACCCCGGTGTGCTCGGACCAGTGGCCGGGCTACAACTTCGCCCGGGAGCTCTTCGAGCAGCGCGACGCGGTGGTGCTGGGCATCAGCACGGACAACACCCCGTCCCAGTATGCCTGGACCAAGGAGATGGGCGGGCTGTGGTTTCCCGTGCTCTCGGACTTCTGGCCGCACGGGGCGGTGTCCTCGGCCTACGGGGTGCTGCGCTCCTCCGGGGTGAGCGAGCGGGCCATCTTCATCATCGACAAGGCCGGGGTGATCCGCTTCATCGACGTGCACGACATCAACACCCGCCCGGACCTGGGGCTCATCGTCCGGGAACTGGGGAACCTCAAATAGCCGGACCCCGGCCTGCATGCCGGAGTATGCGTTCTGCCAAGGCCGATTGGCGGACGCAGGCCTGATCCTGCCATGAATTCCTTTTAGTCCAGCAAGTTAGCGACAATCACCAGGGCGAGATCCGCGCCGAGGGATCCCGGACAGCCGGCTGCGCCAGGCACGCGGCGCACGCCTTCGGCCGTAGCTGAGTCCGGCCCAAAATGCCAACTGAAGTTTGCAGTATGCCAAACGGGGTTTGCGATTCCAGTTTTGCATGGTAGTGATAACATGCTGGTATTATTGTATGATGCAATCGAGCAATGGATGGCACGATCCTTGCCGACAGTACAGTGTCGGGTCTGTCCGGCGGAGGGACGTTTACATATTTCAAGGAGGTCAGCAGTCAATGGCGGAAAACCAGGCACACGCGAGCGACGTTGTCATCGACAGGGGACAGAGCTCCATTTCGGACCTCTGGAAGAAGGAGGACTACTGGGCCATCTGGCTCGGGTTCGCGATCCTCATCGTGGGCGCGTTCATCTTCCTGCCGGCCAAGCTGGACGGCATGGAGGAGACCTTCGCCAAATCCAACGCCATCATGGCTGCGGAGGCGGAGCGCGCGCCCTTCAAGACCGTGGCCTGGTACAAGGCCCAGGACGCCAAGGCGCATTTCAAGGGCTCCAGCCTGCCCATCGCCAAGGACATCAAGGCGTTCCTGGCCCATCCCGGGGGCTGGTCGACCAATCCCCTGGATTCCCTGGTCCTGACCCAGGCGCAGGCGGACGCCAAGTCCGAGAAGGGCAAGCCCGCCTACGAGAAGGCCAAGGCTGACGAGGAAATGGCCCTGGCTGCGGCCCTGGAGGCCGAAAAGGCGGCCGAGACCGCCAGCTTCGCGGACCCGGTCCTGAACGAGGCGGCCAAGGGCAAGATCGGCGACTGGCGCAAGGCCAAGTCCTCGACCTCCAAGGCCAAGGGCAAGGCCAACGTCAAGCCCTACAACGTCATTCCCTCCCTCATCGGCCTCATGGTGGCCATGGGCGTCTTCTTCGCCATCGGCATCGCGGCCATGGGCAAGGACGTGAAGGGCTTCCTCCTCGGCTTCGGCCCGGTGTTCCTGCTCTCGGCCTTCTCCTA
>DKEU01000110.1 GCA_002452635.1 Desulfovibrionaceae bacterium UBA6814 | reverse complement strand
ATGGCCCGCCTGTATCCCGGCCCGGGCCCACGCGCAAGATGGGGCGCAAGCCGGACCCGGCGTTGCGCTCTGGCCGCGGGTCCGCTACGGTGGATGCATGGGAAATCCCGCAACCCCCGACCCGCCGCCGGCCTGCATGGAGCCGCTGGGCGCCTTCTGGCTGCTGCGCGATGTGCTCTCGGCCCTGGACGAGGAGGTCTTTCTTCTGGACCCGGACGGCCGGGTGCTGGAGGCCAACCGCGCAGCCCGCCAGTCCTTGGGCCAAGAGCCGGCCGGATTGGCCTGCCACGAGCTGGAGCAGTGCCCCGAGGGCCGTCGGGCGCAGGGGGACTGCCCGCTCCAGGAGGCCCTGGACACGGGCCGGCCCGCCGAGGCCGACTACACCAAGGTGGATGCCGACGGCCGCATGCGCCATTTCCGGGTGCGCACCGTGCCCATCCGGGGGGCGGACGGCAGCCTGTCCTGCGTGGTGCGCATCAAGCGCGACGTGACCCGCCGCCGGCTCATGGAGCAGAAGCTCCAGCAGTCCGAGAAGATGGCGGCCATCGGCGAGTTGTCCACCTACATCGCCCACGAGATCCGCAATCCCCTCTTCGCCATCGCCGGGTTCTCCAACTCGCTCTTGCGCTCCCCGGCCCTGGACGCCTCGGCCCGGGAAAAGGCCGAGATCATCGGCCGGGAGTCGCGGCGGCTGGAGGGCATATTGAAGAGCATCCTGAACTTCGCCCGGCCCACCGACGCCGCGCCCGGGGAGGTGGACGTGAACGAGGTGGTGCGCGACACCGTGGCCTTCCTGCGCCTGGGCTGCGCCGACAACCTGTGCATCGACCTGGATCTGGCCCCGGACCTGCCCCTGGCCCGGGGCGTGGCCGACCTGCTCAAGCAGTGCCTGGTGAACCTGGTGAAGAACGGCCTGGAGGCCATGCCCGACGGCGGCCGGCTGCTGGTGTCCACCCGCCTGGACCGGAACATGGCGGCCCTGAGCGTGTCCGACACCGGCCGCGGCATCCCGCCCGAGAACCTGGCCAAGGTGTTCAATCCCTTCTTTTCCACGAAAGACCAGGGCGCGGGCCTGGGCCTGGCCATGACCAAGAAGATCGTGGAGGAGGCCGGCGGCAAGGTGCTCCTGGCCAGCACCCCGGGCCAGGGCACCACCGTGACCCTGCTCCTGGCCCCGGTGCTGGCTGCCGAGGCCCCGGCCTGACCGGTTCCCGCGCCCCCTGCGGGCCGGTGAGAAAAAAGGCTTTACCAACTCTTTAGAAATTTTCTAAAAGGGACCCCAAACGGCCCGGAAACCCGGGTCTCGATGCATTGGAGGTCCTGTGCGCGCCGTTGTCCTCGCCACCCGCAACCCCGGGAAGATTGCCGAACTCTCCACCCTGCTGGAGGGGTTCCACCTGGAAGTCAAAGGCCTGGACGCCTTTCCCGAGATCGGGGAGGTGCCCGAGACCGGCGACACCTTCCACGCCAACGCCCTGGAAAAGGCCACCATCGTGGCCGCGCTCACCGGCCTGGTGGCGGTGGCCGACGACTCGGGCCTGGAGGTGGACGCCCTGGACGGCGCGCCCGGGGTATACTCGGCCCGCTACGCCGGGGCCAAGGCCGGCGACGCGGCCAACAACGCCAAGCTCCTGCAGGCCCTGGCCCAGGTGCCCCCGGGCCGGCGCTCGGCGCGCTTCCGCTGCGTCATGACCGCGGCCGCCCCGGGCGGCGCGACCCTGACGGCCGAGGGGGCCTGGGAGGGCGAGATCGCCCTGGCCCTCACCGGCGAGGGCGGGTTCGGCTACGACCCCCTGTTCTTCGACCCCGCCCTGGGCCGCACCGCGGCCCAGCTCAGCCGGGAGGAGAAGAACGGGGTGAGCCACCGCGGCAAGGCCCTGCGCGCCCTGCTCGCGGGCTGGCCCGGGTTCTGGAAGCGGGCCGGTCTTGAATGATGGACCCAAGTTGCGTACCGTCCGCCGGTCGGCGCCGGTTGCGGGGCCGGACGCCCTTTGCGGACTGAACCGCCTCCCGCTGCGAGGATACTGAGATATGTGCGGAATCATTGGGTACTCGGGCCACCGTCCGGCCGTGCCGGTCATCATGGAGGGCCTGAAGCGCCTGGAATACCGGGGCTACGACTCGGCCGGCGTGGCCTACGTGAGCGGCCGGGAACTGGAGATCGTGCGCGCCCCGGGCAAGCTCTCCGAACTCGAGTGCAAGCTCTCCGACTGCAACGTGTCCCTGGCCCTGTTCGGCATGGGCCACACCCGCTGGGCGACCCACGGCGCGCCCGTGGAGAAGAACGCCCACCCCCACCGGGACGGGGCCGGCCGCCTGGCCCTGGTGCACAACGGCATCTTCGAGAACTACCAGGAGATCAAGGACGAGCTGGCGGCCAAGGGCCACACCTTCGCCTCGGACACGGACACCGAGGTGCTGGTGCACCTCCTGGCCGAGGAGCTCAAGGCCGGGGGCACGCTCCTGGAGGCCATGTCCCGCGGCCTGGCCCGGGTGGAGGGCGCCTACGCCATCGTGGTGGTGGACAAGGAGGCCCCCGGGGTCATCCACGCCGCGCGCAAGTCCAGCCCGCTCCTGCTCGGCGCGGGCGTGGGCGAGAACTTCGTGGCCTCGGACATCCCGGCCTTCCTGCCCTACACCCGGCAGGTGGTGTTCCTGGAGGACGGGGACCTGGTGCGCCTGGACGCCGCCTCCTGGGAGGTCTTCCGGCTGGAGGACCTCTCCCCGGTGGCCAAGGACGTGCACACCATCACCTGGGACGTGCAGGCCGCCCAGAAGGGCGGGTACAAGCACTTCATGCTCAAGGAGATCTTCGAGCAGCCCCGGGTCATCGCCGACTGCCTGGCCGGCCGGGCCGACGCCGCCTCCGGCGCGGTGAAGCTGCCCGAACTGGCGGACCTGGAGCCGCCCCAGCGGCTCACGCTCCTGGCCTGCGGCACCTCGTTCCACGCCGGCATGTGGGGCGCGCAGCTCATCGAGAGCTGGGCCCGCATCCCCTGCGCCGTGGAGATCGCCTCGGAGTTCCGCTACCGCGACCTGATCCTGGGCCCGGGCGACACGGTGCTGGCCATCTCCCAGTCCGGCGAGACCGCGGACACCCTGGCCGGCATGCGCCGCGCCCGGGAGCTGGGCGCGGCGGTGCTGGGCCTGTGCAACGTGGTGGGCTCCAGCGTGGCCCGGGAGTCGGACCGGGTGGTCTACACCCAGGCCGGCCCGGAGATCAGCGTGGCCTCCACCAAGGCCATGTGCTCCCAGTTGGTGCTGCTCACCCTGCTGGCCCTGCACTGGGGCCGCCAGAAGAACACGGTTGACGCCGGCACCGCCCGCCAGGTCCTGGAGGGGCTCCGGTCCCTGCCCAAGGCCCTGGAGAACGAGCTGCCCCGCCTGCGCGAGGAGGCCCTGGCCCTGGCCCGGGAGTACTCCGAGGCGCGCAGCTTCCTGTTCCTGGGCCGCGGCCTGAACTACCCCCTGGCCCTGGAGGGCGCGCTCAAACTCAAGGAGATCAGCTACATCCACGCCGAGGGGTATGCCGCGGGCGAGATGAAACACGGCCCCATCGCCCTCATCGACCCCAAGTTCCCCACCTTCGCCCTGGCCCTGCGCGACGACCTGTTCGCCAAGGTCAAGAGCAACCTGCAGGAGGTCAAGGCGCGCAGCGGCCCCATCGTGGCCCTGACCAACGCGGGCCTGGACCTGCCCGCGGACCACGCCTGGGTGCTGCCCGAGGTGTACGGCCCGCTCAGCGCCTTCCTGGCCCTGCCCTGTTTGCAGCTCTTCGCCTACGAGATGGCCGACTACCTGGGCAAGGACGTGGACCAGCCCCGCAACCTGGCCAAGAGCGTCACAGTGGAATAGGATGAAACGCCGGCAGACCGCACCGCTCCTCTCCCTGCTCCTGGCGGCCGCCCTGCTGGCGGCCGCTCTCCTGGCCGTCCCGGTCGACTCCCGCGCCGCCGGCGACCAGCGGGCCGCGTTCCGCCAGGCCCTGTCCGAATTCCAGGCGGTCACCGGCTCGGAGCAGAAGGCCGCCTCCCGGGACAGCTGGATGCGGGTGCTGGCCTTTTTCCGCGAGACCCTGAACCAGGACCCGGGCAGCGAGCTGGGGGCCAAGTCCCTGTACTACATGGGCCGGGTCTACCAGGAGCTGGGCCAGCGGTCCTTCCTGCGCACCGACTTCTCCCAGGCCGCGGACTTCTTCCAGCGAGCCGTGAACCGCTTCCCGGACCGCCACTCCTGGGTGGACGACTGCCTGTACCGCAAGGCCGAGATCACCGCCCACCGCCTGGACGGGGCCGAGTCCGCCCGGGTGGACCTGGCCGCGCTCCTGGCCCGGTTCCCGGACGGCGACCAGGCGGACAGCGCCCGCGCCCTCCTGGCCGAACTGGACCGGCCCGCCGCCACGGCCGCCGCGGGCAGGAAATCCGCGCCCCGGACCCAGGCCAAGGCCGGGGTGAACACCGCGTATTACAACGCGGTGAAGCAGTTCAAGGCCCTGCGCGCCAAGCAGGCCTCGCGCGACCAGCTCCTGCGCTCGGCCCGGGATTTCGAGGAGATCGCCGCCCGGGACCCCGACGGCCCCTTTGCCGGCCGCGCCCTGTACTTCGCGGCCACCGCCTCCCAGGAGGCCGGGGAGCGCGGCCGCAAGGCCGACGACCTGCGCCGGGCCGCGGAGCTCTACGGCCGGGCGGCCCGGTCCTTCGCGCCCAACGACTCCTGGGTGGACGACTGCCTCATGCGCCGGGCCGAGCTCCTGGTGCGGCTGGGCGACGGCGACCTGGCCTACGCCGACCTGCTCCAGATCGTGCACGAGTTCCCCAAGGGCGACCAGGCCGACCCGGCCAAGGCCCTGCTCCGCTCCATGGACGAGGCCCGGGCCGGCACCAAGGCCCTGGCCACGCCCGCGCCCGCGCCCGCTGCCGAGCCCGCGCCGGCCGCCGCAACCGAGGCCGCAGGGCCCGTGGGCAACGGGGCCTCCACCCTCATGGACATCCGCACCTTCACCAGCGACGACTACACCCGCATCGTCCTGGACCTGGACCGGCCCGCGGCCTACGAGCACCACCCCCTGCCCCCGGACCCCGCGCACCAGAAGAGCCACCGCATGTACCTGGACCTCAAGGACACCCGGCTCTCGGCCCAGGCGGGCCGGGCCCAGGAGGTGGCGGCCAGCTTCCTCCAGTCGGTGCGCGCCGGCCAGTACGATCCCACCACCGCCCGGGTGGTGCTGGATTTCAAGGAGCTCAAGCAGTACCACGTGTTCGCCCTGGACAACCCCTTCCGCATCGTGGTCGACGTGTACGCCGAAGGCGGGAGTGCGGGCACGGCCGCCGCGGCAGCCCCCAAGCAGGCCGCCCCCGAGAAGCCGGAAGGGGAGAGGAAGGCGGCGGCCCGCGCCGAGCCCGCGCCGCTGCCCGGGGAGAAGAACAAGAAGGTGGCCGGGGACGTGCTCTCCCAACTGGGCATGACCATCCAGACCGTGCTCATCGACCCGGGCCACGGCGGCAAGGACCCGGGCTGCATCGGCAAGGTCAAGTCCGGCGGCCGCACCGTGCAGGTCATGGAAAAGGACGTGACCCTGCGCATGGCCAAGATCCTGGGCCAGCGGCTCGCGGCCAAGGGCTACGCCGTGCTCTACACCCGCGAGGACGACCGCTACGTGAGCCTCGAGGACCGCTCGGTCATGGGCAACCTGAAGAAGGCCGACCTGTTCATCTCCCTGCACGTGAACGCCAACACCGACGACGACGTGAAGGGGCTGGAGACCTACTTCCTGGGCAAGGCGCGCAAGGACAAGGAGCTGCGCCTGGCGGCTTACGAGAACAACGTGGACCCGGTGAAGATCTCCGACACCCAGAAGATCGTGCTGGACCTGGTGCACAGCTTCAAGATCGAGGAGTCCAAGGTTTTGGCCAGCCACGTGCAGAAGCGCACCATCCGCGGCCTGCGCAACACGTGGTCCGGGGTCAACGACCACGGCTCGCGGCCCGCGCCCTTCTTCGTGCTCATCGGGGCCAAGATGCCCGCCATCCTGGTGGAGATCGGCTACGTCACCAATTCCGCCGAGGCCCCCCGCCTGCTGGACGACGGCTACCTGGAGTCCCTGGCCGGCGGCATCCTGGACGGCATCGAGTCCTACAAGAAGGAGCTCAAGGTCGCGGGCATGGGGGCCATAGGGGGATAGCCCCTCGGAGGTCATAATGGACAAGGTCAACCTGCTGGAGAAGTTCGCCAAGATCACCGAGTTCTGGTCCCCCCGCCTGGCCGGGGAGATGAACGACGACTACGTGAAGCTGGTGAAGCTCAAGGGCGAGTTCGAATGGCATTCCCACGCCGAGCAGGAGGAGATGTTCTGGGTGGTGCGCGGCACGCTCACCATCGCCCTGCGCGACCGGGACGTGGTGCTCGGCGAGAACGAGTTCTTCATCATCCCCCGCGGGGTGGAGCACAAACCCGTGGCCCCGGAGGAGTGCTGGGCCGTGCTCTTCGAGCCCAAGACCACCCTGCGCCGCGGCAAGGCCGAGGACGCGGACGAGGCCATCCCCTGGGTGTAGCCCCCCGCTTTCCCTTTACTCCCTCCCGCAACGTGGCGTAGACTCCTTATGCGCCGGGCCAGCTTCGGCCCGGCGCTCGCGTCCCGCGCGGGGCGCGGCACGCCAATCCGGGAGGATTCCATGGCGACCCAGCAGCAGGCCTCCGAGCGGCCGGGGCTGGTCCTGGTGGTGGAAGACAGCAACGTGCAGGCCAAGATCATCTGCCGCCACCTGCAGGCCCTGAGCAACTTCTCCACCGTGGCTGCGGAGTCCATGGCCGAGGCCGCGGCGGTGGTGCAGAAGGAGAAGGGCCGGCTGCTGGCCGCGGTGGTCAACATGAACCTGCCCGACGCCCCGGACGGCGAGGCCGTGGACATGCTCATGGCCGCGGGCGTGCCCACCATCGTGCTCACCGCCATCTTCAAGGACGAGGTGCGCGAGTCCCTGCTGGCCAAGAAGGTCACGGACTACGTGGTCAAGGAGAACATCGCCGCCCTGGACGACCTGGTGGCCATCGTCACCCGGCTGTACCGCAACATGGGTGTCACCGCCCTGGTGGTGGACGACGAGTCCGTGGACCGGACCATCATGCGCAAGATGCTGGAAACCCAGCGCTACAACGTGCTGGAGGCCGCCGACGGGAAGGCCGCCCTGGACCTGGCCCTCTCCCGGCCGGACATCGGCCTGGTGGTCACCGACTACTACATGCCCGGCATGGACGGGTTCGAACTCACCCGCGAACTGCGCCGGGAGCGCAAGCGCAACCAGCTCGCCATCCTGGGCGTCTCCGGGGTGGACGACCGCACCCTGCCCGCCCGCTTCCTCAAGCTGGGCGCCGACGACTTCCTGCTCAAGCCCTTCACTGCCGAGGAATTCACCCTGCGCGCCAACCACGCGGTGGAGCTCATCGCGATGATCGCCGAACTCAACGAGTGCCGGGAGCAACTGGGCTAGGGCAAGCCGACCCGGGCCGAGAGAATGGGCTGGCCGCCAGTCATTGACTTTTATTTGCGATGAGATATCATTTGGATGACAAGACGTTAGGCTCGACCGGTGACCAGAACGCCCAAGCCCTCGCCCTCGTTCCTGGACGACCAGAAGAAGTACGCGGTCATTGGTGGCCGACAGGTCTGGGTTTCCCAGGATGGAAACTGGTATTATACCTATGACGGGCTGCACGGAGAAATCGAGGTCTTCAACCGTCGCGGGCGGCATCTCGGCGTCCTGCACGCGGTGACAGGAGCGTTCATCAAGCCGGCGGTCCGGGGAAGAAAACTGGATGTCTGATACGTTTGTCGAACTTTTCCTGGCTGGCCGCGCCCAGCCCGAGGACGTGGACGACTTCGTGGACCTCTGGCACGAAGGCGGCGACCCTCGGCCCCTGGCCGAGTTCCTGGGGCTGACCCAGGCCGAGTACGCCCGCTGGGTTGCCGGCAAAGCGTCCCTGGCCGACATCCTCCACGCCCGCCCCTATCCCGCGGCGCAGTCCTCCACAACAGCCGAGGAGGCCCGCGAGGACGAAGAACCCTACGGTCCTCGCTGACGCCGGCGCAAACCCGACTGCCTTCGTCGCCACGTTTCCCGGCCGCGGATGCGGCGCTACACCACGTCCACCACGACCTTGCCCACGGCCTTGCCCGACTCCACCAGGGCGTGGGCCTCGGCGGCCCGGGCCAGGGAGAAGGCCCGCTCGTCCAGGAGCGGGGTGAGCCGGCCGGCGTCGGCCAGGGCCGCCACCTCGCGCAGGATGGGCGCGTAGTCCGGCTCGCCCACGGCCGAGACCAGGGGCAGGAGCATGAACACCACGTGCAGGGACAGGGCCTTGGCGTGGAGCAGGGACAGGTCGTGAGTGGAGCGGGTGTTGGTGGACACCACCCGGCCCCGGGGCCGCACCGCGGCGATGGAGGCCTCCAGGCTCGCCCCGCCCACGGTGTCGAAGGCCAGGTCGAAGCCCGCACCGCCGGTGAGCCGCTGCACGTAGGCCGCGGGCTCTTCTTCCCTATAGTTGATGATCTCGTCCGCGCCCAGGGAGCGGGCGATGTCGGCCTTGGCCGGCGAGGACACGGTGGCGGCCACGGCGAGCCCCGCGGCCTTGGCCAACTGCACCGCCACGTGCCCCACCCCGCCCGCGCCGCCCTGGATCAGGGCGTGCTCGCCCGCCTGGACCCGGGCCTTGCCGTGCAGGGCGTCCCAGGCGGTGATGGCCACCAGGGGCAGGGCCGCGGCCGAGCGGAAGTCCAGGGCGCGCGGCTTGCGGGCCAGGAAACGCACGTCCGCGGGCATGAGCTCGGCCAGGGCCCCCTGGCGCTGCCCCACCCCGCCGGCGCAGCCGTACACCTCGTCGCCCGGCGCATAGGCCGTGACGCCCTCGCCCACCTCCTCCACCAGGCCGGCGAAATCCAGGCCCAGCACCGCGGGCAGCTTGGGGGCAAAGGCCGGGGCCAGTTGCCGGATCTTCACGTCCACCGGGTTCACGCTGGCCGCGGCCACCCGCACCAGCACCTGCCCCGGCCCCGGCTCGGGCCGGGGCAGCTCGCCCAGCTCGAAGTTCGACACGTCGCCGAATCCCGTAAGCAGCATCGCGCGCATGGCGGCCTCCGGCCAATGGTTTTCCCCAATGTACGCCCGCCCCGGCCCCGGGGCAACGACCTGGCGGGATTTCCCCCCCCGGCCCCGGTTGCATTCAGTTCTCTAGATATTCTCCAGAGTGCACATGCTGTTCCCGGCCTATTATTCGCATTTTTCACATACTAAAGAGGTATCGGCCGCGTTTCGCTCTGTTTTTTTGCGAAAACAAAAAATACCCGGCTATTTTACTTGACTCCTTCCGCAAACAGGTTACTTAGTCCGGGCCAGTCGCATCAAGACATTTCGTCGACCATGTAAAATTCACAGCTGGCATGTAGCATTTCAGGAGTAGAACGCAATGGTTAAGTCGATTTACGTTGGGAACCTGCCCTTTTCCGCTTCCGAGACCGAAGTCCGCGACCTCTTCGGCGCTTACGGCGACGTGCAGTCCGTCAAGCTGATCAACGACCGCGAGACCGGCCGCTTCCGCGGCTTCGGCTTCGTGGAGATGAACGAGACCGAGGCGGGCGAGGCCATCCGCGCCCTCAACGGCTCGGACATGGGCGGCCGCGCCCTGAAGGTCAACCTCGCCCAGGAAAAGCCCCAGCGCCAGAACCGCTGGTAGTCCGGCAGGGCCCACGGGCCATGCACTGCACACAGGGCGCCCCTCCGGGGGCGCCTTTTTTTGCGCCCTGCGCCCTGCCTTTACATCCCCGCCCAGGTGTCGTATCCGGCCCCCGCCTGCGCCGAAGAGCGCGAGGAGGAACCAATGTCGCAATCAATCAGCTTCGCATCCGACAACAATTCCGGGGCCCATCCCCGCATCATGGAGGCCCTGGCCCGGGCCAACGCGGGCCACTGCGTGGCCTACGGCGCCGACCCCTGGACCAAGGAGGCCCGCGCCCGGTTCCGCCGCCTGTTCGGCGACGCGGCCGAGGCCTTCTTCGTGTTCGGCGGCACCGGGGCCAACGTGTGCGGCCTCTCCACCCTGTGCCGTCCCTGGCACGGCGTGGTCTGCGCCGAGAGCGCCCACATCAACGTGGACGAGTGCGGCGCGCCCGAGCACGTGGGCGGGTTCAAGCTGCTCACCGTGCCCGCGGACCAGGGCAAGATCGCGCCCGAGGGCGTCGCCCGCCGCCTGCACGGGTTCGGGTTCGAGCACCACTCCCAGCCCAAGGTGGTGTCCATCACCCAGGCCACCGAGCTGGGCGCGGTGTACACCCCCCAGGAGATCCGGGCCATTGCCGAGCAGGCCCACGCCCACGGCCTGTACCTGCACCTGGACGGCGCGCGCCTGTCCAACGCGGCCGAGGCCCTGGACCGCTCCCTGCGCGAGCTGACCACCGACTGCGGGGTGGACGTGCTCTCCTTCGGCGGGACCAAGAACGGCCTGATGTTCGGCGAGGCCGTGGTCTTCCTGCGCCCCGGACTGGCCGACGAGTTCAAGTACCTGCGCAAGCAGAACATGCAGCTCGCCAGCAAGATGCGCTTCATCGCCGCCCAGTTCAGCGAACTGCTCCGGGATGGCCTGTGGCTGGACAACGCCCGCCAGGCCAACGCCATGGCCCGGCTCCTGGCCCACCGGGTCAAGGGCCTGCCCAAGGTCGAGGTGCAGGGCAGCGTGGACACCAACGCGGTGTTCGTGCGCCTGCCCCGGGCCGCGGCCGAGCGGCTCAAGCAGCGCTACTTCTTCTACACCTGGGACGAGGAGGCCCCGCTCTACCGCTGGATGACCTCCTTCGACACCACGGCCCAGGACGTGGAGGACTTCGCCCAGGCCCTGGAGCAGGCCCTGGCTGCGGCCTAACGGCCCGCACAGACTGGACAAACATTCGGGCCCGGGGCTTGCCGCAACCGGTCCGGTCTGCTACGAACATGCATCAACGCGGGCGCTTGGCCCGCCAACCGGAGGCCCCATGATCACCTTCGACCACGTGCACAAGTGGTACGGGGACATGCACGTGCTGAGGGACATCTCCCTCGACGTCACCGAGGGCGAGGTGGTGGTGGTCTGCGGCCCCTCGGGCTCGGGCAAGAGCACGCTCATCCGCTGCATCAACCGCCTGGAGCCCATCCAGCAGGGCGAGATCACGGTGGACGGCCAGCGCCTGTCCGACCCCTCCACCAACCTCACCATGCTGCGGGCCGAGATCGGGTTCGTGTTCCAGCAGTTCAACCTCTACCCGCACATGACCGTGCTGGAGAACATCACCCTGGCCCCCGCCCTGGTGCGCGGCATGCGCCGCGCCGAGGCCGTGGACCTGGCCATGGAGATCCTGGCCAAGGTCAACATCCCGGACAAGGCCCAGGCCTTCCCCGCCCAGCTCTCGGGCGGGCAGCAGCAGCG
>DKEU01000223.1 GCA_002452635.1 Desulfovibrionaceae bacterium UBA6814 | reverse complement strand
GGCCGTGCCCACCAAGCAGACCGGCACGCATCAGAATCCCCCGGACCTGAACCCCTTCAATCTGAAGCTCGTGCGCTTCAGCGAGCACATGGACAAGAACGGGGTGTCCTGGTACTTCTTCCCGGACCAGTGCCGCCACTGCCTGTCCCCCAACTGCCTGGCCGTGGCCACCGACTACGTGGCCGGCTGCGCCACCTACGACGAGAAGACCGGCGCGGTCATCTACAACGAGAAGACCAAGCAGCTCACCAAGGACCAGGCCCAGGAGGTCATCGAGGCCTGCCCCTACAACGTCCCGCGGCGGGACGAGGCCACCGGCGAGCTGACCAAGTGCAACATGTGCATCGACCGGCTCCAGGGCAACCGCCTGCCCATGTGCGTGAAGACCTGCGCCATGGGCGCCATGAACTTCGGCGAACGCGACGCCATGCTGAAGCTCGCCAAGGAGCGGCTGGCCGTGGTCAAGAAGAGGTTCCCCAAGGCCCAGCTCCTGGACCAGGACCAGGTGGCGGTCATCTACCTGGTGGCCGACGATCCCAAGAAGTACCACAAGTACGCCGTGGCCTCGGCTGCGGCGCCCATGACCCGGAAGCAGTTCTTCGCCAAGGTGTTTGCGCCGGCCCGCTCGTCGGCCCGGACGTGACGGCGAAGCCCACCCCCTGCATGACGGCGTAAGCCGTCGGGCCGTCCCGCTCCATCCGCACATGGGCGGGACGGCCCACCCAACAGGCTTTGGAAATCCCGCAAAGGCTGTGTTGCTGCGAAAACGTCAATCTCTCGCTTCCCGCCGGATGCCGCGCTGCCCTCTTGCGCCGTAGCGCTCGAAGACCCGCTGGCGGCTCAAGGCTTCGGCCTTGGCGTTTTCATCCGTCCTGCTTCATGTTTTTTTTAGCCTGTTGCGCCGCGACGCGATACCAGGTCTTATGCGGCGGAAACCGCGCTGAACAGCCTGTTGATGTCGGATCATCGAACTACCGTAACGCTGCACAGGGAGAACGTATGTCGCACTCCGCTCTGGACACGGCCGACCAGGCCCGGCTCACCGACTGGCTCACCCGCACCCGCGAGGAGGCGCCCCAACTCGCCCCCATCCTGGACAGCTTCGGCGCGGTGCTGGCCGAGCGCGCCCGCCTGCGCGCCGACCTGGCCGGCCAGACCCCGCCCGTCCCCCCGGTCCCGGCCCCGGACAAGGAGCGCCTGCTCTCGGGCGTGCCCGTGCTCCTGGACGCGGACCTCTCGGGGCTCACGCCCTTCCTGGGCCAGAGCGCCGCCCGCCTGCTCCCGGCCATGGCCGCCGCCTTCCCGGCCCTGGCCACGGACATGGAGCGCATGGCCGCGGCCCTGGCCAAGGACGCGGCGGTCCTGGGCGGCGGCCTGGAGGCGCTTTTGCGCGGCGACGCCGGGGCACTGGAGCAGATGGCCCAGGGCATGGAGGTGGCCGAGCCCGTGCTGCGCTTCGCCCTGGCCCAGATCGTGCGGCCGGTGCTGGAGTGCGCCCAGCAGGACGTGGCCCAGGCGGTGCGCGACGCCAAGTGGCTGCACGGCCGCTGCCCCTGCTGCGGCTCGGGCCCGGACCTGGCCCTGTACATCGCCGGCGAGGTGGAGCAGAGCGAGTTCCTCAAGAACCACGGCGGCCAGCGCTGGCTGCGCTGCTCCCTGTGCGGCATGTCCTGGCGCTTCAAGCGCATCGCCTGCCCGGAGTGCGGGACCGAAGAGCCCAACGAGCTGGAGTTCTTCACCGTCGAGGGCCGGGACCACGAGCGCGCCCACGCCTGCAAGAAGTGCAAGCGCTACCTGGTGGGCATGGACGTGCGCGAACTGGTGGATGTGCCGGACCTGGACGTGGCCGTGCTGGCCATGCTGCCCCTGGACATCCTGGTCCAGGACAAGGGCTACGCCCCGGTGGCGGCCACCCCCTGGAACACCCTGGGCTAGGCGCGGCCGGACGGGAATTATTGGGGCCGCCCCGCTTCGGCGGGGCGGCCCCTTCGTTTTCAGTCCCCGGCGGACAGGCGGCGGGTGGCGGCCACCAGGGCCAGGGACACCAGGCCCAGCACCAGCACCAGGGCCAGGGCCCGGTCGTACTCGCCGCTGAACACCGCGTTGTAGATCTCCAGGGACACGGTGTTGGTCTTGCCCACGATGTTGCCGCCCAGCATCAGGGTGATGCCCACCTCGCCCAGGCAGCGGGCCAGGGCCAGGAAGAGCCCCACCCACACGCTGCGCCGGATGGAGGGCAACACCACCCGCAGGAAGGTCACGGCCGGGGACTTGCCCAGCACGTAGGCCGCCTCCACCAGCCGGCCGGTCTCGCGGCGGATGGCGGCCTGCACCGGCTTGACGATGAGGGGCAGCCCGGCCAGCCAGGCGGCCAGGGCCACCCCCCAGAAGCTGAACACCATCTCCACCCCGGCCTGCTCGGCCAGGAAGCCCCCCACCGCGCTGCGCCGGCCCAGCAGGAGCAGGAGCAGGAACCCGGTGGCGATGGGCGGGAACACCAGGGGCAGGGTCACCAGGAAGTCCAGGCACGAGGCCCAGGTCCCCCGGCCCCGGCCCAGGGCGTAGCCCAGCCCCACCCCGGCCACGGCCAGGCAGGGCGCGGCCACGGCCAGGGTCTTCAGGCTGAGCAGCATGGCCCCGGACGCCGCGGGGTCGGCCAGGCTGCGCAGGGACTCCAGCACCGCGGCTACAGGCCCTGGGCGGCCACGATCTCCCGGGCGGCCGGGGTGGCCAGGAACGCCCCGAACTCCGCGGCGGCCGCGGGGTTGGGGCTGGTCTTCAGGGAGTCGGCCACGATGCGGATGGGGTCGAACAGGGACTCGTCCAGGGGGATGACGGCCGCCGCCTTGTCCTTGATGGCCAGGCCGTCGGTGAGGTTGATGAAGCCCAGGTCCACCTCGCCGCTCACCACGTAGGCCGAGACCTGGGGCACGGTGCCCACGGGCAGCAGCTTGCCCGCCACCCCCTGGGCCAGGCCGCTGCGCTCCATGAACTCGGTGGCCGCGCGGCCGTAGATGGCCTTCT
Organism: Desulfovibrionaceae bacterium UBA6814; assembly: GCA_002452635.1. Classification (GTDB taxonomy): domain Bacteria; phylum Desulfobacterota; class Desulfovibrionia; order Desulfovibrionales; family Desulfovibrionaceae; genus UBA6814. Next base: position 2,523 of record DKEU01000223.1, on the reverse strand, counting down.
TGGGGTCGGGCAGGGCGATGCGGGCCACCGCCGGGTCCGCGAGCAGGGCCTTGGCCCCGGCCGCGTCCAGGACCTTGCGCCCCTTCCAGGCCGCGCTGGGGCAGCCCTTGGCCACGGCCAGCACCGGCCGGCCCTTGCCGATGGCGTATTCCGCGGCCACGTCCAGTTCGGCCTTGTCCAGGAACTTCTTGTCGCCGATGACCAGGTCCACCACCCCGCTCTGCTTGGCCTGGGCGATGACCTGGCCCATGTTGCCGTAGACCTGCTGGGGCAGGGGCTTGCCGGTCTTGGCGTAGGCCTCGCCCAGGGCGGACACCAGCTTGCGGTAGCCCGCGCCCGCGGCGATGGTGAAGGCCTCGCCGGCCGAGGCCGGGAGGCTGCCGCCCACCAGGAGCAGCAGGGCCAGCACGAGCGGACCGAAGGTGCGCACCGACTTCATGGAACTCTCCTCAACTCGCCGCGCAGGCCGCGCGGGCCGGGGTTGCATACGCCGGGGCCGGGGAGCCGCCCTCCGCCCCCTGCTCGCGGGCCAACAGCTCCATCTGGCGGGCCAGCCAGGCCGGGTCCTCCCGGCCGCAGCGCAGGGACACCACCCGGGTGGCCAGGGCCCGGGCCTCGGCCAGGTCGTGGGTCACGTGCAGGATGGGCACGGCCGCGGCGTCGCGCAGGGCGAGCAGCCGCTGCCGCAGGGCCAGGCGGTTCTCCACGTCCAGGGCGGAAAAGGGCTCGTCCAACAGGAGCAGGCGGGGCCGCCGGGCCAGCACCTGGGCCAGGGCCGTCCGCTGCCGCTCCCCGCCGGAGATCTCGTGGGGCCGGCGGCCGGCCAGATGGGCCACGCCCAGCTCCTCCAGCAGGGCCAGGGCGTCCATGTCCGGGCCCGGGCCGCCGTCCCCCGGGTCCAGGGCGAACTCCACGTTCCTGAGCACCGTCATGTGGGGGAAGAGCGGCGCGTCCTGGGCCAGGAGCCCCACGCCCCGCTGCTGCGGCCGGCACAGGATGCGCCGGCCGCGGCTCCAGGTCCGGCCGTTGAACTGGATGTCCCCGCCGTCCGGGATCTCCAGCCCGGCCAGGCAGCGCAGGAGCGTGGTCTTGCCCGCGCCCGAGGGGCCCACCAGGGCCACCAGCTCGCCCGGGGCGCAGGCCAGGTTCACCTCCAGGCAGAAGTCCGCCAGTCGCTTGCGCACGGCCGCGCGCAGGCCCGGGCGGGCTTTCACGCCGCAGCCTTGCGGGGCGCGGCCAGGGCGTCCAGATGGCCGGCCAGTTCGTCCGGGCAGGTGACCATGGGGCAGTGGCCCGACTCCAGTTCGGCCACGGGCCAGCCCAGGCCCCGGGCCTTGAGGGCCATGGCCCGGATGAAGGGGCTGGCCGTGTTGCGGCAGCTCAGGTAGGCCGCGGGCACGGCCGTGGGGTCGAACTCCCCGGGGAAGGGGGTGAGGAAGGCCGCCACCGGGAAATCGCACAGCCGGGGCTTGAACCAGGCCGCGCGCTCCTCGGGCACCCCGAACACGGGCAGGGCCCAGGGCCGCACCTTCCAGGGGCCCGCGCGGTGGCTCTCCAGCATGTGCCGGAACGCGTCGCCCGCGGTGTCGGTAAAGGACCGGCCCGCCTCGGGGATGACCCCGTCCACGAACACCGCCTGGCCGACAAGGCGCGGGGCGCGCATCATGACCGCGCCCAGGACCATGCCCGCGAAGCTGTGCGCGGCCAGCACCACGTCCTCCAACCCCTCGAAGTGCAGGTAGTCGCACAGGTCCGTGATGTAGGCGTGCAGGCCCAGGCCCTCCCGGGCCCCGTGGTGCAGGTGGCCGCAGCCCGAGAAGGTGGGCGTGTGCACCTCGTGCCCCTGGCTGCGCAGTTTCCTCGCCACGTCCTTCCACACCCAGCCGCCCTGGAACGCGCCGTGCACAAGTACGAATGCCGCCATGTTCAATCCTCCACGAGTTCGGCCTTGGGGCAGGCGAAGCGCTCGCCGCAGCGCTCCGCCGAGGCCCGGCAGGCGCGGCCCTCGAACCAGCCCACCCGCTCGGCGGGCCACGCGTCGAAGTCCGGCACATAGGGTTTGATGTCGATGACCGGGGTCCCGTCCAGCACGTCCACGTTCTCCAGATAGACCACCAGTTCGGTCACCGCGACGAGCCGCAGCACGGACAGGCCCACCGGATTGGGCCGCGCCGGCGAGCGGGTGGCGAAGATGCCGTGCTCCCGGGTGTCCAGGAAGGGGGTCACCCGCAGGGAGCGGCCCCGCACCCGGTGCAGGTGGTAGAGCACGATGACGTGGGAGAAGCCGTCCAGGTCGGCCAGGCCGTCACGGTATTCGGGCAGCACCAGGATGCCGCCCCGCACGCCCAGGGCCCCGCGGGGCTGGATGGGCATGTCGCGCACGTCCTTGTGCGGGGTCATGAAGTGCCCGATGGGCGTGTACTCGATGGCCATTGCGCGCCTCCACGCCGGAATTTTCCCGCAGCAGGGCCGCGAGGGTCGGCGCTGGATGCACCTCAACAGGAACCGTGCCGCCCGGCCGAA
>DKEU01000217.1 GCA_002452635.1 Desulfovibrionaceae bacterium UBA6814 | reverse complement strand
ACCCACGAGATGGGCTTTGCCCGGGAGGTGGCCGACGAGATCCTCTTCATGGACCAGGGATGCCTGGTGGAGCACGGGGATGCGGAGTCGTTTTTCGAACGCCCGCAGCACGAACGGACCAAACAGTTTCTCCGGCGCATCCTGCGCTGAGCAGGCCGGATGCGCCCAGGGAGGGAATCCATGCCGCAGCCACTGCGAATGACCATCCTGTGTGAAGACCAGGCCCGAATGGGATTCCTGGACAAGAAATTCTCCGCGCAACACGGGCTCGCGATTTTCATCTCGGCCGAATGCGACATCCTTTTCGACACCGGCCCCTCGGAGGTGATCCTCGCCAACGCCGGACTCAGCGCCATTGACCTGCACAGCGCGCAGTGGATCGTCCTCAGCCACGGCCATTGGGACCACACCGACGGGCTCCCCGCCCTGGCCGGGGCCGGCGTCCGGCCCAGACTCCTCGCCCACCCGGAGGTCTTTGCCGACCGCTACCGGCCGAGCGGCGAATACAACGGCATGGCCATGCCGCGATCCAGCGCGGCCGCGGCCTTCGCCCTTCACGAATCGTGCGGCCCCTTCCGGCTCACCGAGACGGTCTGGTTTCTCGGCGAGATACCCCGGCGCAACGACTTCGAGGCCAAGACCACCCCCTTTTATCGGATGGAGAATGGCCAAAGGCGGCCGGAGCACCTTCCCGACGACACGGCCCTGGCCATCACCACCCCCGAGGGCCTGGTGGTGGTCACCGGCTGCTCCCATGCCGGGATATGCAACATCTGCGAACAGGCCCGGCAGGTGACCGGAGAAGACCGGCTGCACACGGTGGTGGGCGGCTTCCATCTCCTGCAGTGCGACGACGTGCTGGAAAAGAGCATCGCCTATTTCCGGGAGCGCAACGTGGCGCGCCTCCTTCCCATGCACTGCACCGCGCTGCCGGCCCTGGCCAGGTTCCACGCCGCCTTCGGCATCGAAAAGGCCTGCACCGGCGACGTGATCGAGATACCGGCCGGTCGGGCCTGAACCGGCCCCCGCGGCCAGGATCGTCCGACCGCCCCGGCCTGCCCGCGCCGGCGTCCGATGGCAATGGCGATGGGGAGCACGGGGTTGCCTCCCCGCGACTCGGCGGAAGAGGTTCGCGGCTACTTGCCGACGCTGGCAAAGGCCGCGCGGATGCTCTCGGTGTAGGGAGGGCGCAGCACGCCCATCTCGGTCACGATGCCGGCGATGAGGTCCGCGGGCGTCACGTCGAAGGCGAAGTTGAACACCGGCACCCCGTCCGGCACGATCTGCGTTTCCCCGACATGCGTCACCTCGCGGGGGGTGCGGTCCTCGATGGGGATGTCCTTGCCCGTGGCGGTGCGCAGGTCGATGGTGGACAGGGGCGCGGCCACGTAGAAGGGCACGCCGTAGTGCCTGGCCAGGATGGCCACCCCCGAGGTGCCGATCTTGTTGGCTGCGTCGCCGTTGGCCGCGATGCGGTCCGCGCCCACCACCACCAGGTCCACCATGCCCCGGGACATGAGCAGGGAACAGGCGTTGTCGCAGGCCACGGTGACCGGAATCTTGTCGTAGTGCAGCTCCCAGGCGGTGAGCCGCGCGCCCTGCAGGAAGGGCCGGGTCTCGTTGGCGATGACCTTGACCGACTTGCCCATGTCCACCGCACCGCGCACCACGCCCAGGGCGGTGCCGTAGCCCGCGGTGGCCAGCGCGCCCGCATTGCAGTGGGTCATGACCGTGCCGCCGTCCGGCACCAGCGCGCCGCCGAAGGCCCCCATCCTGGTGTTGATGGCGATGTCCGCGGCGTGGATGTCCTTGGCCTGGGCCAGCCACTTCTCCAGGAGTTGCGGCTGGGTAAGGGACTTGTCCCAGGTCCCCCGCATCTCCTCCACGGCCCAGCGCAGGTTCACGGCCGTGGGCCGGGCGTTCTCCAGCTTGGTGAGCAGCGCGTCCAGCCGCTCCCGCCACCCCTCCCCGTCGCCGGCCTCGCGCGCGGCCAGGAAGCAGCCGTAGGCCGCGGTCACGCCGATGGCCGGGGCCCCGCGCACCACCATGGTCTGCAGGGCGTAGACGGTCTGGTCGGTGTCGGTGCAGGTGAAGGTGTCCTCGCGGGTGGGCAGGTAGCGCTGGTCCAGGAGCAGCAGGTTGCGGCCCGCGTCGTCGAAGCGGATATGAAATTCCATGCGAAGATTCCTTTAATCAAGCTCGTATTCGTTGCGCCAATCGCCCTCATCTTCAAACGGGGGCTGGGCCTCCTTGTCGAAGAGGAAGTCGCCCAGAACCAGGTGGTCCATCTCGGTGCGCATGAAGCAGCGGTAGGCGTCCTCGGGGGTGCACACGATGGGCTCGCCCCGCACGTTGAAGCTGGTGTTCACCACCAGGCCGCAGCCGGTGCGCTCCTGGAAGGCGCTGATGAGCGCGTGGTAGCGCGGATTGGTCTCCGGGTGCACGGTCTGGATGCGGGCCGAGTAGTCCACGTGGGTGACCGCGGGGATGTCGGAGCGCAGCACGTAGAGCCGGTCGTACAGGGGGAGCTGGTTGTACCCTTCCGGCAGGGGCTTGCGGTGGGCCTCCCGCACCGGGGCCACCAGGAGCATGTAGGGCGAGGGCGCGCCGTCGAGCTGGAAGTACTCGTCCGCGGCCTCGGCCAGCACCGAGGGGGCGAAGGGCCGGAACCCCTCGCGGTACTTGATCTTGAGGTTCAGCTTCTTCTGCATGTCCGGCCGCCGCGGGTCGCCCAGGATGCTGCGGTTGCCCAGGGCGCGGGGGCCCCACTCCATGCGGCCCTGGAACCAGCCCACGGCCTTGCCCTCGTCCAGGAGCCCGGCCACCATGGCGCAGAGGTCGCCGAAGTCGTCGAACCGGGTGAAGGGCGCGGAGAAGCGCCGGGCGCAGCGCCGGATGTCGCGCTCCGGGAACTCGGGGCCCAGGTAGGAGCCCTGCATGATGTCCCGGCCGTCCGGCGCAGCGACCTTGTCCCGGCCCAGGTGGATGTGCCAGGCGGCCAGGGCCGCGCCCAGGGCGCCGCCCGCGTCGCCCGCCGCGGGCTGGATGTACACGTGCTCGAACATGCCGGTGCGCAGCAGCTTGCCGTTGGCCACGCAGTTGAGCGCCACGCCGCCGGCCATGACCAGGCGCGGCGAGCCGGTCATGTCCCGGGCGGTCCCCGCCATGCGCAGCACGGCCTCCTCGGTGACGGTCTGGATGGCCAGGGCCAGGTTCATGTAGGGCTGGGTCAGCTCGCTCTCGGGCGCGCGGCGCGGGATGCCGAAGAGCCGCTCGAACGAGGCGTCCTTCACCATGGTCAGGCCGGTGGCGTAGTCGAAGTGCGCCATGTTCAGGAGCAGGGAGCCGTCGGGCCGCAGGTCCATGAGCTCGTCCCGGATCACCTGCACGTAGCGGGCGGTTTCGGCCGCGTCCGGGTCGCCGTACGGGGCCAGGCCCATGAGCTTGTACTCGCCGGAATTGACCTTGAACCCGCAGAAGTAGGTGAAGGCCGAATAGAGCAGGCCCAACGAGTGCGGGAAGTCGAGTTGGCGCAGGATGGTCAGGTCCCGGCCCGAGCCGTGCCCGATGGTGGTGGTGGCCCACTCCCCCACCCCGTCCACGGTGAGCACCGCGGCCTCGGCCCAGGGCGAGGCGTAGTACGCGCTGGCCGCGTGGGACAGGTGGTGCTCGGGGAAGAGCAGCGTGGGCCGGCCCGGGCCGACCTTCTCCAGCTCCTCCCAGAGCATGCGGCGCATGAAGAGCTTCTCCTTGATCCACACCGGCATGGCCGAGAGGAAGCTCTGGAGCCCCTGCGGCGCAAAGGCGTGGTAGGTCTCCAGGAGCCGCTCGAACTTCAGGTAGGGCTTGTCGTAGAAGGCGATGGCCGTGAGGTCCGCCAGGCCCACCCCGGCCTCCTTGAGCACGTAGCCCACCGCATTGGTCGGGAAGGAGGCGTCGTGCTTCTTGCGGGTGAAGCGCTCCTCGTGCGCGCCGGCCACGATGCGGCCGTTCTCCAGGAGCACGGCCGCGGCGTCGTGGTAGTAGGCCGAGATGCCCAGGATGGCGTGGCGCACCGTCAATCTCCTAACTATTCCAGGCCGTTCAAAAACCGCGAGGGCAAGGCGCAAGAATCCGTCAAGGCCGAAGCGTATTCGACATACGTGAGGGTTTGACGGGTTCGCAGCAACGCAGCCCTATAGCCGTTAGACGAGGCTTCGAGTCTTACGGATATAGAGAGTGTAACCATCGCGGGATTTTCAACGGCCTGCTAGAACAGGGTGTAGATGAAGGGGGCCACGGCCGAGCCGCTGGTGAGCACGATGAGCACGCCGAACAGCAGCAGGGTCAGGATGATGGGCAGGAGCCAGAACTTCTTGCGCACCTTGAGGAACGCCCACAGGTCTTTCAGGAAATCCATGTATCCCTCCGGAATATCAGAACGGCCGTTCCAGGTCTTGGGCCTGGACGGTCACGTCGCGCACGGTGAATACCGAGTCCTGCCCGGCCTTCCACTGGCGCAGGCGCATGGGGTCCTTGCCCAGGGCGCGGCGCAGGGCCGCCACCGGGGTCACCACCAGGAAGAAGGCCAGGGAGAGAATGAGCTTGCTCATCACCGTGCCCAGGGCATGGGACAGGCCGAACCAGGCCACCCCGAAGGGCTTGTACACCGCGGGCGCGGTCATGAGCAGGAGCGTCGCCGCCGCGGCGGCCCACACAGCCCAGTCCTGGCGGCCCAGCAAGGCGACCAGCAGGAAGACGAACACCAGGGCCAGCCCGGCGTCGGTGCACTGCTTGGGGGTCAGGGCGGCCATGCGGCCCGCGCCCTTCTTGAGTTCGGTCGCGCTCATGCCCTACCCGCCCAGGTGCTTGGCCAAAAGCTCCGCCACCAGCTTGGGGTTGGCCTGGCCCTTGGTCTTCTTCATCACCTGACCCACGAAGAACCCGGTGAGTTTCTTTTCCCCGGCCCGGTAGCGCTCGCACTCCTTGGGATGCGCGGCCAACACCTCGGCCACCGCAGCGTCCAGGGAGGAGGCGTCGGAGATCTGGACCAGGCCCTTGTCCTTGACGTAGGCCGCGGGATCGCCGCCCGCGGGAAAGAGCTCGGAGAGCACCTGCTTGCCCACGGTGCCGGAGATGCTCCCCTCCTCCACCAGCCTGACCAGGGCGGCCAACTGCGGCGGGGTGAAGGCGCACTCCCGGGCGGTGCGGCCGGCCGCGGCCAGCTCGCGCATGAGTTCGGTCATGATCCAGTTGGCCAGCTTCTTGGGCTCGGCATACACGGCCGCCGCGGCCTCGAAATAGTCGGCCAGGGCCCGGTCGCCGGTGAGCACCACCGCGTCCTGGTCCGGCAGGCCGAACTGGGCCACGAACCGCTCCCGCCGGGCCTCGGGCAGCTCGGGCAGGGAGGCGCGCACCTCTTCGATCCAGGCCGGGTCCAGGGTCAGGGGCAACAGGTCCGGGTCCGGGAAGTAGCGGTAGTNNTGGGCCTCCTCCTTGCCGCGCATGGGCAGGGTCACGCCCTTGCCCGCGTCGAACAGCCGGGTCTCCTGGACCACGGCCTCGCCGTCCTCCACCAGGTCGATCTGGCGGCGTATCTCGTGGGCGATGCCCCGCTGCACGTTGCGGAAGGAGTTCATGTTCTTGAGCTCCGCCCGGGTGCCGAAGGCCTCCTGGCCGCGCGGCCGGATGGACACGTTGGCGTCGCAGCGGAAGGAGCCCTCCTCCATGTTCCCGTCGCAGATGCCCAGGTAGAGCAGGATGGAGTGCAGGGCCTTGAGGTAGGCCGCGGCCTCCTCCGGGGAGCGCATGTCCGGCTCGCTCACGATCTCGATGAGCGGGGTGCCGGTGCGGTTCAGGTCCACGAAGCTGGCGTTGTCCGCAGGCGAGTGGATGCTCTTGCCCGCGTCGTCCTCCATGTGGATGCGGGTGATGCCGATGCGGCGACGCTTCCCGTCCACCTCGATCTCCACCGCGCCGTGCTCGGCCAGGGGATTCTCGTACTGGGAGATCTGGTAGCCCTTGGGCAGGTCCGGGTAGAAGTAGTTCTTGCGCGCGAACAGGGAGGTGGGGTTCACCGTGCAGCCGGTGGCCAGGGCCATGCGCACCGCATACTCCACCGCGGTGCGGTTGAGCACGGGCAGCACCCCGGGCATGCCGGCGCACACCGGGCACACGTTCTGGTTGGGCTCGTCGCCGAAGCGCGTGGAGCACGCGCAGAAGAGCTTGGACCTGGTGGAGAGCTGGGCGTGGACCTCCAGTCCGATCACTGCCTCGAAGTCGGCCATCTCACTCCTCGGACGCCCCGTCCCCGGCCCGGGCCGCGCCGGAGAGCCGGGGACCGTACAACCGGGGATTGAGGCGGGGGTCGTTGTACATCTTGAACTGGCGGTAGACCACCGGACGCTTGTCGCCCCGGGCGTACTCGTCCAGCAGGTCCAGGGCCGCGGCCAGCAGGTCGGCGCGCTGGCGGCGCAGGACCTCGGCCTTGTCCCGGCAGGCGGCCTGGTGCTCGGGCCCCGCCTCCTGGCGCCGGGCCTGCTCGTCCATGTGGTAGATCTTCAGGGCCAGGATCGACAGCCGATCCAGGGCGCTGCCCAGGGTCTCGGTGTTGATCCGGTCCTTGGGCTGCACCGGCAGCAGGGGCAATATCAGGGAAACCAAGCAGGTGTCCACCTGCTCGATGAGGTCGTTGCGCTGCTGGTTCAGGCGATCGATGTCCCGCTTGCAGCGGGCGATGACCTCGGGCCCCACGTCGGTGGCCCGGGCGTCGTCCTCCACGTGCCACAGCCGGAAGTTGGCCAGGTGCTGGGCCTGGGCCAGAGCCGGGAGATCGTCGGCCTCCGGGGCGGGCAGGGTCTCGGGCGCGGCCTGGTGCCAGCGCTTCACTTCCTCGGTCTGGGCCTCGGCGCATGCGGTGAACAGGCGGCGCAGGTCCGCCAGGGAGAGGTAGGACATCAGGGCTCCTCGCGCACGAGCAGCAGCCAGACCCGGGCCCGGGCCTTGAGCTCCCCGGCCAGTGCGCCGGCCTCGGGGCCGCTGCCGCAGAAATAGTCCAGGTGGGCCTGCTTGATGGCCCCCCCGGTGTCCTGGGCCAGGGCCAGGCCGGCCAGGGCGCGGCCCGCCTCGTCCGCGGTGCCCGGCGCGCCGGGCGGCAGATCCGCGGCGAGGGCCAGGACCGAACCCAGGGGCAGGACCCGGGGGTCTGTAGCCACGCTGACCCGGGGCGTCAAGAGCCGGCCCATGGCCCCCAGGGGGCCCGAGTCGGCCAGGCGGAAGAACACGTAGCTCGGGTTCTTGTCCAGGAGCGCCTGCTCCTGGTCCGGGTGGGCGTCCAGGTACTCCCGAATGGAGGACATGGTCACCTGCTCCAGGGGGATGAGCCCGGCCTGGGCCATGGCCTTGCCCAGGCTCACGTACTGCCGGCCGTTCTTGCCCGCGTAGAGGGCATGGCGCAACGCGCCGTCCGGGAAGCGCAACAGGCCCGAGCCCTGCACCTGGAGCACGAAGGCGTCGTAGCGGTCGCGCACCCAGGCCAGCTCCAGGCCCTGGCCTGCCAGCGCGCCCTGGCCGTCGATGGCCGCGCGGTCGAAATAGGGTTCGATGCGGCCGCCCTGCACCCGGTAGACCAGGGTCTGCCCGTCCCAGCGGGGATGGAACCGGCCCAGGTCCACGGTCTGCACGTCGGGCGGCAGCGCATACAAGGGATAGGGAAACTCCGGCGTCGCGACCGGGCTGGCGTCCAGGATGGGCGCGTAGTAGCCGGTGAGCAGGGGCCGGGGGGCCAGCTCGGCCCAGGCGAACTCCCGGGCCAGCAGGCCGGGGTCCGCGTCCAGTTGGGGCAAGAGCTCCAGCAGGCGCTGGGCCGTGGCCCGGACCCGGCCCCAGGTGACGGCGGGCGGACCGGCCACGGCCACCCCGTCCGCGGGCTTGGACGTGAGGTAGTCCAGGGAGAGCTTGAGCCCGGGCTCCAGGTCCCGCCAGGAGGCCAGGTCCTGGGTGGCCGGGTCCAGGGACCGGGCAAGGGACGCGGCCGCGCGGTCGGACACCGGGGCCAGGACCGGGGCCTTGGGCGCCCCCCCGACGCAGCCCCAGGCCAGGCAGGCCAGGGCCAGGGCGGCCCAGGCCGGGAAGCGGATGCTGCGCATGTCCTAGACTATCCCCTTGGCCACCAGCCGGGCCAGGTAGGTGGAGCGGCCCAGGGCCACCAGCAGCAGATCCTGCTCCGCGCGCGTGGCCCGGAGCACGTCCCCGGAGGCCAGGACCAGGCCCACCTGCCCGTCCACCGTGAGGTGCACCTTGGGGGTCTCTTCGGCCACGGTGACCGCCACCTCGGACCGGCCCGGCAGGGCCAGGGGGCGGAGGTTCTGCAAAAACGGGCAGATGGGGGTCACGGTGAAGCAGTCCAGGGAGGGGTGCACGATGGGCCCGCCCGCGGACACGGCGTACCCGGTGGAGCCCAGGGGCGTGGCGATGATGACCCCGTCGGCCCGCATGCTGGTCAGGGGCTCGTTGTCCACGGCCAGGCCCAGGTGGATGAGCCGGGCCAGGGAGCCGCGGCTGATCACCAGGTCGTTGACCGCCAGGCCGCTCTGCGCCACGGCCCCGCCCCGCTCCACGGCATAGGACAGCACCGTGTGCCGGACCACCTCGCAGCCCTGCTCCAGGAGCGCGGCCAGGCATTCGGGCCATTCCTCCACCGGGACCTCGTTGAGGAAGCCCACCCGGCCCAGGTTCAGGCCCAGCACGGGCAGGCCGCGGGGCACGGCCTCCCGGGCCACGCCCAGCATGGTCCCGTCTCCGCCCAGGACCAGGAGCAGGTCGCCCGGGCCGGCCTGTTCCGGCAACAGCCCGGCGGACTCGGGATGGTTTTCCATGACCCGGCTGGCCACTCCCCGGCCGGACAGCCAGGCCTCGATCTCCCCGGCCAGGGCCAGGGCTCCGGCATGGCCGGCCTTGGCCACGATGTAGACAGCGCACGGGGCGCCCATGGATGCGTGCATGCGCGGCAAGGTAGTGGAAAGCCGCCCGGGATTCAAGAGACGCCGCACCGGACGGATTCTCTTAATTTTTCTTAACTACCCTAAAGTTTCCATGAACCCCTGCCGATAATGCTGGTGAGTAGAGGTATATGCCGTGACCGCCGCCCCCCTCCATGTCCGCAAGATGCTGCGGAATTACGGCAAGCAGATCGGCATTGCCCGGAGGATCGCCCGGCACCGCCTGGCCACCCTGGGCGTACCGGAGGGGGAGGAGGCGGCCCGGGCGGCCCGGCGCAGAGTGCTCGTGGAGCAGGTGGCCCGGGAGATCGTGGAAAACCTTCTGGCAGCGGAAAGCGAGAACGAGGTGGTTGGGGAGATCCGCCTCAGGCTGCGGGAAGAACTGGGGGTGGATGTGGAGGTCTTCTACCCCCCGGACGAACTGGGAATGAAGGTCTTCGTTTCGGAGGAAGGCATGATGCGCGAAGCCAGGAACGAGGAAGCGCAGGCCATCATGTCCAGGCTGTGGGAGATAGCGCTGGAGACGGTCAACGACACCATGCTCTAGCCGTGGGGAGAGTGGAAAATGCAGATCAAGGACGTCCTGAGCGCCGTCAAGGGCTACGAGAAGCCCGAAACCGAGACGGTTGAACGGCAGGTCCGCAAGGACAAGTCGGACAAGTCGTCACGGAGCGACTCGGTGCGCATCTCGCGGGAGGGCCGGCTCTTCGCCCGGGCCTTGCGCGAGGCGCAGGAGAGCCCCGATGTGCGCAGGGCCAGGGTCAACGAGATCAAGGAACAGGTCGAGTCCGGGACCTACGTGATAGACACCCGGAAGACCGCCGCCAAGATCGTCGAGGAGGATCTGGACCTGCTCATCTAGCGGACGGCGCCGCCCTTTCCCGAACCGCCTGAGCCAGGGGGGTCTTCCCCTGTTTCCTTTTTTTCCTTGGAATCCTTGATGAAGAACCGGCCGGGATACTTGCTGTCCACCTGGGGAATCTGCAGGCCGATGCGGGCCGTGTAGTTCACCAGGATGGGGCCGGTGAGGTTCAGGCAGGTCTCCTCGGGCCGCCCCTTGGGGATGCTGACCGTGACCAGCACCGCCACCTGGCGGATGTTCTCCAGGCGGAGGATGCGCTGCTCGGCGTTGCCCACCTTGACCTCGTAATCCTTGAGGAAGGCGAAGGGGTCGGCCACCATGAGCCCCAGTTCGGGGTGGCTCACGCACTGGAGCATGAGGAAGGGGGAATCGGGCTTGATCTGGAGCAAGGTGAATTCCTTGCGGTCCTCGAAGCCGATGATGCCCCGCGGGAAATGGATGATCCGCCCCGGGTCCACGGCGATGCGGCCCAGCCGGGTCTGGATGCTGCGCTCTACTTGTCTTTTTGCCATAGCTCGGTGGCCGCCAGGAGATCCTGGTCGCTGAGGTCCAGAGCCATCTTGTTCTGCTCCTGGACCCGCAGGTAGAGCTCCTCACGGTACACGGGCAGATCCCCGGGCACGTCGAGCCCGACCTTGATCTGCTTGCCCTGCACGCTGAGGACCGTGATCTTGATGTCATCCCCGAGGTAGATGCTCTCCCCAGGGCGCCGCGTCAGAATGAGCATGGGTCGCCCGTATAGTCCAATGCCGCGGAAAAGAGAAGCCCCGCCGCGGCCCCTTTACACGTCCTCACACTGCCTTTTCCCGTACAAACCCAAGTCAGGCGCCGGTGCGTCCGCCTTCAGCAGGCCGCTCAAAAACCGCGAGGGCAAGGCGCGAGGAACCGTCAAGCCCGAAGCGTATTCGGACATACGTGAGGGTTTGACGGTTTCGAGCAACGCAGCCATCGCGGGATTTTCAGCGGCCTGCTAAATAAAGTTGGCCAGGCTCATGCGCATTATCATCGAAGAAGAGCGCAGCACGGTTTCGTACACGATCTGCTGGTTGGCCAGGTCGGTCATGAGCTCCGCGATGTCGATGTCCTCCACCGCGGACATGCGGTCCTGCTCGGTGAGGCGCAGGGTCTCCAGGGTGTCCTCGGCGAAGTCGATGCGGTTCTCCCGCGCGCCCACCTGGGCGGCCACGTTCATGATGTGCTTGGACACCTCGTTCAGGCTGTCCAGGGCCTCCTGGCACCCGCTCTGGGTGTTGGTCTCCAGGTAGCCCACCAGCTTGCCCAGGGTCTCGAACAGGTTCTTGTCCGACCCGCCGAACACCGCGCTGGCCTCGCTGTCGTCGGGGTCCTGGTAGACCCCGCCGAACACGTCCTTGCCGATGTTGTTCACCTGCACGGTCTCGCCCGCCCCGATCTCCACCATGATCTTGCCGGTGCGCGGCCGGATCACGAACTGCTCCCCGGCGGTGAGGCCGTTGCCCGAGGCGTTGGAGGTCAGGGTCAGGAAACCGCCCGGCACCACCAGGGTGGCCGAGGAGGAGGTGCCGGTCACCGAGTTGCCGGTGGTCCAGGAGATGCCCCCGTCCAGGCTGTAGGAATAGGTGATGTTGCTGTTGAGCGCCGCGCCCGAGTCGATGCGCACGGTCACGTCCTTGCTGAACGTGCCGCTGGCCGAGGTGCCCAGGGTGGAGTTCCCGAAATTGGCGATGTCGATGTTGTCCACGTCGTCGCCCATGTACTGGGCCGTGGGGCGGATCCAGAGCCAGCTGCCGTTGGCCCCGACCGTATTGGAGTCGTAGGCCGAGACCGAGGCCCCGGAGGCCAGGGTCAGGCGCACCCCGGCGCCCGCGAGGTTGAGCACGTTGGTGTTGGAGGCCAGGGTGGCGGTGGTGAAGGTCTTGCCGCCGTCGGCCGAGTACTCGTAGCTGAGCTGGTCGGTGCCCACCGCGCCGGAATTCAGGAAGCGCACCAGCACGGTCGTTTCCGAGTCGCCCGCGATGGAGAAGCTCTGGCTGGCCAGGTTGTCGTCGTTGGTGGTCAACCACAGCCGCTTCTCGAAGGCCTGGGTGGTGGTCTTGTGCCCGCCGAAGATGTACTTGCCCTCGAACTGGGTGTTGGCCATGTTGATGAGCTGGTCGAAGAGCTGGCGCGCCTCGTAGCTGATCTGCTCCCGGTTGTCCGCGCCCACGGTGCCGGTGGCGGCCTGCTCGGCCAGCTCCCGGAAACGGGTGAGGATGGTGTTGACCTCGATGAGGGTGTTGTCCGCGATGTTCAGCCAGCCCTTGGCGTCGTTCGCATTGGTCTTGTACTGCTCCAGGGCCTTGATGGCGTCCCGGTGGCCGAGCACCCGGGCGGTGCCCACCGGGTCGTCCGAGGGCCGGTTGATGCGCTTCTGGCTGGCGGCCTGGATGTTCAACTCCATGAGCTCGGTCAGGGAGTCGTTCATGTTGTTGATGAAGAAGGTGAAGCGCTGGCGTTGCGAGACTCGCATGGCTCTCTCCGCTAGTTCTTCAGGCCGAGCACGGTCTGCAGCATCTTGTCCGCCGTGGCGATGAGCTTGGCCGCTGCGGTGTAGGAAGCCTGGAACTTGACCAGGTTGCTCATCTCCTCGTCCAGGTTGACTCCGGCCATCTCCTCCTGGCGCTCCGAAAGGTCGTCGGCCAGGGACTTGTTGTACTCGAAGTTGAACTTGTTGCTGGCGGTGTCCGCGCCCACGCTGGCCACGATGCCGTTGAAGTAGCCCTGCAGGGTCTGGGTGGTCTTGCCGTCCATGGCCGTGGAGAGCTGCACCTTGGTGTTCTGGAGCTCGGCGATGGCCAGGGCCTGGGTGTTGTCGCCCGCGTTGGCCTCGCCCGCGCCGTTCACGTGGCCGGCGCAGACGTAGTCCAGGTCGTTTTGGACCTTGTAGTTGACGTTGAGGTCCAGGGCGGTGTCGCCGTCGAAGAAGGTGTTGACGCCCAGGGCCGCGTAGATGCCCGTGGTGTCGGTGCCCAGGGCGAACTCGTAGCCGTCCTTGGCGGTGATCTTGAGCTCGTGGTTCACGATGCTGGCGGTCATGTAGCCGCCGTACGTGCGGTTGATGGCGTCCTGCACGTCGGTGAGGCTCATGGTCACGGGATTGAAGTTCTGGATTCCCGCCCCGGCCCCGAAGTCCAGGGGCCCGAAGGACGCGGCCGAGGCCAGCTCGCCGGTGCTGGTGTCGTAGACGTACATCATGCAGCCGCCGGACTGGAGCTTGTCGTAGTAGGTCAGGCCCGAGGCCGCGCTGCCCAGGGCCGCGGTGTCCGAGGTCACGGCGTAGGTGCCGGTGGCCTCGGTGAACTTCTGCAGGCCCGTGCCCTGGCTGTGCAGCCGGTTGACCTCCCAGGCCATGGACTTGGCGAAGGCGTCCAGCCGCTCCTTGTAGCGGCCCACGTAGTTGTCCCGGAAGTTGAAGTACCCGGTGAGGCTGCCGCCGGTGAGCCGGCGCTCGTTGTCCCGGCCGGTGAAGTCGATCTGGGGGGTGATGTTCACCGGGGTGGAGGTGGTCTCGTACCAGTACAGCCCGCTCTTGGGCACGATGGTGAACCGGTCGCCCGCGGTGAGCTGCTGGGTGGCCGTGCCGCCGGAGTTGGAGGCCGTGCCGAACCAGATGTGCAGGTCGCCCACCAGCACCCTCTCGGACTCGTCGTGGGCCGAGAAGGTGAGTTCGTTGCCGTCCGCGTCCTTGAGCCAGGTCGCGCCGCCGTCCAGGGAGACCCGGAAGGTGGCGCTGTTGGCCGAAGAGGCGTACCCGCCGGTGAGCACCTCCACGGTGTACTCGAAATCGTCGTTGCCCGAAAAGTAGATGTCCCCGTCGAAGGACGAGCTGGGCAGCAGGTCCTTCATGGTCTTGGGGCCCTCGAACTTGATCTCGTAGACCTCGGTCTTGTCCACCAGCACCTGGCCGGCCTGGGTCAGGATGGTGATGTCCCCGCCGCCGTTGTCGATGACGTTCACGTCCAGCTTCTCGGCCAGGCTGCGCACCAGGAGGGCGCGGCGGTCGTAGAGGCTGTTGGCGTTGTTCTGGCCGGGCACGTCGTGGGCGTTGATCTGCTGGTTGAGGCTGGCGATCTCGTTGAGGATGTCGTTGACCTCATCCACCTCCTGGTTGATGAAGTCGTCCATCTGGGACTGCATGCGGGCGATGTCGTCGGCCGCGTTCTGGAGCCCGTTCAGGAAGTTCTGGGTGGCCCCGAGCAGCGCCTCGCGCGAACTGTAGTCCTCGGGCCGGTTGGTGAGGTCCTGCCACTTCTCCCAGAAGGTGGCCAGGGAGTCGTTGATGCCCGGGGTGATGCTCTCGTTGAACAGGGAGTCCAGGCTGGAGAGGTTGCCGTACAGGGCGCTGTAGCGGTTGGTGTCGGAGCTCTTCTCGTTGTACTGCTTCTCCACGAACTCGTCGAAGTGGCGGATGACCTCCTTGGCCAGCACCCCGGTGCCGATCTGGCCGGGGCGGTAGTCGATGGAGATCCCGTCCTCCAGCCGCACGGTCTGGCGGCTGTACCCCTCCGTGTTGACGTTGGCGATGTTGTTGCCGGTGACCTCCAGCGCGCTCTGGTTCGCGAAGAGGGCCAGCCGGCCGATGTCCAGGATGGAGTTGACGCCGGGCATCTCACGATCTCCGCTGCAGGATCGAGGCCTCGGGCCGGCGCATGGCGTAACGGCCCCGGCCGGAATAGGTGTCGGCCGACTTGGGCTGGATCTCCTGGTGCAGGTAGTTCAGGAGGCTGCGGCTCTGCTCGGCCAGGGCCTGGGCCATGATGGTGTTCTTTTCCGCCTGCACCGCGCAGACCTGTTCGGCCCGGTCGATCCGGCGCAGGGCCGCGGACAGGGCCGCGGCCTCCTCGGCGGGCAGGCCGGGCAGGAGCGCGGCCAGGCGCTTGGTGCCGGGCTTCATGGCCCCCACCATCTCCCGCAGGCTGGAGCGCTCCACCGCGATCTGGCGCAGGAGCTCCTGGATGGAGAACTCGATGCGGCTGACCTGGGGAGCCTCGCGGTTCCTGAGCAGGGAAAATTCTTCCTCAAGAAGCGTTAAGAGCAGGGCCAGGGCCTTGTTCTGGCGATCGAGATTGGCGTGTATGCGCTCAAGCATGGGATGGCTCCGTGTCCGCACATCGGTTCCGCAGTCCGCGCCCGGCGCGGGTTTTCCCGCCGGGGCCCCGGGTCTCGGGCCGCTCGGGCCCGGACCGGGAGGTGCTGCGCTCTTCCCCACTTCTGCAAGTTCCCGGCCATGGCCCCGCAAGCCGCGCCGGGCCTGCATCGCCTTCAGAGATCCCGGGACAGGGACCCGGTTTCCGGGAACATTTTTCCGCACCGGCTAGGTTCCGGGCTCCTCATCCCAGGTCCCGCCCTCGGGCGGGGTGACGAAGGACACGGGATGGGACGGCGCGCTCACGGCCGGCTCGTCCCGGACCGCATCGCGGTAGGCCCGGACGGCCCGGCGCGAGGAGCGGCCCGACTCCACCCGCCCGGCCAACTCCAGGGCCCGGTCCAGGGCGGCCTGGTCCTCGGGCCCCTGGGGCTCGACGGGGTCGGGCCCGTGGAAGCCCGGAGGCAGGATGACCCCGGGAGCCGAAGCCGTGGCCTCGGCCGCCGGGACGGCCTCGGCCCGGGCCGCGGCCACGGTGGTCTCCTGGGAAATCTTGGCGATGTCCGCCGGAGCCAGGTTCATGCCGGGCCGGGACTCGGCGTCGCGCCGGTCCCCGGACTCCAGGGCGGTGGCCGTGGACTCGGGGTGCAGGGACAGGCCCGTGGCCTCGGGATGGAGCGGACCGACCTCGGTCTTGCCCGCCAGCCGGGCCGCGGTGCCCGCGCTGGCCTTGGCCAGGTGGTCCGAGAGGTTCTCGTAGAGCATCTTGCCCAGGCCGATGCCCCCGGCCGAGGACATCTTCTTCATGAGCTCATGGTCGAACATGGAGAGGTAGGCCTCTTCCTCCTTGCTGTGCAGGTAGCCCTCCTTGGGCACGCTCTTGCGCATGTCGCTCCAGAGCTTGTTGAGGAAGATGGTCTCGAAGCCCTCGCAGGCCTGCTTGAGCTTCTTGTCCGCGTCCGGGCCGGAGCCGAGCTTCTGGCGCAGGGTCTCCAGGTTGCGCGTCTGGGACGTGAGCTCCGCCGCCTCGGTGGCGGCCCGGGCCTGGGCCGAATCCAGGGGCAACGTGGCCATGCTAGATGACCTCCAGGTCCGCGTGCAATGCGCCCGCGGTCTTCAGGGTGCGCAGGATGGAAATGAGGTCGCGGGGGGTGGCGCCGATGGCGTTCAGGCCGTCCACCAGCTCGGACAGGGTGGCGCCCTCCATGAGCATGAGCCGGCGGTTCTCCTCCCGCACCCCGATGTCGGTGGTGGGGGTGACCACGGTCTGGCCCGCGCCGAAGGGCGCGGGCTGGGACACCTGGGCCCCTTCGCTGATCACGATGTGCAGGTTGCCGTGGGCCACCGCGGCCTTGGACAGCCGCACGCCCCGGCCCAGCACCACGGTGCCGGTCTTCTCGTCCACCACGATCTTGGCCCGGGAGTCCGGGCTCACCTCGATGGTCTCCAGGGAGGCCATGAGCGGCACCAGATTGCCCCGGAACTCCTCGGGGACCGTGAACTTGATGGTGGAGATGTCCACCGCCTTGGCGTAGCGGTCGCCCAGGGCGTCGTTGATCTTGTCCACCACCGCGTTGGTGGTGGAGAAATCCGCGGCGTTCATGTGAATGGTCATGGAGTCCTGCTGGTTGAACTCGAAGGGCACGCCCCGCTCCACCACCGCGCCGTTGGGGATGATGCCCACGGTGGTGATGTTCTTCTGGGCCTGGCCGGCCTGGCCTTCGGCCGAGAAGCCGCCCAGGGTCAGGGGGCCCTGGCCGATGGCGTAGACGTTGCCGTCCACGCCGGACAGGGGGGTCATGAGCAGCACCCCGCCCAGGAGGCTCGAGGCGTCGCCCAGGGAGGAGACCGTGATGTCCAGCCGGCTGCCCGGCCGGGACGAGGCCGGCATCTGGGCCGTGACCATGACCGCGGCCACGTTCTTGGGCTTGAGCTTGGTCTGGTCCACGGCCACGCCCATCTTGTCCAGGAGGTTGACCATGGACTGGATGGTGAAGGACGAGCCCTGCTTGTCCCCGGTGCCGGCCAGGCCCACCACCAGGCCGTAGCCCACCAGTTGGTTGTTGCGCACGCCGCCGAAGCTGGCGATGTCCTTGAGGCGCACCGCGCCGGCGGGCCGGGGCAGGGCCAGGACCAGGGCCAGCATCAGGGCCAGCGTCGGGGCGGCCAGCCAGGGCGTGGGGTTGCGACGGTAGGCGGTCATGTCATGGTCTCCCGGGCCGCGCTAGAACGGCCACACGTTGTCCAGGAGCCGGGTGAGCCAGCCGGGCTTCTGCTTGTCGCCCAGCACTCCCTGGCCGTAGTACTCGATGTGCGCGTCGGCGATGGAGCTGGACAGGATGGAGTTGTCCGGCTGCACGTCCTTGGCCCGGATGAGCCCGCGCACCACCAGGACCTGGTTCTCGTTGTTCACCTTCACCTCGCGCGCGCCCTCGATCTGCATCACCCCGCCGGGCAGCACGTTCACCACCCGGGCGGCCAGGGTGGCGGTCACGTTGTTCTCCCGCTTGGTCTCGCCGGTGCCGGAGAACTTGTTGGTGCTGGACGCCTCCACTTGGGCCGCGGACCCGGGATGGATCTTGTACCCCAGGGAGGGGCCCACGGGCCACAGCCGGGAGTCGTTCTTGCCCAGCATGCTGGTGACCCCCAGGTTGATGGAGGAGGTCTTGTCCGAAGTGGTCTCGGCCTTGGTGTTGGCCTTGGAGGTCTCCACGATGTTCACCAGCACGATGTCGCCCACCCGGCGCGCCCGGTTGTCGGCGAACAGGAACTCGCCCTGGGCCGGATCGTAGAGCGACCCGGGGTTCTCGTCCCGGGACACGGCCTCGGCCGGGGGCGGGGTGAGCACCGGCGCGGGGGCCGGGTTGGTGCGGGCCGGGGCGCAGCCGGCCAGCAGGGCCGAAGCCAGCAAGAGGAAGGTCAGGAAGCGGTTCATAGGCGTATCCTCGGTCATTGCACGACCACGGTCTGGGCGTCCTTGACCACGGCCAGCACCTGCCGGCCGCTCGCGATGTTCTGCACGGGGATGCTCTGGCCCAGCTTGCCGTCGGCCAGGGCCACGGCCGGGGTGGAGAGCCGCACGCTGCGGCCCTGGTAGACCAGTTCCAGGCGGTCGCCCTTGGCCACGGCCGGGGCCTCCTCCAGGTCCTGGAGCAGCAGGGGCAATCCCTGGCCCACGGCCCGCACCAGGCGCAGGCCGAAGCTGCGGCCGTCCCAGGGCTGGCCCTTGAGATAGGCCAGGTTCACCCGGGCGAAGGAAACCTTGTCCGGGGTCAACACGTCGCCCCGGTTCAGCGGCGTGCCCGCGGCCGGCACCGTGGTCCACTGGTCCACGAAAACCGTGGCGTTGAAGCGCCGCCAGTTCTTGCCGCCCGGCACCTGCTCCAGGATGCGCAGGGTCAGCCGGCCCGCGGCCAGGTCCGAGCCCAGTTCGAAATCCACGGCCCCGCCGGGCTCCTCCAGGAACACGTAGGCGGGCAAATGCCAGTCGCGCAGGGCGGTCTCCCCGGGCAACTGCCTGAGCCGGGGCGTCAAGTAATCGACGGCCAGGCGGGAGAGCTCCTCCTCCAGCACCACCTTGCCGCCCCACTGCACCACCAACTGGCCGGGCAGCAGGCAGAGCTCGGCGTCCCGGCCCAGGATGCGCTTGAGCAGGGCGTCCAGGTTGTCCCGGGACACGGTGTAGCGCTTGCCGGACTCGGCCGGCACGGTGAGCACCTCGATCCGGGACAGGCGTCTCCAGGCCTTCTGGTCCACCTGGCCCACGGGACGGGCCATGTCGCCCAGGCTCACCCGCTCGGCGGTGACCGCCACCGCGGGCAGCACCTGGATGCGCCAGGCGGTGTCCTCGGCGCGGACCGCGGCGCAGGAGAGCGCCAGGGCCAGCAGGGCCGCCAGCAGGGTCAGGGAGTGCCGAAGCCGCATGCGCATCCTCCGGGCTAGCGCTTGAGGTTGGTGGCGATCTGGAGCATGGCGTCCGCGGTGGTCACGGCCTTGGAGTTGATCTCGTAGGCCCGCTGGCCCACGATCATCTGGACCATCTCGTCCACGATCTCCACGTTGGACATCTCCAGGAATCCCTGGGCGATGGTGCCCACGTTGTCCGTGCCCGGGGTGCCGGCGGTGGCCGCGCCCGAGGCGTCGGTCTCCACGAACAGGTTCTTGCCCACGGCCTTGAGTCCGGCCGGGTTGATGAAGGTGTAGAGCTGGATGTCGCCCTCGGCCAGGGCCTCGCCGGCCTGGTCCATGGCGGTGATGTGCCCGGCCTCGGTGACCACGATGTTCACGGTGTCCGTGGGCACGGTGAACTCGGGCTGCAGGATGTAGCCGTTGGCCGTGACGATGCGGCCCTCGTTGTCCAGCTTGAACGCGCCGGCCCGGGTGTAGGAATCGGTGCCGTTGTTGTCCACCAGGAAGAACCCGTCGCCCTCGATGGTCAGGTCCAGGGGGTTGCTGGTGCTCTGGAAGTCGCCCTGGGTGAAGAACTTGTGCACCGTGGTGGGCTTGACGCCCATGCCCACCTGCATGCCGGTGGGGATGAGGTTGCCCGCCTCGGTGGGCGAGCCCGCGATCTTGAGGTTCTGGTAGAGCAGATCCTCGAACTCGGCCCGGCTTTTCTTGAACCCGATGGTGTTCACGTTGGCCAGGTTGTTGGAAATCACGTCGATGTTGAGCTGCTGGGCGACCATGCCGGTGGCCGCAGTCCACAGGGAGCGCATCATGGGGGGTGTCCTCCTTACCGCACTTCGCCGGTGCCGATGGCCTTGGTGTCGATATCCTGGGTGGTCTGGATGAGCTTGGAATAGGCCTCGAACCCGCGCTGCACCTCGATCATGTTGACCATCTCGGTGACCACCTCCACGTTGGGGGCCTCCAGGTAGCCCTGCTGCACGCTGGCCTCGGCCGCCGGAATCTCCGCCACCGCGCCCTCGGCCTTGGGCTGGAAGTAGTTCTTCCCGATCTTTTCCAGACCGTTGGGGTTGTCCAGGTTCACCACCTGCAGGGTGTCCACCAGGGCCCCGTCCACCAGGACGTTGCCCGCCCCGTCGATGACCACCGAACTGCCCGGCGGGATGGCCACCGGGCCGCCCTGGCCCAGGACCTGGTCCCCGTTGCCGTTGATGAGCAGCCCCTCGGCCGAGAGGGAGTAGGACCCGTCCCGGGTGTAGTACTGGTTCCCCTCGGCGTCCTGGACCTTGAAGAACCCCTCGCCCACGATGGCCAGATCCAGCGGGTTGCCGGTCTGCTTCATGCTGCCCTGGGAGAAGTCGATCTGGGCCAGGGCGATGCGGTTCTTGGCCAGGTAGTGCGGCTCGGGAAAGAGCGGCTTGTCGCGCAGGTTCAGGATGGGCTCGCGGATGGCGTCGTGGGCGAAGCGCACGAACACGTCCTTGAACGCCATCCGGTCCTGCTTGTAGCCGGTGGTGTTCACGTTCGCCAAATTGTTGGCGATGACATTGAGGCGGTGCTCCTGGGTCAATGCCCCGAACAGCGCGGAATACATGGATTGCTGCATGAGGGGGTTCCTCCTGGCCCCTGAGGAAGCAAGAAGCGAGCCAAGGAAAGGGCAACGTCGGAATCGCCGCCAACCCCCTTGCCGCCCCTGGCGACTTGGCGGATTCCCGGTGCCATGGCCAGGCGATGCCCCCGGTTCTTTGCCCCTCCCGCGCCATGATCTATTTAAGGATAGGGGAATCACGGAGGTGACCATGATTGCTGATCGACGCTCCAATCCACGCGAACCCGCCGGCAAGACGCTGTGCGTGGTCAGCCGCGCCGACGGCTCGGACGCCCTGTCCGCAACCCTCGACCTGTCCGGCCAGGGCCTGGGCCTGAACCTGGTGGCCCCGGACGACTCGGCGCCCAATGCGGGGGATCAGGTGCTGGTGGACCTGGTCCCGGTGCTGTCCGAAGCGGGGCTGCTGCGCGTCGCCGGCCGGGTGGCCTGGCGGCAGGGCCGCCGCCTGGGGGTCGAGTTCAGCGAGCCCCTGCCCGAAGTGGATCGCAGCGGTCCGGAATCCGACCCGCCGGGCCTTGCCAACCCGGGGCGCGATGCTTAGGTTGGAAGTGCCTGGGACACAGGTGGGTGCAACGGCCAGAGAGAATGAACACACAGGACGCAGCGCAGGTCACGCCGGCGGCGGACAAGGCGCAGGGCAGCAAGCCCAGTTCACGAACGAGCGTTCTCCAGGCGTACCACCCACGGTGCCCTGGGCTCTTTTAGGCCCCTCCCCTCCCCCGTTTCCCGACCCCCGCGCCATTCGGACATTTCCCTTGACAGCCCTGCGTCTACCTATTAGTGAAATGCCCGCTGTCCGTAGGCGGGTGTAACTCAGTTGGTAGAGTATCAGCTTCCCAAGCTGAGAGTCGCGAGTTCGAATCTCGTCACCCGCTCCATCAACCTTTAACCCTCTCGCATCAGGCTTTGCCCTTTTGGCAAAAGATACGAGTGGACCACCTGGTCCACTTTTTTTTTCCGGGGACCGGACATGTCCAACGACGAACTCATACAGACCCTGGAGGGGCTCATCGCCCCCCTGGCGGCGCAGCACGAGCTGGACCTGTGGGGCCTGGAGCTGGCCTCCGGCCCGGGCCGCTCGGTGCTGCGGGTGTTCGTGGACACCCCCCAGGGGATCACCGTGGACCAGTGCGCCCGGCTCTCCCGGGATATCTCGGTGCTTCTGGACGTGGAGGACCCCATTCCCGGGCGCTACACCCTGGAGGTCTCCTCCCCGGGCCTGGACCGGATCTTCTTCCGGCCGGAGCAGATGGCGGCCTACCTGGGCCAGGAAGTGAGCCTCTCCCTGCGCGAGCCCGAGGCCGGACGCCGCACCCTGCGCGGCGCCCTGCTGCGGGTGGACGGCGCGACCGTGGTCCTGGACGAGGCCGGGGCCGAGCAGGCGGTGGACTTTTCGCATGTGAAGCGGGCCCAGCTCCGCTACGCCCCCCCCGCTCCGGCCAAGCCCGGCAAGGGCGGCAAGTAACATCCCAGGCGTCGGCGGCCGTCGCCGGCGCGGAGGTTTCCCATGAGCATGGAACTCAAAAAGGCCATCGAACAGATCAGCAAGGACAAGGGCATAGACCGCGACCTGCTGGTCGACACCCTGGAGGAGGCCGTCCGCACCTCGGTGCTGCGCAAGTACGGCGAAGGCGTGGACATCGAGGTCAGCTACAACGACGACACCGGGGAGATCGAGGTCTACCAGTTCAAGGCCGTGGTGGACGAGGTCGAGGACCCGCTCACGGAAATCGCCCTGGAGGACGCCCATGCCCACGATCCCGGCGCCCAGCTCGACGACGAGCTCGGCTTCCGCCTGAAGATCGAGGACCTGGGCCGCATCGCCGCGCAGAGCGCCAAGCAGGTCATCATCCAGCGCATGCGCGACGCCGAGCAGGAGATCATCTACGAGGAATACAAGGACCGGGTGGGCGAGATCGTCTCGGGCATCATCCAGCGCCGGGACAAGACCGGCTGGATCATCAACCTCGGCCGCACCGAGGCGCTCCTGCCCAAGGACGAGCAGATTCCCCGCGAGCGCTACAAGCGCGGCGACCGGGTCCAGGCCTTCCTCATCGAGGTGCGCCGCGAGGGCCGCGGGCCCCAGGTCATCGTGTCCCGGGCCCACCCCGACTACATGGTGGCCCTGTTCAAGCGCGAGGTTCCCGAGGTGGCGGACAACACCGTGCGCCTGCTCGGCGTGGCCCGCGACCCGGGCAGCCGGGCCAAGGTGGCGGTCATGTCCACCGACCGCGACGTGGACCCGGTGGGCGCCTGCGTGGGCATCCGCGGCTCGCGCATCCAGAACGTGGTGCAGGAGTTGCGCGGCGAGCGCATCGACATCGTGGTCTGGAGCCCGGACGTGGCCACCTACGCGGCCAACGCCCTGTCCCCGGCCCGGGTTTCCCGCATCACCGTGGACGACGACGAGAAGACCCTGGAAGTGGTGGTGCCCGACTCCCAGCTCACCCTGGCCATCGGCCGCAAGGGCCAGAACGTGAAGCTGGCCGCCAAGCTGCTGGGCTGGAAGATCGACATCTTCACCGAGAGCCGCTTCGGCGAGATGCACGCCGAGCTGCGCGGCCTGGAGCAG
>DKEU01000184.1 GCA_002452635.1 Desulfovibrionaceae bacterium UBA6814 | reverse complement strand
CGTGGCCAACACCGCCATCGAGACGCTGACCCTGTCCGACGGCGCCTATCTCACTGCCGCGGACATCAGCCAGGTGATCTCGGACATGGCGAGCTTCGCGGCCGGGCACGGGATGACCCTGACCTCGGTGGACGACGTGAAGAACAGCCCGGACCTCATGAACATCATCGTGAACGCGTGGCACCAGCCGTAATGCCCGTCGCATCGCGACGCTTCGGGCTTCCCGGGCGCAGGGCCGGGAAGCCCTCGCGTTTCTACCTGGCCAGGCCCCTGGCTCTGTTCTGGGGGCTCGCCCTGTGCCTGGCGACTCCACTCAAAGCCGCTGATCTGGACTTCGCCGGGGTCCTGGACAAGGCCCTGGCCCGGTCCCACGAACTGGCCATCGCCCGGCTGGACACGGAATACAAGGAAGAGACGGTCAAGGAGACCATATACGACTTTTTCCCCACGGTGAGCCTGTCCGGGACCAACGAGTATATCAAGGACCTTGCCGGCACCGGGGTGACCACCGTGGTGGGCGACTCGGTGTTCACCGCGTCCACGGCGTACCAGGACAGCTATTCCGCCAATCTGCGCTGGCGGCTCCTGGACTTCGGGGTGCGCAGCAAGCAGTTGGAGGCCGCGGAGCTGGACGTGGAGGCGAGCCGGGCCGGCCAGGACAAGACCGGGCTGGATCTGAAGGTCGAGCTCCTGCACGCGTACCGGGACGCCCTGGCCGCGGCCAAGGAGATCGGGACCCGGAAGGAGATGCTGCCCCTGCTCGGCGAGGCCGCGTCCATCCAGGACCGGCTGTACGAGGCCGGCCGGGCGGACCGGATCTCGGTGGTGGAGAGCCAGTTGCGCCTGGCCCGCACTGGCCGCGAACTGCGTGAACTGGCAATGAACCTGTCCACGGCCCTCAAGCGGCTCACTCTGTACACCGGCGAGGACTATCCCGAAGCCGACACCTCCATGGCCGACTTCACCCCGACCGTGGGCGCCGGCCTGGCCTGGGACCCGGAAAAGCACCCGGAGATGCGCCAGTACGCCCTGGCCATCCAGGGCAAGGAGGCGGAGCGGGACATGGTGGCCCGCAGCCTCTGGCCAACCGTGGACGCCTATTACCAGTACAACTACTACGGCGCGGACCCCAAGAGCTTCGCCGCGGCGCGGGATGACGTGAATGAGCGCAGTTACCGGGTGGGACTGGCCCTGTCCGTGCCCATTTCCGAGGGTTTCAAGAAGCTGCACACCATGCGCAAGGCTGAGCTGGAGGCCGCCAAGCTGCGCGAGGAGCGGGCCAGGAAGCTGGAGGCGTTGCAGCAGAACTACCTGGACCTGCGACAGCGTCACGCCTTCTACCAGGAGGACGTGCGGCTGCGCACGGCCATGCTGGAGGACGTGGAGGCCGAGCTGGCCATGCTCTCCCGGCTGCTTGCGGGACAGGCTGCGGAGCGTTCCACCTACCTGGACCAGAAGGTGGCCCTGCTCACCCAGAGGCTGGAGATGGAAAAGGGTCTGGTGAGTAGCGCCGCGGCCCTGCTGGAGTTGGAATTCCTTGCGGAGGCGACCCGCTGATGCAGACCGGACTTGCATGCCTGGAAGTGGCCTCCGCCCTGAACAAGGTCCCCATGGATTCCCGGGCCGTGGTCCGGGAATACGGGATCGTGGAGGGCGAGCTCGAGCTGGACGTGCTCCTGCGCATCGCCCGGGGCCTGGGATTCCGGGCCAGGGTCAAGCAGGTTCCCCTGGAGCAACTGGCCGAGAAGTATCCCCTGCCGGCCATCGCCTGCACCAAGGAGGGCGGCTACGTGGCGCTCCTGGGGGTCAAGGCCGAGGAGCAGCAGGCCCTGGTGTTCGTGCCCGGCGAGAAGGGGGCCAGGCCGCTCTCCTTCGACGACTTCGCGGCCCTCACCGACGGCCGGCTGGTGGTGCTGCGCCATCGCAAGACCGCGGCGCTCATCACGTTCGGGTTCGGCTGGTTCTACCGGGAGATCCTGCGCTTCAAGCGGATCATCGGCGAGGTGCTGCTCGGGTCCTTTGTGGTCCAGCTCTTCGGCCTGGTGACCCCGCTCTTCACCCAGGTGATCCTGGACAAGGTCATCGTGCACCGCAGCATGACCACCCTGGAGGTGCTGGCCGTGGCCTTCGTGGCCATCGCGGTGTTCGAGCTCCTGCTCAACCTGGCCCGCAACTACATCTTCATCCACACCACCAACAAGATCGACGCCAAGCTGGGCTCCCTGCTGTTCCGGCACCTCCTGTCCCTGCCCTGCATGTACTTCGAGGCGCGGCGGGTGGGCGACATCATCGCCCGGGTGCGCGAGCTGGAGACCATCCGCAACTTCGTGACCAACAAGTCGGTGTCGGTGATCATCGACCTGTTCTTCTCCCTGGTGTTCGTGGCCATCATGGCCCTGTACAGCGTGACCCTGACCCTGGTGGTGCTGGGCATCGTGCTCATCATCGCCATCCTGTACCTGATCGTCACCCCGGAGTTCCGGCGGCGGCTGGACAAGAAGTTCCAGATGGGGGCCCAGTCCAACTCCTATCTGGTGGAGGCGGTGACCGGCATCCAGACCGTGAAGGCCCTGGCCATCGAAGGGAGCATGCACAAGACCTGGGAGGACCGCCTGGGCGAGTACGTGGCCTCCAGCTTCCGCCTGGGCAACATGGCCAACACCTTCCAAGCCATCGCCGGCCTGCTCCAGAAGCTCATGACCATCGCCATCCTGTTTCTCGGGGTGCGCCTGGTCATTGCCAACGAACTGACCATTGGCCAGCTCATCGCCTTCCAGATGCTGTCCGGCCAGTTCACCGGCCCGGTGATCCGGCTGGTGAACCTGTGGAACGAGTTCCAGCAAGCCCTGTTGTCCGTGGACCGGCTCTCGGACATCCTGAACCACCCCACCGAGCTGCAGAGCTCCAACGCCATCACCCTGGCCCAACTGGCGGGCGCGGTGCGCTTCGACGACGTGAGCTTCAGCTACACCCCGGGCGGCCCCCTGGTGCTCCAGGATATCGCCTTCGAGGTGAAGCCGGGCATGAAGGTGGGCATCGTGGGCCGCAGCGGCAGCGGCAAGAGCACCCTGACCAAGTTGGTGCAGCGGCTGTACCTGCCGCGCAGCGGGGCCATCTATTTGGACGGGGTGGACCTGAACCACGTGAACCCGGCCTGGCTGCGCCACAACATCGGGGTGGTGCTGCAGGAGAACTACCTGTTCAGCGGCACCATCCGGGACAACATCGTCATGGCCCGGCCGGACGCGGGCATGGAGCAGGTGCTGGAGGTGGCGCGCATGGCCGGGGCGGACGAGTTCATCGCCAAGCTGCCCGAGGGATACGACACCCAGGTGGGCGAGCGGGGCGCGGCCCTGTCCGGCGGCCAGCGCCAGCGCATCGCCATTGCCCGGGCCCTGTTGCCCAATCCCCGCATCCTGCTCTTCGATGAGGCCACCTCGGCCCTGGACTACGAATCCGAGATGATCATCCGCAAGAACATCGAGGCCATCCGCAGGGGCCGGACCATGTTCATCATCTCCCACAAGCTGCCCATCGTGCGGGATTGCGACCTGATCATGGCCATGGACCAGGGCCGCATCGTGGAGATGGGCACCCACGGGGAGCTCATGCAGCGGCAGGGATACTACCACAACCTCTACACCATGCAGGAGCGCGACGCGTGCTGAAACGGCTCTTGGGCGCCCGGGACGATTCCCACGAGTTCCGCCCGATCCTGGCCGAGATCGAGGACCAGCCCCTGAATCCAGCCGGACGGTTCGTGTTCTGGACCATCATCGCGGCCATCGTGTTCCTGGGCGGCTGGGTGTGCCTGGGCAAGGTGGACGTGGTGGTGACCGGCCGCGGCCAGGTGGTGCCGGACGGCCAGGTCAAGGTCCTCCAGCCCATGGACACCGGGGTGGTGAGTGCCATCAACTGCCGGCCGGGCGACGTGGTGCGCCGGGGCGATGTGCTGGTGGAGATCGACCCCTCGGCCACGGCCCCGACCCTGGAGTCCTCCAAGGAGAAGCTGCGCATCCTGGAGATCGAGGTGGAGCGGCTGGAGGCCATCCTCCAGCACCGTGCCTTCACTCCCGATCCGGCCGTGTACGGCCAGGAACTAGCCCAACTCCAGAAGCAGATGTACACCGCCGCGGTCACGGGATTCGCCAAGCTCATCGCGGGCAAGCGGGACGAGATGCGCAAGGTGGAGGAGCAGACCGCCGCGGCCCAGACCGAGAGCAAGCGATTCGAATCCCTCCTGGCCGTGGAGCGGGAGCGGGAGGCCCGGCTGGCCAAGGTCCTGGACCTCATCCCTCGCGACGACTACGAGCAGCTCCGCCACGACATCATCAACAACGAAAAGGGATTGGAAGAGCAGGAGAGCAAGCTCAAGGAGCTGGCCCACCAACGTAATCAGCTGGGAAACGACATCGCCTACGCCACCGAGGAGTTTCGCAACAAGAACTTCACCGAGCTGGCGGAGCGGCGCAAGGAGCACGCGGACCTGCGCGCCGAGATCGAGCGGGTGGGGTTCATGCACCGCAAGCAGTCGCTGGCGGCGCCGGTGGACGGGAACGTGAACGAGGTGTTCATCACCACCGTGGGCGGGGTGGTGACCCCGGCGGAGAAGCTCCTGACCGTGGTGCCCCAGGGCACGCCCCTCCTGGTGGAGGCCCTGGTCCTGAACAAGGACATCGGCTTCGTGGAGCCGGGCATGGACGTGACCCTCAAGGTGGACGCCTTCGACTTCCAGAAGTACGGCACGCTCAAGGGCGAGGTGAAGCAGATCTCCAAGGACAGCATCAAGGACGAAGAACTTGGCCAGGTTTACAAGGTCTACGTCACACCCCTGGAGCACACCCTCAAGGTGGAGGGCCGCGAGGTCTCCCTGTCCTCGGGCCTCACCGTGAGCGCCGAAGTCAACGTGGGCAAGCGCCGCATCATCGAGTTCTTCATCTACCCCCTCATCAAGTACCTGGACGAGGGCCTGAGCGTGCGGTGATCGGATATTTGGGTGAATACGTACAAGGAAAGTACAAAGCGGGGTGAAGGAGAGATAGTTGTCGGTTCTACCGCATTACAATAATTTTTTATCTTAGGTTGTTGTAGAATCGTCCATGTGAGAGGTTTGTGAAAAACGCATTCCCACGGGGGAAGTCCCGTGTTCAATCACGCATCGCCCCACACCGCGATAATCCGAAGGCCGGCTCGCAAGAGCCGGCCTTTGTAGTGTCAGCGGACGGGCTCTTGGGGCAGGGCCGGGAGGGCTCGGGCGGAGCCGGGGGTCAGGCGTGGAAGAAGCGCAAGGCCGGCAGCTCCACCGCGGTGAGCAGAT
>DKEU01000268.1:70265-70434 GCA_002452635.1 Desulfovibrionaceae bacterium UBA6814 | reverse complement strand
AGGTCATGCACACCAACGAGGGGATTCTCCACCTCGACGAGGTCCGCGCCGCGGGCTGGGGACAGCAGGTCCTGACCCACAAGGGCTACCCCTTCACGGTCATGCGGCCGACCCTCTACGACCTGATCAAGTCCGTCAAACGCCGCACCCAGATCATCTACCCCAAGGA
>DKEU01000268.1:46737-70177 GCA_002452635.1 Desulfovibrionaceae bacterium UBA6814 | reverse complement strand
TCTACACCTACGAGCGCCGCGAGGAGTTCTTCACCCTCTGCCGCCAGAACCTGGAGCGCATCGGTCTGGCCCATCGTGTGGAGCAGTTCCACCACGATATCGCCGAGGGCTTCCACCCTCACGCCGCCGACGCCCTGTTCCTGGACGTGCGCGAACCCTGCGACTACATCCATCATATCCCCGGCGCCGTTGTTCCGGGTGCGCCGATCGGCTTTCTGCTACCGACCACCAACCAGGTCCAGGACCTGCTGAAAGCCATGGAGGGCGGACCGTTCCGGCAGATCGAGGTGCTCGAGATATTCCTGCGCCACTACAAACCCGTGCCCGAGCGCCTGCGCCCCGACGACCGCATGGTCGCCCACACGGGATTCCTGGTCTTCGCGCGCACCTACGCCCAGCTCGAGGAGCCGGAAACCCCGGACTACGAAGGCCCGGCGGATGAAGACGCCGGGGACGGCGAGTTGCCGGAAGAATAGCCGCAAGTTCAAATCGCTTTCTATTTCAAGGATTTGCAAGAAGCCTCTTGCAAATCCTTTTTCTATTCCTGTAGAGATGAATTTTCTTTCACCTTTCAACCCCGACCCCACGGCCGGACCGAGCCCCGCAAGGAGGAGCGCTGATGACCCGCAAGGATCGCACTGAAGGCATTTTCAGCCGGCGCGAAGTTCTGGACGCCACCGAGCGCCAGAAATACTACCAGATCCAGCTCAAGGAGCTGCTTTCGTACGCATACAGATATTCCGAGGACGTGAAGAANNTTCCGCGACCTCATCGACCTCAAGCACGTGCCCATCCTGAAGAAGAAGGAACTCATCTTCCTGCAGTCCATGGGCCCTCGCCTTGGGGGCCTTTTGACCAAGGACCTGGGCGAGCTGCGCCGCGTCTTCCTGTCTCCCGGTCCCATCTTCGACCCCGAGGACAGGGGTGACGACTACTGGGGCTGGACCGAGAGCTTCTACGCCGCGGGCTTCCGCTCGGGCGACTTGGTCCAGAACACCTTCAACTACCACATGACCCCGGCCGGCCTCATGTTCGAGGAGCCCCTGCGCCAGCTGAGCTGCGCCGTGGTGCCCACGGGCCCCGGCAACACCGGCAGTCAGCTGGACATCATGAAGAAGCTGCGCGTCACGGGCTACGTCGGCACGCCGAGCTATCTCATGCACCTGGCCCAGAAGGGCGAGGAGAAGGGCCTGAACCTGCGCAAGGACCTCTACCTCGAGGTGGCCTTCGTCACGGGCGAGAAGTTCTCCGAGAAGATGCGCTCCACCCTGGAAAAGAAGTTCGACCTGATCATGCGCCAGGGCTACGGCACGGCAGACGTGGGCTGCATCGGCTACGAATGCTTCCACAAGAACGGCCTGCACATCGCCAACCGCGCCTACGTCGAAATCTGCCACCCCGACACGGGCATCCCGCTCAAGGACGGCGAGGTGGGCGAGATCGTGGTCACGGCCTTCAACAAGACCTATCCCCTCATCCGCCTGGCCACGGGCGACCTGTCCTACATCGACCGCGCTCCCTGCCCCTGCGGCCGCACCTCCCCGCGCCTCGGGACCATCGTCGGCCGCGTGGACACCACGGCCCGCATCAAGGGCATGTTCGTGTACCCGCACCAGGTCGAGCAGGTCATCTCGGGCTTCGAGGAGATCAAGCGCTGGCAGATCGAGGTCACCAACCCCGGCGGCATCGACGAGATGCTGCTCTTCGTGGAGGCCACCAACTTCAAGCGCGAGGAGGAGCTGCTCCACGCCTTCCGGCAGCACATCAAGCTGCGCCCGGATTTGAAGGTGGTGGACCCGGGCTCCCTGCCCCCGCAGGTGCGGCCGATTGAGGACAAGCGTACCTGGGACTAATTGAAAAAAACCTGATAGGTTTTTCATGGATCGGCCCATCGAGGACAAGAGGGCCTGGGATTGACGTGAAAAACCGAAGGGTTTTCGAGATTAGCCCAGCGAGGACACAGTACGTGGGATTGATTCACCGCTTCCTGCGCGCGGCCGGGGCCCTGGCCCTGGCCGCGCTCCTGGCGGCCTGCGCCAGCCTGCCCGAACTGTCCGGGATCATGCCCGAGCCGGAGCCCGAGCCCATGCAGCCGGTCATGCCCGACTTTGACGTGCCCCGCGGGGCCTTCTTCACGGTCAACGCCAGCGGGGCCTATCTGCTGGACGATGCGGACTTCGGCAAGCTGGCGGGCAGCGTGGGCTACGTGCTCCTGGGCGAGGGCCATTCCGTGGTCTGCGACCACGGGGTCCAGGCCCGCGCCCTGCGCGCCATGGCCGCCGCGGGCGTTCCCCCGGCCCTGGGCCTGGAGATGGTGTCCGTGGACAAGGAGCCGGTGCTGGAGCGCTTCTCCCGGGGCGAGATCCCGGTGGACAAGCTGGAGAAGGCCCTGGACTGGGGCAAGGTCTGGGGCTTCCCCTTTGACCTGTACCGCCCGGTGTTCGAGGCCGCGGCCGAACTCAAGCTGCCCGTGGCGGCCCTGAACCTGCCCCGGGACGTGGTGCGCGCCCTGTCCGCCAAGGGCCTGGAAGGCCTCACCCCGGAGCAGGCGGCCTGGATGCCCTACCAGCTGGTGCCGCCGCCCCCGGCCCAGGTGGAGTCCCTGCGCGCCGGGTTCGAGATGCACAGCCAGTTCCGGGCCAAGGACGAGGCCCCGGACCGGGACCTGGAGCGGTTCGTGGCCGTGCAGTCGGCCTGGGACACCAAGATGGCCGAGGCCGCGGTGGAGGCCCGCAACAAGTACGAGCGGCCGGTGGCCATCCTGGCCGGCAGCGGGCACGTGGAGAACGGCTGGGGCATCGCCTACCGGCTGCTGGGCCTGGACCCGGCCACCGCGGTGCTGCTGGTCATGCCCTGGCGCGGGGACGAGCCGGTGGACCCCCAGGCCGGCAACGTGTTCTTCCATTGCCCCGAGACCCACGCCAGCCGCCTGGGCTTCACCCTGGAGGCTCGGGACAAGAGCGCCCTGGTGGTGTCGGTGGCGCCCGGCTCCGCGGCCGAGAAGGCCGGGTTCAAGGCGGGCGACGAGTTGGTGGAGGCCGGCGGCCAGGCCGTGGACGGCCTGTGGAGCCTGCACACCGCCGCGGCCAAGGCCAAGGCCGAGGGCAAGCCCCTGACCTTCGGCATACTGCGCGAGGGCCAGCGCCTGGACCTGTCCATGCCCATGGACAGCGGCGGCCCGGCCAAGGCCGAGTAGGCCAAGCCGGCCCGGGGCAAGGTCCCCCATGCCCGAACTTCCCGAAGTGGAGACCATAGCCCGGGAGCTGTGCGCCGGGCTGTGCGGCCGCCGCATCACCGCCTGCGCGGTGAATCGTCCCGCCAGCGTGGAGACCGGAGCCCCGGCCCTGTCCCGCGCGGCCTTCAAGAGGGAAATCCCCGGCCTCGTGGTGGCCAAGGTCTGGCGCAGGGCCAAGATTCTCATCATGGATTTGGTGGCGGATGGAGGCGAGTGCGCAGGCGCTTCTACGATTTCGGCTCCGGGCTGTGCATCCGGGAACCGGGACAAGGGCGATGTCCGCCGCGCGCGTTCGGTCCCGGGCCGTGAACCCGGGATCGGAGTGACGCCACCCGAAGATTCTTCTTCAAAAACCGCGGCCGCCAAGGCGTCGTCAGCAGCAGGGAAAACCTCGGCCGCGGAAGCCCCGTCCAACGTCGTGCTCCACCTGGCCGTGCGCCTGGGCATGAGCGGCCGGCTGTGGCTTACTGCCCCGGACTCGGCCCCGGAAAAGCACACCCACCTTGCCTTCGACCTGGACGACGGCCGCCGGCTGCTCTTCATCGATCCCCGCACCTTCGGCAACGTGCGCGCCGTGCCCGGCGGCAGGCTGGACGCCTGGGACGCCTTCGCGGCGCTTGGCCCCGAGCCCCTGGAGATCGGGCCCGCCGAGTTCGCCGCCTGCTTCGCCGGCCGCTCGGGCAAGATGAAGGCCCTGCTCCTGGACCAGCACCGCGTCGCCGGGGTGGGCAACATCTACGCGGACGAATCCCTGTTCCGCGCCGGCATCCGGCCCGAGGCCCGGGCGGACAAAATCTCGGAGCCGCGCCTACGCCGCCTGCACGCCGCGCTCCAGGAGGTCCTGCGCGAGGCCATCGCGGAGAACGGTTCCTCCATCCGCGACTACCGCGACGCCCACGGCGACTCCGGCGCGTTCCAGAACACCTTCCGCGCCTACGGCCGCGCCGGCCAGCCCTGCACGGTCTGCGGCACGAAAATGACCAAGGCCACGGTGGCGGGAAGGACGACGAGTTATTGCCGCAAGTGTCAGAAGTGAAGAAACACGTATTTCGCACGGAATTGTTATCGATTTCAATATAATACCATATGTAGTGCGATTAAGATCAATTAAATGATCGTAGCCAGCGAGGGCTTGTCGAATGGTGGTTGTTATTTTGCACTCTCTGTATTACAAATATCACATGCAATACACAGGGAGCAGCCCATGTTGACCATCCGATTGCCCGAGGACATGGCGCGGCGGCTGGAGGTGCTGGCCAAGGCCACCAAGCGGCCCAAGAGCTATTTCGTGCGGGAGGCGCTGGAGCGAACCTTGGAGGACCTGGAGGACGCCTACCTGGCCGAGACCGCCTACGAGGAGTTCCTGAAGTCCGGCGAGGCGGCCGTGCCCCTGGACGAGGTGGAGCGCCGCCTTGGCCTGGCGGATTGAGCTGACCCCGGAGGCGGTCCGGGACCTCTCCCGCCTGGGCGCAGCCGAAGCCAGGCGCATCCGGGACTTCCTCCGCGACCGCCTGGCCCTGGCCGACGACCCCCGGCCCCTGGGCAAGAAACTCAAGGGCCGGCTGCGCGAGTTCTGGCGCTTCCGGGTAGGGGACTACCGCATCCTGGCCCGCCTGGAGAACGACCGCCTGCTCATCCTGGTGGTGCGCGTCGGCCACCGCAGCAGTGTTTACGAGTCATGAACCCCTTCCCTCTTGGCCCGGCCCCGAGTACAAGCGGCCTGACGCCATGAACACCCACGCCCGCTCCATCGCCAAGAGCGCCCTGGTGGTCGCTTCCGGGACCTTCATGTCCCGGCTGCTCGGGTTCGCCCGGGACATGGTCACGGCCTATGCGCTGGGCGCGGGCTGGGCCGCGGATGCGTTCTTCGTGGCGTTCCGCATCCCGAACCTGCTGCGCAACCTGTTCGGCGAGGGCTCCATGACCATGGCCTTCGTGCCGGTGTACACCCGCACCCGGCAGGAGCAGGGCGAGCCCGCGGCCCAGGCCACGGCCCGGGCGGCGCTGGCCTGGCTGGTGGTGATCCTGGGCGCGCTCACGGTGCTGGCGGAACTGGCGGCCGGGCCCATCACCTCGCTCATGGCCCCGGGCTTTGCGGACAACCCCGAGGCCGCGGCCCTCACCACCACGCTGTTGCGCATCACCTTCCCGTTCGCCCTGTCCATTTGCTGCGTGGCCCTGTGCATGGGCATCCTCAACGCCTCGGGCAAGTTCCTGGCCCCGGCCCTGGCCCCCTGCGTGCTGAACATCACCCTCATCAGCGCGGGCCTGGGCGCGGTGTTCCTGCACCTCTCGGTGCCGCACGCCCTGGCCTGGGCCGTGCTGGTGGCCGGCGTCCTGCAATGGCTCCTGCAGCAGCCCTTCCTGCGCGGCATCGGGTTCTCNNNNGCTCATGATCCCCACCCTGTTCGGGTCCGCGGTGTACCAGCTCAACATCGTGCTGGGCACGGCCATGGCCTCGTTTCTGGCCGAGGGCAGCATCTCGTACCTCTACTACGCGGACCGGGTGGTGCAGTTCCCCCTGGGCGTGTTCGGGATCGCGGTGTCCACCGCGGCCCTGCCCAGCCTGGCCGCGCTGGCGGTGAGCGGCCAGGGCGAGGAGTTCAAGAGCACGCTCAACGCCGGGCTCAAGCTCTCCCTGTTCATCTGCCTGCCCGCCACGGCCGGGCTCCTGGCCCTGTCCGAGCCCGTGACCCGGCTCCTCTTCGGCCGGGGGGCCTTCGACCCGGCCGCGGTGGCGGCCACCTCCCAGGCCATGATGGCCTACGCCCTGGGCCTGCCCGCCTTCGCCCAGGTGAAGCCCCTGGTGGCGGCCTACTACGCCCACGAGGACACCCGTACCCCGGTGAAGGTGGCGGCCTTCTGTTTGCTGGTGTACGTGGGGCTGGGGCTGGCGCTCATGGGGCCGCTCAAGCACGTGGGCCTGGCCCTGGCGGCCAGCGCCTCGTCCTGGGCCAACTCGCTGCTCTTGTCCGGGCTCCTGGCCCGGCGCATCGGCCCCTGGCGCGACTACCTGCGCGGGTCCCTGGGCGCGGCGCTGCTGAGCCTGGGCCTGGGCCTGGGGGCCTGGGCGACCGTACCGATGGGGAAGTGGGCCGTGGCCTTCATCCCGGCCTGGGCCGCGCTGTACATCCTGGCCGCGCGCCTGGCCCGCGTGCCCGAAGCGATTCTCTTGACCGACGCCCTCCGCCGCCGGATGGGCCGCAAAGGAGTCTGACCCATGCGCGAGATCGTGCTCGTGAAGGTGTCCGGCGAGGACAAGCCGGGCCTGCTCCACGCCCTCATGGCCGTGCTGGCCGAGTACAAGGTCCGTATCCTGGACCTGTCCCAGGCCGTGATCCAGGACCAGCTCAACCTCTCGGCCCTGGTGGAGATACCCGCGGAGTCCGTGTCCGCGCCCATCTTCAAGCGGCTCATCTACAAGGCCGGGGAGCTGGGGGTGAACATCGCCTTCACGCCCGTGAGCCTGGAGAGCTACGAGGACTGGGTGGCCAGCCAGGGCAAGGACCGCTGGATCATCACCCTGCTGGCCCGGGAGATCACCCCGGCCGAGGTGTCGCGCATCGCGGGCGCGGCCGCGGACAACGGCCTCAACTGCGACTTCATCACCCGGCTGTCCGGCCGCATCTCCCTGACCACCCCCGCGGCCCTGCCCCGGGCCTGCGTGGAGCTGTCCATGCGCGGCACGCCCCATGACGCGGACGCCATGCGGCGCTCGCTGCTGGACATCTCCCGGGAGTGCGGGGTGGACATCGCGTTCCAGAAGGACGACCTGTTCCGGCGCAACCGCCGGCTCATCGCCCTGGACATGGACTCCACCCTGATCCGCGGCGAGGGCATCGACGAGCTGGCCCGGGAGGCGGGCAAGGGCGAGGAGGTGGCCCGGGTCACCGAGGCGGCCATGCGCGGGGAGCTGGACTTCAAGGAGAGCCTCAAACGCCGGGTGGCCTGTCTGGCCGGCCTGGACGAGGCGGCCCTGGACCGGGTGGCCGCGCGCCTGCCGCTCACCGAGGGCGCGCAGCGGCTCATCACCACCCTCAAGCGCATCGGCTACACCGTGGCCGTGCTCTCGGGCGGGTTCACCTTCTTCGGGGCCAAGCTGCGGGAGAAGCTGAACATCGACTATTTGCACGCCAACGAGTTGGAGATCGCGGACGGCAAGCTCACCGGCCGGGTCAAGGGCGAGATCGTGGACGGGGCCAAGAAGGCGGCCCTGCTCAAGGAGATCGCCGGCCAGCTCGGCATCGACCTCAAGCAGGCCGTGGCCGTGGGCGACGGGGCCAACGACCTGCCCATGCTCTCCAGCGCGGGCTTAGGGATAGCCTTCCACGCCAAGCCCGTGGTGCGCGAAGGCGCGGGCCAGTCCATCTCCAGCCTGGGCCTGGACGGGATTCTCTATTTGCTCGGGCTCAGGGACCGGGACGCGCTGGGGGAGTAGGGCCGTGCCCTTGCCCCGGGACGTCGCAGCGGCCCGGGCCGCGTTCCCGCGCGGGCTGGCGCAGCCTGCGGGCTACCGCTTCACGAAAGATTCCCTGCTGCTGGCCGGGTTCCCGGCCCCGGGCACGACGCGCCGGGTGCTGGACCTGGGCGCGGGGTGCGGGGTGGTGGGGTTCGCCTTCCTACTCGGCCACCCGGACTGCGCCGCCACCCTGACCGCCCTGGACATCTCCCCGGCCATGGTGGCCGCCAGCCGAGACAACGCCCAGCGTCTCGGCGTTGCCGACCGTTTCTCCGCCATCGCGGCCGACGCGGCGAACCTGCCGGACGTGCCCGGGTTGCAACCCGGCTCCTTTGACCTCTGCCTCCTGAACCCGCCGTACCGCGTGCCCGGCGCGTGCCGCACCTCGCCCGACCCGGCCCGGGCCGCGGCCCGCCAGGAGACCACCGCCACCCTGGCCGACTTCCTGGCCGCCGCCTCCCGCCTGCTCGCGCCTCGCGGCCGCCTGGCCCTGTGCCTGCCCCCGGCCCGCCTGCCCGAACTCCTCGCCAGCCTCACGGCCAACGGCCTGGAGCCCAAGCGCCTCCAGCACGTCCATCCCAAGCCCGACGCCCCCTGCCGACTGTGCCTGGTGGAGGCCAGGAAGGGCGGGAAGTCGGGATTGGTGGTTGGAGCGCCCCTGACAGAAAATGCATCTATCGAAAAATATTCACGCATTGACAAGTAATTTGCAGGCATATTACGTCAACATGACACGACATGAAGGAGCTGCACGCATGTTTCAGTATACGCCACTCCTGAGCGCCATGAAGATAAAAAGAGCAATCGCCACATATTTTGCAGCAGCTGTCATCTGCCTGTTCGTATTTGCTTGCGCCACAAGCAACACGCTTGTTCAGAGCAAGGAATCAACAACGAAGTCTGCGGATGGCAGTCGCATTGTCTATGGCATCAGCGGCCAGGGAGAACCTGCCATCGTATTTGTCCATGGCTGGCTAGGCGACCATACAGTCTGGCAGTATCAGGTGGATTATTTTTCCGACAGGCATCAGGTGGTCTGGTTGGATTTGGCGGGTCACGGTGCTTCCTCGGCCAACCGCCAACGATTCGCGATCACGGCGTTCGCGCAGGACGTTGCGGCGGTGGTCGATGCGGTGGATGGGAAAAAAGTGGTTCTCGTGGGCCATTCCATGGGAGGCCCGATAGTGATCGAGGCAGCAAAACTGCTGGGGGAAAGAGTCGTTGGGATCGTTGGAGTTGATGCATTTTATACGCCGCTGGCTGCGGTTCCGGAAAACATGAAACTGGCTTTTCTGGAAAGATTGAAAACAAGCTATGCAACCGCCTTGGCGGAAACAGTGAACTCGATGTTCACGCAAAACGCAGATCAGGCATATAGAGATGCAACCTACGATAAAATGCTGGCCGCAGATCACAGCATGGGAATAAGCGCGTTATATGAGTGCATCAAATGGAATTCGGAAAAAGAGCCACTGGAGCTTACAACTTTTGCAGGCGCGCTCGCCAACATCAATGGAGCGCCGACAGGCCACGAAAAAAAACTGCACGAAAGCGTCGTGTTGATCCCTGGCGTTGGCCATTTCGTGGCCCGGTTGAAGCCGGAGGAATTCAATGCGGCCTTGGAAATGATACTCGAAAGGTTCACTACGCAGTGATGGATAGACCGGGTGTTGGCGATTGTTACAACCGCAACAATCCCGCCAGCACCTCCAGCCCCCGGCGCAGCGCCTCGCGGGGCGTCGAGCCCAGCAGGGAGAGGCGCACGCCCTGGCCGGCCTGGGCCTGGCCCACGGCGAAGTGCTCCAGGTGGGCCACCACCACGCCGCGGCTGGCGGCTTCGGATGCGAACTCCACCGCGCGCCAGCCCCTCGGCAGGGGCACCCACACGAAATAGCCGGTGTCCTGGCCGCGGTAGTTGTCCTTGCCCAGCACCTCGGCGCAGATGCGGTTGCGCTCCCGGGCCTCGGCGCGGTTGGCCGCGATGGCGCGCTCGGCCGTGCCGTCGGAGATCCATTGCGAGGCCACCTCGGCCATGAGCCCGGCCGCCTTCCAGGCGGTCCATTCGATGGCCGACTCCAGGGCGCGCACGTCGGCGCGCGGGGCGCAGAGGAAGGCCACGCGCAGGCCGTCGCACAGCACCTTGGACGTGGCGGCCAGGAAGTAGCCCAGCTCCGGGGCCAGGGCGCACAGGGGCGGCAGGCCGCTGTCCACGGCCAGGGCGTACACGTCGTCCTCGATGATGCGGATCCCGTGCCTGCGGCAGACCGCGGCCAGCTCGTGCCGCCGGTACTCGGGCATGCGCGCGGCCGTGGGGTTCTGGCAGGTGGGCATGCAGTAGAGCCCGCGCACGGGCTCGCGGCGGCAGGCCGCGTCCAGGGCCGCGGGGTCCAGGCCTGACTCGTCCATGGGGATGGGCACCAGGTGCAGGCGCAGGCGCTTGGCCAGGGGCCGGACCATGGGGTAGGTCAGGCTTTCCACGGCCAGACGGTCGCCCGGGCCGAACAGCCCGCCCAGGAGCACGGTGAGCGCGTGCTGCACGCCCGCGGTGACCAGCACATCCTCGGGGTCCGCGGTGAAGCCGTGCCGCTGCGCCCACTGCGCCCCGGCCCAGCGGTGCCGGGACAGGCCCCGGGCCTCGTGCCGGCCCAGGAGTTGGTGCAGGTCCGGGCTGTGCGCCAGCCGCGCCAGGGTGCGGGCCAGGTCCGGGCCCAGGTTGTGGTGCGCCGCGGCGAGCCCCAGGTCCACCACCCCGCCGCTGTCCCCCTTGAGCCCCGCGAACCCCTCCTTCATCCGGGAAACGAAGGTGCCCCGGCCCTGTTCGCCGTGCACCAGCCCGCGCCGGGCGGCCTCGGCATAGCCCCGGGTCACGGTGCCCACGGTCACGCCCATGGCCCGGGCCAGGTCGCGGTGGGTGGGCAGGGGCTCGCCCGGCCGAAGGCTGCCTGCCTTGATGGCGGACTCGATGGCCTCGGCCAGGGCCAGGTACTTGGGCGACGCGGACGGGTCGGGCAGGGGGAAGGCTAGTGTCATGGTGACAATTGCTATTTTGACCAAAAAATTGTGTCAAGTGTAATCCTGGGGGGAACCTGACAGTGACCCCCAAGGAGAGTCCCATGAGCCTCGACCTCGCGCCCCTGGCCCTGTTCTGCTTCACCATGACCGTGACCCCCGGCCCCAACAACCTGCTGCTCACGGCCACCGGGGCCAACTACGGCTACCGGCGCTGCCTGCCGCACATCCTGGGCGCGGTGGTGAGCATCCCGGTGATGGCCTGGGTGGTGGGGGCCGGGCTGGGCCAGGTGTTCCAACGGTATCCGGCCGCGCACACGGCCCTGGACGCGGTGGGCTCGGCCTACCTGGTGTGGCTGGCCTGGAAGGTGACCAGGTTCGACGGCAACGTGGACAAGGCGGGCGGGGCCAAGCCCCTGACCTTCGGCCAGGCCGCGGTGTTCCAGTGGCTGAACCCCAAGTGCTGGATGATGTACCTGGGCGCGGTGAGCCTGTTCACCAGCGGGACCCTGCCCGAGGTGCTGGTCATGGCCGGCCTGTTCACGGTGATGGTGCCGCCCTGCTTCTCGTGCTGGGCGCTCCTGGGCGCGGCCATCGGCCGGTTTTTGAGCACCCCGGCCCGGGTGCGGGCCTTCAACTGGGCCCTGGCCCTCACGCTCCTGGCCACCCTGGTCCTGGCCCACGCGCCCAGCGCGGCGGCGCGGTAGCGGGCCTGGCGCAGCGCGGCGGGGCGCATCCGGGGACATCCTCGTTCAGGGCTCGGGCGCGGTGGTCGGGATAGGACGGTGAGCTGATGGACCGCCCGGTCCACGCCCAAGGAAATCCCCGGACACGCCTGGACAAGGTCGTGGGGGCAGCGGCGCGGCGGTCGGCCGAGAATTGGAATGGGAAAGGGATTCTCAAGGGCCGTCGGCCCTTGAGCCCCCGGAGGGTAGTTTCCTACTCCTCCCCGGGCACCCGGATGAGCTGGGTGAGGGCCAGGGAGACCAGGGACAGGGCGGCGGCGGCC
This sequence comes from Desulfovibrionaceae bacterium UBA6814, assembly GCA_002452635.1. Lineage (GTDB taxonomy): Bacteria > Desulfobacterota > Desulfovibrionia > Desulfovibrionales > Desulfovibrionaceae > UBA6814. Next base: position 58,465 of record DKEU01000268.1, on the reverse strand, counting down.
AGGAAGGGGATGCGGTAGTCCACCATCCACAGGGCTCCGCCGGCCAGCGGGATGGCCACCGCGGCGATGTGGTTGATGGTGAAGCCCACGGCCATGGTGGGGGCCATGTGCGAGGGCTCGCCGATCTTCTGGAAGTAGGTCTTGATGGCGATGGCGAAGTTGTAGAACACGTGGTCCAGGATGTAGAGCCCGGCGACCACGGCCTTGGAGTCGGTGAAGGCGTAGGCCAGGAAGATCCAGACCAGGTTCAGGTATTCCAGGGAGAGCACCCGCCGCTCCCCGAACCGGGCGATGGCCTTGCCGATGAGCGGGCTGAGCAGGGTGTTCACCAGGTTGTTGAACAGGAAGAGCACGGTGATCTCCCGCACCGTGAACCCGAAGCGCGACACCATGAGGAACAGGGCGAAGGCCACGAAGATCTGCCGCCTGGCTCCGGCCAGCAGGGTGAGCGCGTAGAACAGCCAGTAGCGCCGGCGCAGGATCATCTTCAGGTCCTGGGGCGTGGCCTCGGCCGGCCGCGGGTCGCCGCGCAGGCAGAACAGGGCCGTCGCCACCACGGCCAGGCCGATGCCCCCGAACAGCTCGGGATAGCCCGCCAGGTCCGCGGCCAGAAAGATCAGGCCCCCCACCACCAGGTTTCCCGCCGAACCGAAGGCGCGCAGCCGCCCGGCGACCAGGGGCGCGGTCTGGCGGTCGAAGTGCTGCAGGGTCATGGACGAGTTGACCGTCTCGTAGAAGTGGAACCCGAAGGACATGCCCAGGGTGGTGAGGGTGAGCCCGGCCAGGGAGGGGAAGAGCCCGGCCAGGGCCACGCTGCCGCCCAGGGCCGCCACCGAGACCACGGCCAGGCGGTGTTCGGGCGCCACCCGCAGCAGGTACACCACCAGCAGGGCCAGGAATCCCGGCACCTCGCGCATGGACTGGATGAAGCCCATCTCCAGGCCGCTGACCTGGCCCACCTCCACCGCGAAGTTGTTGAACAGGGTGCGCCAGCCCTGGAATCCGAAGGCGCTGGCCAGGGCCAGGATCACCAGGAAGGCGTAGGTCTTGCGGGTCGCGGGCGGGATGTTCATGGCCGGCCGGGTATACGCCGGGACAGGTATGGGGGCAAGCTGCGGGCTTGGGAGAACTTTCTTTGCATGCCGCTGTTTTTCGTTGAAATTTCAAGATATATCAACTTTCTTTAAGGCCGCCCCTAAAGTCCGGGGCAATCCATCCGATAAGATTACCGACAGAGCAAGGAACCGGCCAGCGGCCGGGAGCGAGACACCTGCATGGCGCAAATCATCGACATCACCCCCCGCACCCGGGACATCCGCCCGGTCCTCATGCTCATCACCTCGCACCGCATGGACTGCTTCCTGCTGTGCCTCAAGTGCCTGGAGCTCTACACCGACCTGTCGCGCTTTTCGAAGATCTACGTGCTGGCCAACGAGGTGTCCGGCGAGCACGCGGTGATGGTCAAGGCCTTCCAGCACCGCCACCAGAACGTCATCGACATCCACCTCACCCCGCGCGGGGTCACGCCCGCGGTGGTGGCCATGCAGAACTTCATCATGGCCCGGCATCCCGACGCGGTCTTCGTGAAGCTCGAGGAGGACGTGTTCGTGACCCCGGGCTGGCTGGAGCAGCTCCTGGCCGCGTACAAGCTGCACCTGAACAGCCCGCGGGTGGCGGCGGTGGCCCCGGTCATGCCCGTGACCCGCACCGGCCGCCAGGTCCTGGCGCGGCTGCTGCGCCTGCACTGGCCCCGGGAGCGGCAGCGCCTGCCCGACCTGCATGTGGAGGACAACGCCCTGTACCATCGGCTGGTCTGGGACAAGGTCCTGTCCGACGACCTGGCCGGCAAGTACGCGGAGCTGGAGAAGCCCCGACACTATTACCTGAGCCATGTGAGCAACAACCTGGTGCTCTGGGGCCCCAGGCTGACCAATCTCCTGGCGCCCATGGGCCTCAAGCCCGTGGACGGGGTGAGCCGGCCCGACGAATTTCACTTGAACAGCGCCTTGCGGGTGCACGACCTGCGGACCGCGGTGGTCACGGGCTGCCTGGTCCACCACTTCAGCCACGCCGGGTGCGAGGCCTACCTCAGGCGCCACGTGTCCCTGGACGACGTGTGGTGGTACATGACCGGGCTGGCCGAGAGCGCCCCTCCGGCCTGGAGCGGATTGTCCGCCACCGGCGGCCGCAAGGCCAGGCTGGCCAGGATGGCGCGGGAGAGGAATCTGCGGGTGTTGCGCTGAGGGCTTCGGCCTTTGGCGATAACCAGAGACGGCGGCCGGCGGGCCAAGGGGGAGGGGAGATACGGGCTTTCCCCGAGGATGAACCGCCGGCCGCCTGTCCTCTGGCGCGTCCTCCCTGTCCTGCATCCCCCTGTCTGCCGACCCCTCTGATTCGGTTCCCTATCCCTTCCGGCTCCCGTCTATTGGCCCGGCAATTCTCCTGGCCTGCCTAAGCGTGCAGAGTGAAATTCTCTGCACAGGAAGCAAAATGGGAATTCGCCCTTGCTATGGTGAGGAGAAGGGGGTATATTGTGATTGAATATTCATTCATTGTGGATGACCGTGGAAGGTGAGGTGTAGTCCATGGCCCGAGGGGATGTGAAGACGGCCGGTTTGAAGGTCCGGCGGGGCAGGGCGGGCAACGTCGCCATGGGCGAGGAGCGCAGGCTGCGGAGCATCCTGGATGCGGCCCTGTCCGCCTTTGCCCGCCAGGGCTTCACCCGGACGCCGGTGGCCGAGGTGGCCGCGGCTGCGGGGGTGGCCAGCGGCACGGTGATCTACCATTTCCAGACCAAGGAGAATCTCCTGGCGGTCCTGGCCTGGGAATGCCTGCACCTGCTGTGGCGGGAGTGCTCCGGGGCGGCCTCGGCCGCAGCGCCCGGGCCGGGGCGGCTGACGGCCTATGTGGAGGCCTTTTTCGATTTCCTGCGCCGGGAGCCGGACCGCATCCTCCTGCTGTTCAAGACCGAGCCCATGGAGCTCTCCCTGGGCCAGGTGGCCCCGGGCCTGGACATCCGCACCCTGTGGCAGGCCACCCGGATGCTCCTGGTGAACATCTTCCGGGAGATCGGAGAGATGGACGGCCAGGAGCTCCCGGACCCCGAGCGGCTGGCCACGGCCCTGCTCGCCCACGTGTCCGGCGCGGCCTGGCTGCACCTGTTCTTCAACGAGAGCCTGGACGCCTTGCGCGGATCGGCCCTGGACCTGGCCGGCCGGCTGGCCCGGGGCTCGGTCCGCCCCTGACCCGCGCAGGAAAGCCCCCGGGTGGGCGGAAGGTGCGGGTGCGCCCCCAGGGGCAGTACGGCGTGCCGCAAGCCGCCCGGGTCAGGGCGCGCGGAACAGGTCCTTCAGCCACTCCGGAGTGGGCACGGGCTTGCCCTGGAGCGAGGTGCAGGCGTGCTGGGTGGCGCCGGTGGCGATGAGCACCGTGCCCTCCGGCGGTCCCCATACCTCGTAGGCGAAGGTCACCGAGGCCCGGCCCCACTCGCTCACTCCCACCCGCACGAAGAGCTCCTGCTCGTAGCGCGCCGGCCGGCGGTAGCGCACCGACGCCTCGCGCACCGGCAGGTACAGGCCCCGCGCCTCCACCTCGGCGTAGGACAGGCCCCGCTCCCGGATGAGCTGGCTGCGCGCCCGCTCGAACCAGTGCAGGTACTCCCCGTAGTAGGCCACGCCCATGCAGTCCGTCTCCCCGTAGGACACGTGGAACCGGTAGCGGGTGTCGGGCCGGGGGAAGTCCGCGCTCATGCGTCAGTCCCTTGCCGCTCCGACGCGTGGCCCAGCCGCCTGAGCGCGTAGGGCAGCAGGGCGTGGCCCTGCTCCAGCAGGAGCCCGGTGGACGCCGCGTGCTTCTCGGAAAAGGCCGGCAGTGCGTGGTCCGTGCACGAAGCGTGGGCGAGCAGGAAGGGCACCGGCTCCGGGGTGTGGGTGCGCACCCGCACCGGGGTCAGGTGGTCGCAGCACACCAGGAAGGCCGCGTCCCGGTCCTTAAGCGCGGCGCGCAGCGGGCCCACCACCCGGGCGTCGAAGCGCGCCACGGCCTCGGTCTTGGCCGCCGGGTCGCCGGCGTGGCCGCACTCGTCCGGGGCCTCCACGTGCAGGAACACGAAATCCCCGCCCCGGCCCAGCAGGTAGTCCAGGGCGGCCTGCACCTTGCCCTCGTAGTTGGTGTCCAGAAGCCCGGTGGCCCCCTCCACGTGCAGCACCCGCATGCCCGCGGCGCGGCCCAGGCCGCGCACCAGGTCCACCGCGGAGATCACCGCCCCGCGCAGGCCGAAGGCCTCCCGGAAGCCGGGCAGGCTGAGCGGCCGGCCCTGGCCCCAGGGCCAGACCGCGTTGGCCTGGGTGGGGTTGTCCGGCCTGGCCAGCAGCCGGGCGGCCAGGGTGAAGACGGCCCACAGCCCGGGCGAGCGCTCGATAACCTTGAGGTCCGGGGCGATGGGCTGGTCGGTGATGTCGTGGGGCGGCCGCACCGCGAAGCGGGCCTCGATGGAGCGCGCCCCGCCGCTCTGCACCAGGAGGTGGCGGTACTGCACCCCGGGGTGGAAGGCGAACTCCGCGTTGCCCAGGGCCGCCTGGAGCTTGGCGATGAGGGGCGTGGACTGCCCGGTGGGGATGTGGCCGGCGGAGTAGTCCAGCATGCGGCCGTCGGGCGAGGGCTCGGTGACCCGCACCAGGTTGAGCCGCCAGACCAGGTCGTCCGGGGAGAGGTCCAGGCCCTGGGCCGCGGCCTCGATGGGGCCCCGGCCGGTGTGGTGGGCCGCGGGATCGAAGCCCAGCAGGCTCATGTTGGCCACGTCCGAGCCCGGGGGCATGTCCGGGGGCACGGTGCGCGCCAGCCCGGCCACGCAGGAGGCGGCCAGGGCGTCCATGTGCGGGGTTGCGGCCGCCTCCAGCGGGGTCTTGCCGCCCAGCCGGCGCACCGGGTAGTCGCCCATGCCGTCGGCCACCAGGAACAGGAGCTTGGTCTTGGACATACGGAATCCTTGCGATGCAGGGTCGCCCATTGTGCGGGCGACGGGAAGAAAAGGCAAGGGCCGGGGGCGGTTGGCTCAGCCGCAGGTGCAGCTTCCCGGGCCCGTGGCCGCCTCCGGGTCCAGGACCGCGCCCACGGCCCGGTTCCGGCCCTGGGCCTTGGCCTCGTACAGGGCCTGGTCCGCGGCCTGGCACAGGGTGGACAGGTTGGCGTCCCGCTCCACCCGGACCAGGGACGCCGCGCCCAGGCTCACGGTCACGTGGCCGGCGGTGGGGGAGGTGGCGTGGGGGATGTCCAGGGCCTCCACCGCGGCGCGCAGGCGCTCGGCCATGAGCAGGAGCCCGGCATGGGGGGTTTCCGGGAGCACGGCCATGAACTCCTCGCCGCCGTAGCGGGCCACGAACTCGCAGGGCCGCTGCAGGGTGGCGGCCAGGGCCGCGGCCACGGCCTTGAGGCACTCGTCCCCGGCGGCGTGGCCGTAGGTGTCGTTGAAGCGCTTGAAGTGGTCGATGTCGATCATCACCAGGGAAAAGGCCTCCCTTCCCCGGATTGCCCGCCGCCACTCGTCGGCCAGGCGCTCGTCCAGCCGGCGGCGGTTGGCCAGGCCGGTGAGCCCGTCCTGGGAGGAGAGGTCGGCCAGCTTGGTGTTCAACCGGTTCAGGTCCTCCTGCATCATGTCCGAGATGCGCACCAGCCGGCGGGCCTGGTTGAGGAGCTTGCGGTAGTCGGCCAGCAGGGAGGTGAACTCCTCCCCGGCCCCGGGGCCGGGGGGCAGGGCGGCGGCCAGGAGCTCCTCGGCCCGGCGGATGACCTCCTCCTCGCGGGCGAAGAGCCCGCTCCCGCTCATGGCTGCCCCGGCCCGCAGGCCACCAGGTTGAAGGGCAGGTCGCACACGTCTTCCTTGAACTCCTCGCCGCACTCCTGGGCGGTCTCGTTGTCCGGATCGTAGCGCCAGTTCACGGTGATGCGCCGCCCGGTGCGGCAGGCCTCGTCGAACATGTCGAAGAGGTTCATGAGCGCCTTGGAGCTGGAGCTGTTGAAGTAGCTGATGGCCAGGTTCACGGTCACCTGCTCCTCGCCCAGCCCGGCCAGGTACCGGCCGAGCCAGTCGAAGACCGGGGCGTAGAACTTGGCGGCGTTTTCCGGGTACGACTCCCCGCTCATCTCCAGCACGTGGCCGGCCGGATCGAAATGGATCTGGGGCGAGGACTTGGTGGCTTCGATGATGAGTTCCTGCATGGCCTCCCCCTAGATCACCGCGTTGATGGACAGGAAGGAATAGCGGTCGTCCACCTCGGCCACCTGGTAGCTCAACGGCTGGCTCGCCTTGCGCGCGGTCTCGATGAGGCCCAGGCCCGCGCCCTTGCTCCCCACCTCGGGTTCGCGGCGGCGCTGCTCCTTGTAGAAGGCCTTGAGCTCCTCCCTGTCCATGCCCCGCAGCCGGTCCAGGGTGGCGGCCAGCCGCGCCGCATCGTCCCGGGCGATGTAGTTGCCGGAGATGACGTAGAACGATTCGTCCCGCTTGCCCACCACCACCATGCCGTTGCGCAGGTCGCGCAGTTCGTCGTCCGCCCCCGGCGCCTTCTCGGCCGAGTAGTTCACCACGTTCTGCATCTGCTCCACGAAGATGGAGAAGACCCGGTGGGACACGGTCATGGAGGTCTCCTCCAGCTCCATCTTGTGGCGCAGCGCCTCGCCGATGCCCTCCACCACGCTCTGGGAGGTGGGCCCGCTGAAGCAGAAGATGATGCCGTCCTGTTTGAGGTCGCGGTAGAATGCGTAGAGATGTTCGATCACGCGTAGTTCCTCCTGGCTCTATGCAAGGCGAAAGCCGATGACGGTGATGTCGTCGCGCTGCTCCTGGCCGCCCTGGTACTGGGCGAGGGCCTCCAGCAGGGCGGCGCGCTGTTCGGCCATGGGCCGGGCGTGCTGCGCCTCCAGGAAGGCCTTGAAGCGGTTCTTGCCAAAGGGCAGCCCCTTGTCCCCGCCGGCCTGGCCGAGGAGCCCGTCGGTGGCCAGGTACAGGGCCATGCCCGGCCGCAGGGCCACCGGCTTGGCCGCAAAGGGGTAGTCCGGGTCCGAGGACCGGTAGCCCACGCTGTGCCTGTCCCCGCGTACCTCCTCCACCGCGCCGTTTTCGGCCAGGTACAGGCTCAGCCGCGCCCCGGCGAAGAGCACCCGGCGGTTGCCCGGCTCCACCCGGCACAGGGCGATGTCCAGGCCGTCGTCGGTGCGGGCCTCGGGGGTGTCCTGGTTCAGGGTGTGGCGCACGGTGCGGTTGAGTTCGCGCAAAAGCAGGGCCGGGTCCTGGGCGCCGTGCTCGCGCACCACCCGGTTCAGGGCCATGACCGCCAGCATGGTCATGACCGCCCCGGGCACGCCGTGGCCCGTGCAGTCGGCCACGGCCAGCAGGAAGCCGTCGTCGTCGGTGTGCAGCCAGAACACGTCCCCGCCGATGACGTCCTTGGGCTTCCAGACCACGAAATGGTCGCTGATGGGGGCCGGGGTCTGCTCCCTGCCGGGCAGGATGGCCCGCTGGATGGTGCGCGCGTAGGAGATGCCGTCCATGACCTGGCGGTTGGCCTCCTCCAGCTGGGCCAGGTTCTGCGCCAGTTCCGCGGTCTTCTCCTGGACCTTGGCGTCCAGGGTGGCCACGTGGTCCTCCAGCTTCTCCACCATGGCGTCGAACTCCCGGGACAGGATGCCGATCTCGTCCTGCCGGACGATGCCGGTGCGCACCGTGAGGTTCCCGGCCTGCACCGCCAGGGCGGCCTTGGACAGCCGGGAGATGGGGGAGACCAGGCGGCGGATGAACACCCCGCCCAGGAGCGCGGACACCGCGAACACCGCAAAGGCTATCCCGGCGATGCGGCCGGACAGGACCCGGGCGTCCTGGTACAGGTCGTCGGTGTACACCGAGGAGGCGATGTACCAGTCGAAGCCGGGATGGCGGCGCACCCAGCTTATCTTCTCGTACACGTAGTTGCCGGGCTCGCTGGGCCGGTCCCAGACGTAGCGCAGGGGCTGCCCGGTCCGGGCCGCCTCCTTGAGCTCGGCGCCGAGGGACCGGTTGGTGCGCGGGTTCGGGGTGGTGGCGAAGTTGGTGCCCTCCAACTGGGGATTGGGGTGGATGATCATGTTCATGTCCTCGTCGAACACGTACATGTAGCCGCTGCGGCCGATGACCACCCGGCGCAGGGCCTCGCGCAGCTCGGCGATGAGCCCGGCCTTGCGCCGCTCCACCTCCTCGGTGATGTCGTCCACGTAGACCCCGGTGCCGATGACCCAGGACCAGGGCCGGTACAGCCGGCTGTAGGTGAGCTTTTCCGCCGGCCGCTCCTTGCCCAGGCGGTTCCACCAGTAAGAGTAGAAGCCCTCGCCGTTTTCCCGGGCCAGGGCCACCATGGGCGGCACGATGAGGTTGCCGTACACGTCCTTGACCTGGGAGAAGTCCGCGCCGTGCAGCTTGGGGTCGGGATGGGAGATGAGGCGGGAGGCGAAGTCCGAGACCCACACGTAGTCGTTCTGGCCGTAGCGGAACAGGCGGGCGAACTCCAGGGCGCGGGTGCGCGCCGCGGCCTGGCCGCCGGGAGTGTTCTGGGCCGCGCCCTGCTCCGCGTCCAGGTAGCCGGCGAACACGCTGGTGATGTCCCCCAGTTCCCGCTTGCGGGCCTCCAGGGCCAGCTTCTGGTAGGAGAGGATCTCCTGGTGCTTGGCCTCCACCAGGCTGGCCACCTGGTCCAGGATGGATGTGGCGTACCGCTCCTCCCGGGTGCTGGTGCTCTCCTTGACCAGGGGGATGACCGTGGCCGCTATGGCCAGGGCGCACAGCGCCACTATGCACAGGATGAGGGCGACCGCCTTGAGCCAGAGCCGGGAGAGGGACATGGGAACCCCCTGGGCTGTTAGGGAACGGGCCGCCAGTTATCTAGCCCGATTCCGGCAGGTTTGCCAAGGGAGGGGGCCATGCCACAGGGTCCGGCCGGCTCGGGTACCGTTACGCAAATATCCTTTGACGCATCTTGCATCATTTATTATTAATTGAAAAATTCTGTCATATAGGGGGCTTTATGCTGTCAAGACGCTTCATCTTGATGTATCTGTTCATATTCGGGGCTGCCCTGCTGCTCTCCGGTTGCGGCACCCCGAAGATGGCCATCCCGGTGGCGCGCGTCTCACCTCCCCTCGCCGTCCCCGCCAACACCAAGATGGAGCCCATCGGGTTCGAAGGCGCGGTCTTGGCATTGAACCGTGGCCAGGAGATAGGCGCACTGTACAGCGGTAAGTCCGAAGTGAGCATGGACCTCTGCAATTACGGAAGCGACGCCAAGCTCACCTGGGGGGCGGGCAAGGCCTACATCGGCGGCCGCGACGACCAGTTCGCCGAGGCGGTGTACGATGCACTTAAGGCCCGTGGCTACAATGTGGTGGGCGACCCCCGGGTGGTGTTCAAGCGGGAGGAGGAACTCTCCCGGGCCAGGTTCAAGCTGGCCGCCCGGGTTACGGACATGAAGGCCAACGTCTGCAACGTGTGCAGTTGGTGGGACGGCAGACCTCGGGGCAAGCAGTATGCCGAGGTCTATCTCAAGACCGAGTGGTCGGTGTTCTCCACCATGGCCGACAAGGTCGTCATGCAGGTGACCACAGAAGGCTACAACAAGCGGCCCGACGAAGTGGCGGAGGGATTCCTCCTGTCCGTTCTGGACGCCTTTTCGGCCGCGGCCGAGGAATTGGCCTCAAACCCTGAATTTCTCAAGCTGGTCACCCAGGGCCAAGCCATCGAGGCCAAGGCCATGGCCCCGGCGGGCGAGGCCATGGTGTTGCCCAATGTGGCGCAATCCGAAAAACCCTTTGCCGCCAATCCCGACAGCATCACCAACTCGGTGGTCACCATCCGCACCGGCGGAGGCCACGGCTCGGGGTTCGTGGTATCTTCGGATGGCTACATCCTGACCAACAACCACGTGGTGGAGGGCAGCGAGAAGGTGATGGTCCGCTTCCGCAGCGGGCTTGAACTGGAGGGCGCGGTGGTCAAGACCCACCCCATGCGCGACGTGGCCCTGGTCAAGGTGTCCGTGGGCAACATGAAACCCCTGGCCATCCGGCGCACGCCGGTGAAAGTTCTGGAGGAGGTGCACGCCATCGGCTCTCCCCTGGACCTGAACCTCTCCCACACCGTGACCACGGGCAAGGTGAGCGCCCTGCGCAACCTGAGCGAGTTGCACAACCAGATGTCCATCATCCAGGCCGACGTGCCCATCTACCCGGGCAACAGCGGCGGCGCGCTGGTGGACAACAACGGCAACGTGGTGGGCATCACCGTGGCCACCCGGCTGCAGAATTCCGGAGCGGCGACCAACCTGAACTTCTTCATCCCCATCATGGACGCTCTGGAGAAGCTGAACATCCAGATCGGCGGCTGATTCCGCCGCTTCTACGCGAAAGAAAGGGCGGCTCGCCATAGGAGCCGCCCTTTCTTTCGCATCGCGTCGCGGAAACCAGTCCCGAGGGGGACATGCTCCAGCCTCACTCCCACGGGAGCAAACCCCTTAGGGCTGGGGACGTTTCGCCAAGTAACCCTCTCAATTTGAATATGAAGTTCATGTGCTGTTTTGTTGACAGCGCCTTGTGCTTTTTGTTACATGATTCAAAATAGTTGCGACAGGAGGGGGTATGTCGAAAAAGAGATGTTTGGCGCATGCCGCCGTGTATGCCGTTGTCCTCGTTTTTCTTGCAGGATGCACCCATCCCAAGACAGCCATCCCTCCGGTGCACGTAACCGCACCTCTACAGATCCCCGCCAATACGGAAATGGACCCCATTGTCTTCGAAATGGCCTTGCTGGATATAAAGCCTGGCCAGGAGATAGGCTCGCGCTACAGTGGCCAATCCGAAGTGAGTGCATCCTCATGCAATGGCTACGGCGCAGGGCCCATGATTTGGAGCAAGGGAAAGACGGTCATCACCGGTAGCGACAACATGTTCGCCGAGGCTTTTTTTGATGCCCTCAAGAGCCGGGGCTACAATGTGGTCGGCGACCCGCGCATACTATTCAAGAGAGATGAGGACGTGGCCCGGGCCAAGTTCAAGGTGGCGGGCAGGGTCCAGGATATCAAGGCCAACGTCTGCAACTTGATAGACTTCTGGACCGGGCGGGCAACCAACAAGCAATTTGCCGAGGTCTACGTCAAGACCGAGTGGTCGGTGTTCTCCACCATGGCCGACAAGGTGGTCATGCAGGTGGTCACCGAGGGATACAACAAGCGGCCGGACGAGGTGCCGGACGGGTTCTTGCTTTCCCTGGTCGACGCCTTCGCGGCCTCGGCCGAGGAGCTCGCCGCCAATCCCGAATTCCTGAAGATGGTCACCAAGGGCCTGGCCATCGAGGCCAAGGCCATGGCCCCGGCGGGCGAGGCCATGGTGCTGCCCAGCGTGAACCAGTCCGTGAAGCCGTTCGCGGCCAATCCCGACAGCATCACCAACTCGGTGGTCACCATCCGGGCCGGCAGCGGGCATGGGTCGGGGTTCATGGTGTCCTCGGACGGCTACATCCTCACCAACAACCATGTGGTGGAGGGCAGCGATAAGGTGATGGTGCGCTTCCGCAGCGGGCTGGAGCTGGAGGGGACGGTGGTCAGGGCCCATCCCCTGCGCGACGTGGCCCTGGTCAAGGTCACCGTGGGCAAGATGAAGGCCCTGGCCATCCGGCGCACGCCGGTGACGGTCCTGGAGGAGGTGCACGCCATCGGCT
>DKEU01000268.1:25289-46595 GCA_002452635.1 Desulfovibrionaceae bacterium UBA6814 | reverse complement strand
CGGCGACCAACCTGAACTTCTTCATTCCCATCATGGACGCTCTGGAGAAGCTGAACATCCAGATCGGCGGCTAGCGGGTCACGGATGGAGCGAAAAAAGGGCGGCCCCGCAAGGGGCCGCCCTTTTCGTCGGTATGCGCTGGGCTCCTACAGGATGCGGTAGTGCATGGTGCGGCTCTTGACCAGGCCCATGCCGTCCACCTGGCGCATGGCCGCGTGGACCTGGCCGGCCTTGGCCTCGTGGGTGAGCAGCACGATGGGCACGCCGTCGCCCACGTCCTCGCCCTTCTGGATCACCTGGGCGATGGAGATGTCGTGCTCGGCCATGACCCCGCCCAGGTCGCGCAGCACACCCGGCCGGTCCGGGACCATGAAGCGCAGGTAGTGCAGGGACTCGGCCTCGTCCAGGTCCAGGATCTCCGCCCGGGGCAGGGGCTCGGTGGTGAACCCGGTGTTGTCCGGGGCGCAGCCCCGGCCGCAGTGCACGATGTCGGCCAGCACCGCGCTGCCGGTGGGCAGGGCCCCGGCCCCGTGGCCGTAGAGCATGATGGGGCCGGCGTTGCCCTCCAGGCGCACCGCGTTCAGCGAGCCCGACACCTGGGCCAGCAGGTAGTGGTCCGGCACCAGGGCCGGGTACACCCCGGCCTCGATGCAGCCGTCCACCTCCCGGGCCTGGGCCAGGAGCTTGATGCCGTAGCCGAACTCCCGGGCAAAGGCGATGTCCATGGCCTTGACCACGGTGATGCCGGTCACCGGCAGCTTGGCCAGGGGGTAGTCCTTGCCGAAGGCCAGGCGGATGAGGAGTTGGAGCTTGTGCGCGGTGTCCACGCCCTCGATGTCCAGGGTGGGGTCGGCCTCGGCGAAGCCCTGGTCCTGGGCCATCTTGAGCGCGTCGGCGAAGTCCATGCCCCGCTGGCTCATCTCGGTGAGGATGAAGTTGGCGGTGCCGTTCAGGATGCCGATGAGCTTGAGGGTCCGGTTGGCGGACAGGCCGCCCTTGAAGGTCTGCACCAGCGGGATGCCGCCCGCCACCGAGGCCTCGTAGCCCAGGTGCAGGCCCATCCTGGCGGCCAGGGGGAAGAGCTCGCCCCCGTGTTCGGCCAGCAGCGCCTTGTTGGCGGTGACCACGTGCTTGCCCTTCTCCAGGGCGGTGCGGATGCACTCGCGCGCCACCCCGGTGCCGCCGATGAGCTCCACCACCACGTCCACGTCGGGGTCGTCCACCAGCTTGCGCCAGTCGTCCACGAACTGCGCGCCGTACGACTCGATGGCCGGGCGCAGGGCCGGGTTGCGCTCGGCCACGGCCCTCAGCACCACCGGCCGGCCCAGGCGGCTGGCCACCCAGTCCCGGTTCTGGCGCCAGACCTCGGCCAGGCCGGAACCCACGGTTCCGAACCCGGCCAGGCCGATGTTGAGAGGCTGGCCTAGCATGCGCTGCCCCCGGAGATGAATTTCTTCATGCCGCGGATGGCCTGGCTGATGCGGTGGGGGTTCTCGATCAGGGCGAAGCGCACGTGGTCGTCGCCGTAGTGGCCGAAGCCGATGCCCGGGGACACGGCCACGTTGGCCTCCTTGAGCAGCATCTTGGAGAACTCCACGGACCCGAGCTTCTTGAAGGGCTCGGGGATCTCGGCCCACACGAACATGGTGGCCTTGGGCGAGGGCACCTTCCACCCGATGCGGGAAAGGCCGGTGATGAGCGCGTCGCGGCGCTGGCGGTAAATCTCCACGATCTCGTTCACCGGCTCCTGGGGGCCGTTCAGGGCCACGATGGAGGCGATCTGGATGGGCTGGAAGATGCCGTAGTCCAGGTAGCTCTTGATGCGGGTCAGGGCGTAGACCATGTCCCGGTTGCCGCAGCAGAAGCCCACCCGCCAGCCGGCCATGGAGTAGCTCTTGGACAGGGAGAAGAACTCCACGCCCACGTCCTTGGCCCCGGGCACCTGCAGGAAGCTGGGGGCCTTGTACCCGTCGAACACCAGGTCCGCGTAGGCCAGGTCGTGCACCACGAAGATCTTGTGCTCCTTGGCGAAGTCCACGATGGTGCGGAAGAAGTCCAGGTCCACCACCTCGGTGGTGGGGTTGTGCGGGTAGCACAGCACCAGGAGCTTGGGCTGGGGCCAGGTCTGGCGCATGGCCAGTTGCAGGTCCTCGATGAAGTTGCGGCCCGGGCCGATGGGGATGCGCCGCACATCCGCGCCGGCGATGATGGCCGCATAGGGGTGGATGGGGTAGGTGGGGTCGGGAGCGAACACCACGTCGCCCGGGGAGAGCATGACCATGGCCAGGTGGGACAGGCCCTCCTTGGCGCCCATGGTGACCACCGCCTCGGAGTCGGGGTCGATGGAGACGTCGTAGCGCCGGGCGTACCAGTCGCTGATGGCCTTGCGCAGGTTGGGGATGCCGCGCGAGGCGCTGTAGCGGTGGTTCACGGCCTTGGTGGAGGCCTCGCACAGCTTTTCCACGATGTGCGGGGGGGTGGGCAGGTCGGGGTTGCCCATGCCCATGTCCACGATGTCCACGCCCTGGTGGCGCATCTTCATCTTCAGCTCGTTGACCACCGCGAACACGTAGGGCGGCAGCCGTTTCATGCGGGGAAACTGTTCCATGGCGGACTCCTCAAGGATGGCGGCGTCGCCCGGCCCGGGTTTCCCCGGAGCGGAGCGTCCGGGGATACTAGGAGCCAGGAGCCGCGGCTGTCAAAGGAAATCAGGGGCGGGTTACTTGCCGAACAGGTAGGCGTAGCTGCCCGCCACGTCGTCGGTCCGGGCCGCGATGGCCGAGACCAGGGCCGCAACGCCGGCGGCGTCGGTCACCGCCACCATGCCGTCGAGATGGTGGGCGAGCAGTCCCGCGCCGCCGGAATACACCCAGGCCACGCTCACGGCGGTGCCCAGGCCGGGCCGGCCTGGGAACTCCTCCGTGGTGCGCAAGACGAGCTTGAGCTTGGGCGTGTCGGTGGGGGTGAGGGCGAACAGGGACGAGAGGTTGAGCCGCTCCTTGAGCTCCAGGGCCAGGCGCGGGCCCAGGCGGTCCGAACCCAGGTGCTGCACGTCCACCGGGATCACCCGGCCGGGCCGGGGCGCGGCCACGGTGGCGTTCACCGGCGCGGCGACGCTGGAGTTGCCCGCGGCCGGGGCGCCGGCCTGGTCCGCTGCCCGGGCATGGGCCGGGAGCAGCAGCAGGACGCAGCACAGGATATGGCGCACCAGGGCGTTCATGGCGCAGTTCAGGCGGCCGCGGTGAAGGCCGCGGCCAGGGGCGGGGTCTTTCCGGTGAAGAATTCCAGCACCGCGGGCTGGTCCGCCTGGCTGATGCGGACCGGGGACACGGGCAGGGGGTCGGGGACGTCGCCGTACAGGGCCAGGCCGCGCTCCACGAAATGGGCCAGCAGGAAGGCGGCGTTCACCGCCGCCGCCCCGCCGGGCCAGGACAGGCGCAGGGGCAGGGCCGCGCGCCGCTCGGGCCCGGCGCTCACCAGGTTGCCGGAGTGGACCAGGGTCTCCTCCACGGTGCGGGGCAGGATGCCGGCGTAGCGGCCGATGCGTTCGGCAAAGGCCGGCCAGATGGCCAGGTAGTAGAGATGGTCGATCTTCACCGCCACCGAGCGGCCCGGCGTGTTCAGGGTCTGGGCCGAGGCCGCGTAGGCCTTGCCCAGTCCGCGCAGCACGCGGTCGGTGAGGTCGGCGAAGTCGCGCATGGTCGGGTCCGGGTTCAGCCCTTCTTGTAGCTGGGGTTGTCGCGCACCACCGAGATGGCGTAGCGCACCGCGTCGGCCACGTCCGCGTCGCGCACCGGTTCGCCGAGCACGATGGATCCGTGCTGCACGTAGCGGGCGGGCAGCTTGTTCAGGGCCAGGGCGTATATGTCCTCGAAGTCCAGGGGTTCGGGTGAGAATTCGGGGGACTCCTGGAGGATGCGCTCCATCTGGGCGATGACCCGGATCTCGTTCTTGTTGCGGATGCCGAACAGGCTGTGTCCGCGCACGGTGTACCTCTCCAGTTGCCGTTCCAGCTTTCGCGGGTCCATGGAACCTCCCATTTTTTCCCCGGCGGGCCGGGCAGGCCCCGGAGGGCCTGCTCGACGGCTCCGTCCGCCCGGACGGCGCACCGCGTCCGGCGCGCGGCAGGCTATTTTTGCAGCCTGCCGTGCCGTTGTAGCAAGATGTAGGCCTTAGTTCAACGGCCGAGCGGGCCGGTGCACAAAAATTCAGGGTCGTCACTCCCTGGCCGGGAGCAGGACCAGGCGGTCCAGGAGCAGCAGCAGGTCGCGCGCCGGGTCGAAGCGGCGCACCTCCCGGCCCGGGTTCAGGGTGGTGACCACCGTGCGGCCCACCACCTTGCGGCCCGGGGTGGGGCCGGAGAAGTCCGTGGTGCCCACCCCCCACATGGTGTGCAGGGCCACGGCCCGGCCGTCCCTTTCACCCAGATAGAGCAGCACGTGCCCCGGCCGGTGCAGCAGGGAGAAGAACGGCGCGGCCTGGGCCAGGATGGCGGCCTCCTTGGCCGCGGGTTCGAGGCCCGCCAGGTCCACCACCGCGCCGGCCTTGGCCTGGGCCGCGGAGTTGCGGGGCAGGAGCAGGCCGAAGGGGATGAACAGGTCCTGCAGGGTGGAGGAGCAGTCCCGGTCTTGGTGCAGCCCGCCCCAGCCGTAGGGCTGGCCCAGCATCTGGTCGGCCAGGCCGGCCACGGCCCGCTGGGTCAGGGGCAGGGGCAGGGGCCGCGCAACGTCCGGGGCCAGGCGGGTGAAGAGCGGCACCGCCGCGCCGTGCAGGTCCCGGTCGGCCAGGAGCACGTCCAGGCCCTCGGCGTCGCCCGACTCCTGGTTGATGATGGGCAGGACCATGCCCAGCCGGGCCAGGAGCCGGAACCGGCCGTAGGGGTCGGCCAGGGGGGTCCGGTCCCGGGTCACCGCGGCCAGCCGCCGGCCCGCGAACAGGCGCAGGAAATCAGGGTCGCACAGGGCCACGTCCTGGGCCGGGACCCAGCCCGCGGCCGTGGCCGTCTCCACCAGCACCCAGGCCCCGTCCCGGGACCGGTGCACGGCCAGGAGCGGGGTCTGGTCCCAGGCCAGGGTGTTCTGGTTCAGGTCGAAGGGAAAACCTTGCCCAGCCTGGGCCGCGTCGTGGAACAGGGGCTCGTCCGTGGGCAGCACCCGCAGGGAGAGGTCGCGCACCGCAATGGCCGGGGCCACCAGGTTGGGATAGGAGTCCGGGGCCATGTTGGCCTTGACCGCGTCGAGCTCGGCGGCCGGGACCTTGCGATGGTTGTGGCCCCAGGTGGTCGCGGGCGCGAAGCCGCGCAGGCCCCACAGGGCGTCGTCCCTGGTGCGCAGCGGGGCCGTGGCGTTCCAGGGCGAGAACCAGGCGTCCCTGAAACGCGCCGCGGCCTGGGCCTGGGCCTCGGCCGGGAGCAGGGGCAGGTCCGCGGTCAGGGGGTCCAGGTACGCGGACGCGGCCTGGGGCAGGACCAGCACGTCCCGGATGTCCGCATCGTCCGTAGGCGGCAGCGGCCTGCGGCCCGCGCAGCCGGCCACACCCTGGGCGAGCAGCGCCAGGGCCAGGAGCAGGGGGAGGAGGCGGCGCGGCATGGGTGCAATGTGGGCCGGGGCGGTCGCGCGGTCAAGGGGCCGGGACTACAGCCGGTCCTTGACCGCCTTGCCGCAGACCCAGGCCTTGGCCAGGGCGGGGCCGAGCTTCCAGTAGGTGTTGTCGGGCATGGTGAGGTGTTGGGGGGAAGGATTCCGTGACCCGCTTACGCCCCGGCCATCTCCCTTCTGGCCGCGCGGACGAGGAAGGCGGAGCGGGTGAGGCCGCGGCCCTTGGCGGTGCGGTCGATCTCTTCCAGGGTGCCGGCGGGTAGGGTGATGTTGATGCGCACAACCCGCTGGTCCAGGAACCCCAGGTCCACGTTGACCATGGCCCAGACCGCTTCGCGGTAGTCGGGATCGTCCTTGTAGTGTTCCAGGGGGCTGGGCTCGGGCCTGTCCCGGGCATCCTCCAGGGCCAGTTCCACCGCGTCCTGGACGTTGGCCAGGGCCTCCTCCAGGGTATCGCCCGCGGTGTTGCACCCGGGGATGTCCGGCAGGGTCACGCCGTAGGCCTTGCCCTCCTCGATGAATACGGCTGCGGGAAAGTACATGTCGTCCTCCTAGACCTCGAGCCCGGCGTCCTTACGCAGTATCTTGCGCACCAACCCTTGCCCCAGGTCTTTCTTGGGATGGGGCACAATGGTCCAGCGCCCATCCGGGTGACGGTACTTGTGATGGCTGCCGCGCACGCTCACCAGCGCAAAGCCGGCCGCCTCCAGGCGGCGGATGACCTCTGCGCTGTTCATGGCAAGATAATACACATTACAGTGTGTATTGTCAAGCCCTACAGCCGGTCCTTGACCGCCTTGCCGCAGGCCCAGGCCTTGGCCAGGGCGGGGCCGAGCTTCCAGTAGGTGTTGTCGGGCATGGTGAGGAACAGGGGGTCCAGCTTCTGGGGGTCCGGGGCCCCGTCCTTGAGGATGCTCTCCTCGGCCCAGGCCCCGATGATCTCGCCGATGAACAGGAAGTTGGAGGGCAGCTCCAGGGCGTCGTGCAGGCGGCACTCCAGGGCCAGGGGGCAATCGCTGATGAGGGGCGCGCCCAGGTCCCCGGCGTGGGTGGGGAAGACCGCGCTCTTGTCCGTGCTGCGGCCGGTGACGATGCCGCAGTAGTCCACGGTCTCCACTGCGGCGGTGGCGGGCACGTTCACCGAAAAGGCCCCGGCCTCCTTGATGCCCTTGGCGGTCCATTTGCCGTGCCCGATGCCCACGGCCAGCATGGGGGGAGTGTAGTTGGCCCGGCACACCCAGCCCGCGGGCATGAAATTGGCCTTGCCCTCAACCATGACGCCCACCAGGACCACCGGCATGGGCAGATGGACCTGGGGATCGATCCGCACCTGAGACATGGTGTCCTCCCTTGGGTTTACGCCCATGTAGGCCGATGGGCGCAATCTGGCAAGAGGGAACCCCAACCAAGGGCGGGAAAAGTTGACACAAAGGATTCCACCGGGATAGGACGGACGTAGCCAGGAAAACAGGGTAACGCATCACAGGCAGCCATGTCCGAGACCAGGTATCCCATCCACGTGAAGCAGCTCGTGCCCGGGCTGTTCCTCGACTTCACCGAGGACACGGAAAGCCCGTTCCAGGGCAAGCGCTTCAAGCTCAAGGACGCGGCCGAGGTGGCCAAGGTCCGCGAGGCGGGCCTGGAACAGGTCATCTGCATCCTGGACAAGTCCGACCGCATGCCCCTGTCCCCGGAGGAGGCCGGCCTGGCCCCGGCCAAGTCCCGCGGCGGCGGCGGGGGGGGCGGCTCCGCGGCCCGGCCCGGGGAGAAGACCCCGGTGTCGCGCGAACTCTTCGGCCTGCGCAAGGAGACCGTGGAGAAGAACAAGGAGCGCCGCAAGACCTTCGCCAAGTGCGAGAAGCGCTACGACGAGACCATGAACCAGGTCTCCACCATCCTGCGCCGGGTCTCGGGACGCTCCACCGAGGCCCTGGACGACGCCTCCGCCCTGGTGGACGGCCTGGTGGGCACCTTCCTCTCGGACCGGGACACGGTGATCAACCTCATGGGCTCCAAGTCCACCGAGGAGAGCAAGAACTACCACGCGCTCAACGTCACCGTGCTCTCCATGATGCTGGCCAAGGACCTGAACCTCAAGGCCGAGGGCCTCAAGATCCTGGGCATGGGCACCCTGTTCCACGACATGGGCAAGGGCCGCATCCCGCTCCAGGCGGTGAGCGGCCGGGCCTCGTCCATGAACACCGCGGCCGAGAAGTACCTGAAGGAGCACCCGGTCATCGGCGCGCGCATGGCCCAGGACATGCCGGGCTTCCCGCGCCAGGCCATGGCCATCATCCTCCAGCACCACGAGGAGATGAGCGGCCGCGGCTACCCGTCCGGCCTGGCCGGGGACAAGATCTCCCCCCTGGCCCGCATCGTGTACATCACCAACCGCTTCGACAACCTGCTCAACGCCCGGGCCGACTCCCGGCTCACCCCGCACGAGGCCATCAAGGCCATCTACGCTGAGCGCGCGGCCATGGACTCCCGGTTCCTGAGCGCCTTCATCAAGGCCATGGGCGTGTACCCCGCGGGCACGGTGGTGGAGCTTTCCAACGGCCAGATGGGCATGGTCATCTCGGTGAACCCGGCGCGCGCGGCCAAGCCCACGGTGCTCATGTACCACCCCGAGGTGCCCAAGAACGAGGCCCTGATGGTGGACCTGGCCATCGAGGAGGAGCTGGAGGTGGTCAAGGCGGTGCGGCCCGAGGACCTGACCCGCGAGGTCTTCAACTACCTGCGGCCCTCCACCAACATCAACTACACCGCGGACACGGTGTAGCCATGCCCGGCCGGAGCCCGGCGACGGCATCCGGACGGTAGGCGCGGCCGGCCATGGATTTCGCGTACACCCCCCTGGCCTTTTATTTGCGCAAGATGCGCGAGCTCTCGGGCGCGTCCGGGGTGTCCGGCGCGGACCTCATGAAGCTGGCCGCCCAGTGCGTGCGCTTCGTGGACGAGGCCGAGCCCGGCACGCCGCAGCACTCCCGGGGGGCCAGCGCCCTGGCCTTCGCCCTGGCCGGGCTCATGGCCGCCTCGGGGGACCACGCGGTGCTGCGCCAGGGCGTGGAGACCCTGCTCCGCCTGGATTTCATGGGCGGCAGCCTGGCCCACATGGCACTGCGCAAGGGCGTGCTCCAGCCCGAGGGCCTGGCCGCGCTGCTCGGCAACCTGCCGGTGTCCCTGCGCCTGGCCTTTTTCAACCGGCTGTTCCAGTCCCCCCAGGGCGCCGAGCCCCGCACCCTGGCCCTGGCCTTCGAGACCCTGGCCGAGGCCCTGCGCGAGGACCCGGAGGAGGTGCTGGTCTTCCTGGACAGCCTGCCCGGGGCGGGCGACGCCCCGGCCCTGCCCGTGCAGCGGGAGATGGTGCGGGGCCAGTTCGGGGTGTGGCTGGAAGAGATCCTCAAGATGCAGCTCTCCGAGGAGCAGGCCGCGTTCATGGCCCGCACGGTCTGCGGCCTGCGCTCGGACCTCTTGGCCGACCGGCTCATGCGCCACCTCAAGACCGTGGGCCCGGCCACCGCCGGCCTCATCCTGGACGCGGCGGGCCGCATGGGCTCCAAGGGCAATCCCCGCCTGGCCGGGGCGGCCGGGCTGCTGCTCAAGCACCCGGACGACGAGGTGAAGCTGGCCGCGGCCCGCGCCCTGGTGCGCCTGGCCGCGCCCAAGGCCGCGGACGCGCTCCTGCTCCTGGCCGCCAAGCGGCCGGGCCTGCGCACCCGGGTGGCGGCCCTGGCCCTGGCCCTGCCCGGGGCCGAGCTGGCCCGCTTCGTGGCCGGGCTGCCCGATTCCTGCGCCCTGGACGTGCTGGCCATGCTGGTGTCCCTGTGCGCCTGTTTCGAGAGCGACCGCTCCGCCCGCCTGGCCGACGCCATGGCCGGGGGCGGCGAGGCCGCGGCTGCGGTGGCGGCCTACGTGCGCGGCCAGGAGCGTTGCGGCTTCTCCCCCTCCTTCGTGCCCAAGCCCCCGCCCGAGGCCCCGCCCGCCGAGGCCAAGGAGGAGCCGGCCGGGCTCCTGGCCCAGCTCAAGAAGCTGGTGGGCGGGGGCAAGGACGAGGAGGCCCCGGCCAAGACCCCGGGCACCGCGGCCCTGGAGGCCCTGGCCCCGGGGAGCGAGGTCGCCGGCTCGGGCCTGCGCGACGCCTCGGGCCGGGGCAAGCACCTGGCCAAGAACACCTTCCGCAAGGCCAGCCTGGTGCGCTGCCGCCTGGACTACGCCCGGGTGGAGGAGTGCGCCTTCACGGACTGCAAGCTCTCCGAGGTGGACCTGTCCTTCGCCCATCTCTCCTCGGTGCGCTTCACCCGCTGCCGCCTGGAGCACTGCACCCTGTCCGCCGCGCTCCTGGAGCAGGTGCAGTTCGAGGAATGCACCTTTGCGGGCTGCGACTTCTCGGCCGCGGTGGTGTCCTACCTCACGGCCGCGGCCACCCAGTTCAGCGAGTGCAATTTCTGGGGCGCGGGCATGCTGGGGTTCACCGGCCGGGCCTTGCGCTTCACCGCCTGCCAACTGGCCTTCGCCTCCCTGACCTCGGCGGACCTGCGCGGGGTGGAGTGGGAGGACTGCCGCTTCGAGCGCACGGTGTTCGAGCGCTCCACGGTGCTCTCCTCCCGGGCCGTGGGGTGCGTGCTCACCCGCTGCGGGTTCGCGGGCCTGGCCACGGACGAGCCGGCCTTCCTGCTGGCCGAGGCCGAGGCCCGGACCCGGACCATGGAGGCCCTGGCCCCCCGGCTTACGCCCCAGCGCCTGCCCGGGGTCCTGGCCGGGGCCAAAGGCCGGGCCGCCCTGGCGGCCTTCCTGGCCGCCTTCGCCGCGGAGCGCGACGCCCGGGACCAGGGCCGGGCCTTCCTGGCGCACAACCGCCGCCGCCTGGACTGGACCCTGGCCAAGCTGGGGACCGAGCCCGCCGAGTTCCTGCACCTGCTGCCCCAGATTCTGGCCCTGCCCGTGACCCCGGGGCCCGAGGGGTTCGCGCCCGGCCCGGCCTGCCCGGTGCGGGACTACGCCCCGGATCACACCGCGGCCGCGCTCCTGGCCAAGTACCTGCCCACGCTCCCGGAAGCCAAGATCCCGGAAGAGCCGGTGCCCCTGGACGGGCTCTACACCATCGGCAGCGTGGGCACCGTGGCCCAGGGCCGGGGCTCGGACCTGGATTTCTGGGTGTGCGTGGAGCCGGGCTTGCCCGGCATGGCCCTGGCCAAGGCCAAGGAGAAGCTGGCCGCCATCGAGGCCTATGCGGACGCCAAGTTCGGCCTGGAGGTCCACTTCTTCCTCATGGACCTGGACGCGGTGCGCAGCAACAATTTCGGGGCCAGCGACCAGGAGAGCGCGGGCTCCACCCAGGCCAAGCTGCTCAAGGAGGAGTTCTACCGCACGGTGATGCGCCTGGCCGGCGGCCTGCCCGCCTGGTGGTTCACCCCGGCCGGGGCCCCCGGGGCGGCGGGAGCGGATGCAGCGGCCTACGCCGCCTGCCTGGCCGGGCTGTCCCAGGGCGCGGCCGCCGGGCTGCCGGTGTCCGACCTGGGTCACCTGGGGGCCATCGGCCGGGAGGAGTTCTTCGGCGCGTCCCTGTGGCAGATCGTCAAGGCCCTCAAGAAGCCCTTCAAGTCGGTGATGAAGTTCGCCATCCTGGACGTGTACTTCGCGGCCGGGGCCTCGCCGGTGCTGCTCTGCGACCGCATCAAGGAGCGCCTGGCCGCGGGCAGCCACGACCTGTGGGACGTGGACGCCTACGCCGTGCTGTTCCGGGAGGTGTTCGAGCACTACCGGGCCGCGGAGCGCAAGAACGCGGCCAACCTCATGCGCACCGCCTTTTTGCAGAAGACCGGCTATTCGGCCGCGGCCCGCACCTCGGGCCGGGCGCACGAGCTGGCCGGGGCCAGCTACATGGAGTTCTTCTACCCGGTCACCGGCCACCCCATGGAGACCGCGGTATGCCCCGCGACCGCGGGGGGCGGCTCGGGCGAGGCGGGCGGGATCTTCGCCCGGCACATGGAGACCGGGACCATGGTGTCCCGCTTCATGTTCACCACCTACGACGCGGTGATGAAGCGGGTGCGCGCCCTGGACATGGAGAGCGCGGTGAGCGCCGACGACCGCACCAAGCTGGGCCGCAAGATCGTGGCCCACTTCGGCAACAAGCCGGGCAAGGTGGGCCGGACCCATTTCGTGGACCCGCCGGCCGGCCTGTTCTCGTCCCTGGAGTTCGTGTGCGAGGGCGTGCCCGGCACGCCCATGACCTGGATCGTGCGCGGCGCGGCCCAGTCCGCCGAGGAGCGCAAGGCCGAGCCCGAGATCCTGGCCAAGGACAAGTCCCCGGTGCGGCTCTTGGCCTGGCTGGTGGCCAACGGCATCTACCGGCCCGGCCAGCACCTGGCCGGCGGCACCCTGCAGAACCCGGTGTCCGTGCCCGACCTGGCCGAACTGCTCCCGGAGCTGCACGACTTCTTCCCCCACGACGCCACCTTCGAGACCGGGGTGGAGGAGGGGCTCAAGGAGGAGAGCGTGCGGCGGGCCCTGGTCATCACCAACCTGCTCACCCAGCGCGAGGACCCGCGCATCCGCGAGGCCGCGCTCCTCTACTCCACCAACTGGGGCGAGCTGTTCTGCGTGCACCCCACCATCGAGGTCGAGCTCCTGGGCCGCAAGCCCCACGAGTTCCTCAAGAAGAACCTCCCCCTCACCATCCACCCCCGCTGTCTGATGCGCTCCTGGGCCCCGCGCAAGGCCCGCTGCGCCAAGGTGGATTTCGGCACGAACGCCTCTTGACCTGTCTATAGCTTCACCCTGCATCCTCCCACGCTGCATGGGCCGCCGGCTGGCGGCGGCCGCAACCTGACAGGAGGATGTCATGAACAAGGATGCTGTGGACAAGTTCGTTGCCGCGCGGGTGGTGCGGGAGATTGCGCGGGACCTGAATGCGACCCGGGAGCGGGTGTTCCCCCTGCTCTGCCCGGTGCGGGAGTACGAGTGGATCGAGCCCTGGCGCTGCGACCTGGTGTACGCGGCCAGCGGCGTGGCCGAGGCCGGGTGCGTGTTCCGCACCGACTTCCCGGGGGATTGCGGGCCCGAGGTCTGGGTGGTGTGCCGCTACGAGCCGCCCGTGCGCATCGAGTTCGTGCGCGTGGGGCCGCACCGCACCGTGAAGATGGAGATCGTGCTGGAGGAGCTGCCCGGGGGCCGCACCCGGTCGCTCTGGCGCCACGAGTTAACCGGGCTCGACCCGGAGGGCAACGCCTGGGTCGCGCAGTACGGCAACGAGACCCACGCCCGGGAAATGGGGATGTGCCTGGACATGTTGGCGCATTTTCTGGACACCGGCCGCATGCTGCCCCTGGCCGAGATTCCCGGGGCATCGGGCGTGTTGAGGTTTGACCACCGGTAGGAGGCTGCCGCAGGCCGCCTCCTGGAATTCCCGCCGCCTGCGGCGGGGATGCGGACAGGGCGCGGGCGGCGGTCCTGCGCAAAGGAGACGGGCATGGCGCTTACCGTGGGCCGGCTGGCCAAACGCTTTGGGCTGTCCCGCAGCACGCTGCTCTACTACGACCGGCTGGGGCTGCTTTGCCCCTCGGGCCGCAGCAGTGGGGACTACCGGCTCTACGAGGACGCCGACATCGCGCGCCTGGAGGCCGTCTGCCGTTACCGGGCCGCGGGCTTCTCCCTGGCGGACATCGCCGCGCTCCTGGACGCGCCCGCCCACGGCCTGGCCGGGGTGCTCGCCCGGCGCATCGGGGAACTGGACCGGGAGATGGAGGCCCTGCGCGAACAGCAGGGCTTCCTCTTCCGGCTCCTGCCCGGAGCCCTGGGGGCCAAGGGTGCGGCCAGTTGCAAAGGCTGGGTCAAGCTGCTGGAGGAGTCCGGCCTGGGCCAGGCGGAGCGGAACCGCTGGCATGAGGAGTTCGAGCGCCTGGCCCCGGACCAGCACCAGGCCTTTCTGGAGGCCTTGGGCCTGGCGGCCGGGGATGTCGCCTGCATCCGCCAGGCCAGCCGGGAGGCTGCCGGCGGCGGGGATTGAGCCTACTTCCCGATGCAGAAGCGGGAGAAGATGTCGCTCAGCACGTCCGCGCTGGTGACTTCGCCGGTGATGTCGGCCAGGTGGGAGCAGGCGGTCTCCAGGCGCACGCCGAGCAGGTCGTAGGGCACGCTGTCGGTGATGTCCACGGCCAGGGCGTCCAGCTCGGCCAGGGCCCGGCGCAGGGATTCGGCCTGGCGCAGGTTGGGGGCCAGCTCGTCCGGGCCGGGCTCGGCCTCGCGGCCGACCACCCGTTCCCGGATGGTGCGGGCCAGGGCGTCCAGACCCCGGCCGGTGCGGGCGGAAATCTCCACGCAGGAGAAGCCCGCGCGGGCGAACCAGTCCCCGGCCCCGGCGTCGGTGAGGTCGCTCTTGTTGAGCACCACCAGGGTGCGGCCGGGCTCCAGGGTCCAGGCCAGGTCCCGGTCCTCGTGGTCCAGGGGCCAGGAGCGGTCCACCATGAGCAGCACCAGGTCCGCCCGGTCCATGAGCTCGCGGCAGCGCTCCATGCCCGCCATCTCGGCCACGTCGTAGCTGTCGCGCAGGCCCGCGGTGTCCACCAGGCGCACGGGCAGGCCGTCCAGGTCCAGGCCCTCCTCGATGTAGTCGCGGGTGGTGCCGGGCAGCTCGCACACGATGGCGCGCTCCCGGCCGAGCAGGGCGTTCATGAGGCTGGACTTGCCCGCGTTGACCCGGCCGGCCATGACCACCAGGGCCCCCTCGCGCCAGCAGCGGGCGCGCTCGGCCGCGTCCAGGAAGGCCCGCACCTCGCGGCCGGCCGCGGCCACCCCGGCGGTGAAGTCCGCAGGGGACAGGCACTCCACGTCCTCTTCCGGGAAGTCCACGGCCAGGCAGACCCCGGCCCGCAGGTCGGCCAGGCGCTGGCGCAGGGCGCGCAGCCGCTCGCCCAGCGCGCCCGAGAGCTTGCCCGCGGCCAGGGCCGCGCCGGCCCGGGTGGGCGCGCTGATGAGCTCGGCCACCGCCTCGGCCTGGGTCAGGTCCAGGCGGCCGTTGGCAAAGGCGCGGTAGGTGAACTCCCCGGGCTCGGCCTGGCGCGCGCCCCGGGACAGGGCCGAGACCACCACCGCGCGCAGCACCGCGGGCGCGCCGTGGCACTGGAACTCGGCCACGTCCTCGCCGGTGAAGGAGCCCGGCCCGGGCATGGCCACCACCAGGCCGTCGTCCACCGGGATGTCGTCCGCGTCCAGGATCTGGCCGCGGTGCAGGCGGTAGGGCTTGAGCCCGGCGAAGTCCGGGCGCGGGGAGCGGAGCATGGCGGCCGCGATTTCCATGGCCCGGGCGCCGGACAGGCGCACGATGCCCACCCCGCCCCGGCCCGGGGGCGTGGCCACGGCCACGATGGTGTCGTCGCGGGACGCGTACATGCGGGGAATTGTAAGCGCCCCCGCGGCAACGGTAAAGACGCCTTGCCCGAAAAAACCCGCCAAAAGCGGAGAAAAAATTTCCGGGCCGCGCGAAGGGAATTGCCTGGGCGATGGCGGACCATCCGGGAAGAGGGCGGTTCGCGGACCGCCCCTACAAAAGGCATCCACCCCTGCCATTCGGTTGGGCTGCGTCGGTCGTGCCGCCCTTCTTCAGTAGGGGCGGTTCGTGAACCGCCCTCTGCGCTGCCTGGCGAGCTAAGCCCCGCGTGGCACGAAGCCGGGACAGCGCCTCCGAAAGAAAAGGCGGAGCAGGGCTTCCTGCTCCGCCTTCCCGGCTGCTCGGTTGCAATGGACGCGGCGGCTACTCCTCGGCGTCGCAGGGGCCGATGTCGTCGTTCTCCACCTCGTCCCCGTCCGACGGCCCCTCGGGCGCGGGCGCGGGCTCGGGGGGCAGGGGCTGCTGCTCGCGGCAGAAGATGAGGAACCCGGTGTGGGCCACCATGCGGTCCTCGGGCCGCAGGCGGTCGGGCACGGGCTTGTAGCGGCGCAGGAAGATCTCCAGCACCTCGATGTCGGTGAAGGGGCCCTTTTCCAGGCCGGCCAAGAGGTCCGAGACCTGGTTCACGGTGGGCAGCAGGAAGCCCAGGGCCGCGCCCGGGGCCACCGCGGCCGCGGCCTGGTCCAGGTAGAGCCAGGGCTCGCGCACGTCCAGGAACAGGGCGTCGGCCCCGGTCTGCAAAAACCCGTCCGCGATGTCGTGGTTGAACTGCTCCACGTTGTCCCCCACCCCGCAGCGGGTGAGGTTGGCGCGGCAGAGCTTGAAGAACTCGGGCCGGCGCTCGTAAGTGTAGATGCGGCCGGTCTCGCCCGCGTACCAGGACATGGCCACGGTCAGGCTGCCCGAGCCGCTGCCCGCCTCGATGATGCGCCTGCCCGGGCCGATGCCCAGCTTGAGCAGGATGTAGCCGATTTCCTTGGGATAGATGATCTGGGTCTGGCGCTTCACGCCCTTGACCAGGTCGTAGAGCGTGGGCCGCACCACCCGGAAGGCCTTGCCCAGGTGGGTGCGGGCCAGGCCGCCGAATCCGGCCTCCGCCACCTTGGCGTAGTCCAGGATTCCGTCGCCGGTGTGCAGGGCGCCGCCCTCCTCGAACATGCGAAGATATCGCTTGCCACGCGGGCTGACGAGCAGTACCAATTGTCCAGGCTTGGGCATGGGTCCTCCGTGGAAAAAAGGAAGGACTACGTTCCCGGGCGCGGCGGGTCAAGCCCCTGCCGCGGCCCGGTCCCGGCCGGAAAATTTCCGCCTGCCCGGCAAGGGGCAGGGCAGGCATTATACGGTTTTTCCAAGGGCGCACCGTGGCATTCCGATACGTGTTCGGGCCAGTGCGTTCAGGCAGGCTCGGCCTGTCCCTTGGGCTGGATCTTCTGGGCGACGCCATCTGTTCCTTCGACTGCGTCTACTGCGAGGTGGGCCCCACCCGGGTCCTGACCACCGAGCGCGCCGCCTACGTCCCGGCCCGGGACATCCTGGACGAGCTCACCCGCTGGCGTGACGCCGCGGGCGGCCCTGCGGGACTGCCCGACGTGGTCACCCTGGGCGGCTCGGGCGAACCCTGCCTGAACTCCGAGATCGGCGAGATCATCGCCGGGGTGCGGCGCATCCTGCCCGGGGTGCCCGTGGCCGTGCTCACCAACTCCGCCCACCTGGCCGATCCTGCGGTGCGCCGCGACCTGGCCGGCGCGGACATCGTGCTGCCCTCCCTGGACACCCTGGTTCCCAAGGAAATGGCCCGGCTCAACCGCTGCGCCAAGGGCCTGGACCCGCAGGCGCTCAGGGACGGCCTCCTGGCCTTCCGCGCGGAGTTTCCCGGCCGCATCTGCCTGGAGGTCCTCCTGGCCCGGGGCTACAACGACTCGGCCGAGAACCTGGCGGCCCTGCGGGCGTTCATCCCCCGCCTGGCCCCGGACCGGGTGGACGTGGTGACCCTCACCCGGCCCGGCGCCCTGCCCGGGGTGCAGCCCGTGGACGCCGTCACCCTGGACGCCTGGCGCGCGGCCCTGGGCGCGCCTCCGGATGCGGCGGACGCTGCGGAGCAGACCCGGCGCAAGCACCAGCAGGCCGTGCCCGAGTCCCCGCCCGGACCGGAAGAGTCCTGCCCCGGGGCCGCGGACCTGATCCTGGCCTCGGCCCTGCGCCGGCCCCAGACCGCGGAGCAGTTGGCCTTTGCCCTGCGCCTGCCCCCCGGCCGGGTGCAGGAGGTGCTGGAAACCCTGGTGCGCCAGGGCAAGTTGACGGAACTCCGCCAAGACGGCGGTAGCTATTACTCGGCGAGGAAAATGTGAGCATTTTTCATTCGCCGAGTTATAAGTTCGGCCCCGCCGACGGTGGGGCCAGGCTGCGCAGCAGCGGGAGCTCAGAGCCAGAGGCGGCGAGCTCCCAGAAATATTTCGGCTCCGGAGGCCGGGCCTAGCCCGCTCCGGGACAACCCATTTCATCGCGAGGTTTCACATGGCAAGCAAACGCCGCAAAATGTTCATCAGCACCCTTCCCGGGGAATCCGTGGAAGTGGTGGTGGCCGAGGAGTCCAAGGTCCGGGAATACTACGTGGAGATGCACCACCAGGCCAAGACCAAGGGCAACATCTACAAGGGCTACGTGCACAACGTGGACGCCAACCTCCAGGCCGCGTTCATCAACTACGGGGCCGAGCGCAACGGCTTCCTCCAGATCGACGAGATCCACCCGGACTACTACCAGGGCGCCTACACCCTGGCCAAGGGCCAGCGCTTCCCCCCCATCCAGAAGATCATGAAGGCCGGGCAAGAGGTGCTGGTGCAGGTGGTCAAGGAGCCCACCGGCAAGAAGGGCGCGTTCATGACCACCTACCTGTCCCTGGCCGGCCGGTTCTTCGTGCTCACCCCGGGCCGGGACCACGTGGGCGTGTCGCGCAAGATCGAGGGCGACGAGGAGCGGGCCAAGCTCAAGGAGGTGGTGGACAGCCTCAAGCTGGAGCCCGGCCTGGGCGTCATCGTACGCACCGCCTGCCACGAGGAGACCAAGGCCTCCCTGTCCAAGGACCTGAATTTCCTGAAGCGCCTGTGGAAGGAGCTGCGCAAGAAGGGGGCCACGGAAAAGGCCCCGGCCCTGGTGCACCAGGAGGTGGACCTGGCCTCCCGCGCGGTGCGCGACTACCTGACCTCGGACGTGTCCGAGATCTGGGTGGACGACCCCACGGTGCAGTCCCAGGTGGCCCAGATGCTCACCGTGGTGGCCCCGCGCCGGGGCAGCCTGCTCAAGCTGCACTCCGACACGGACAAGAGCCTGTTCGAGCGCTTCAACCTGCAGCGCCAGATCGAGGAGATATACGGCCGCGATGTGGAGCTGCCCTCGGGCGGCCGCCTGGTCATCGACGCCACCGAGGCGCTCACCGCCATCGACATCAACTCCGGCAAGATCGGCGGCAAGAAGAGCTTCAAGGACATGGCCTTCAAGACCAACATGGAGGCGGCCGAGGAGATCGCCCTGCAACTGCGGCTGCGCGATATCGGCGGCCAGTTCGTGGTGGACTTCATCGAGATGAAGGACCCCAAGCACGTGCGCGAGGTGGAGAAGACCCTCAAGGCCGCGGTCAAGCCCGACCGGGCGCGCATCGACATCGGCCGCATCTCCCGCTTCGGCCTGCTGGAGATGGTGCGCCAGCGCCTGGGCTCCTCGGCCCTGTCCATCTCCACCGAGCCCTGCCCCTGCTGCGCCGGCACCGGCCACCGCCGCAACATGGAGTTCCAGGCCCTGCAGGCCTTGAAGGAAATGCACCGCCTGCTGCGCCGGGACAGCTCCAAGCCCCTGGTCTATCCCTGCGGCCAGGAGCTGGCCCTGTACCTGCTGAACAACAAGCGGGCCAAGCTGGCCCAGTTCGAGACCGACTTCGGCTGCCCGGTGCAGATCGCGCCCAAGGCCCCCAACGGGTGCCTGGAGGAGAGCTGATGCCTCAGGGGGTGCGCCCGGGGGGGCGACGGATACTGCTGCACGCCTGCTGCGGCCCGTGCAGCATCGCGCCGGTGCGGCGGCTTAAGGACGAGGGGTGGGAGGTCACGGCGCTCTTCTACAACCCCAACATCCACCCGCTGGCGGAATATCGCCGCCGGGCCGAGGCCATGGCGAGCGCGGCGGAGCGGCTGGGCATCGGGGTCATCTGGAAGCACGACGAGTACGACCCCCAGGTGTATTTCCGGGCGGTGACCTTCCGCGAGGCCAACCGCTGTTTCCACTGCTACCAGATCAGGCTTGAGCGCACCGCCCAGATCGCCCGGCGCGGCGGGTTCGACGCCTTTTCCTCGACGCTCCTCTACTCCAAGCTGCAGAAGCACGACACGATAGCCGCCCTGGGCCGCGACCTGGCCGGCGGGGGCAAGCCCGAGTTCCTGTACCGCGACTTCCGCGCGGGCTGGAAAGAGGGGATCGAAACCTCCAAGGAGTGGGGCCTGTACCGGCAGCAGTACTGCGGGTGCCTGTACAGCGAGCAGGAGCGCTACGCCAAGGAGCCCCTGCCGGGAACGGAGGCGGGCGCGTGAAAGAGGCCGCCTACCTGACCCTGCTGCTCATCGACGCCAACAAGGCCGCGCTGGGGCTGTCGGCCATCGGGTGTTTCCTGGCCGCGGTGCTGCTGGGGCTGTTCTTTTTGCGCGGGCACAGGCTGTCCGCGGCGTTGCTCTTCGGGGTGGCGCACGCCGGGGTGTACCTGGCGCTGGTGCGCCTGAGCGGCGGGGAGTGGGGGTTCTGGCTGCACGAGGTCTGCACCCCGCTCCTGGACCTCTTGGGCGTGCCGCCCGCGCCCCTGGACGGCGCGCACCGCACCCTGTTCTACGGCATCCCCGCGGTGCTGCACGGCCTGCTCCTGGGCGGCCTGACCCTCTTCGTCTGGAACCGCCTGCCCGGGGTGATGGGCAAGGGCGGCGGGGGTTCGGCTCCGGCCGGCGACAAGAAGGGCAACACGAAGCCCCGGAGCAAGAAGGCCCGGAAGAAGTAGCGGCCGGCAACGGCCATCCGGGCTCGCACTCTCCTCCCCCAACGCGGGGCCGGTCCTGGCCCCTTCCCGCACTGCGCGCCCTCCCGGGGCAGCGTCGCGGGGTCTTGTCAAAGCCGGGTGGTCTGTATATTAGTAACACGTTTTGCTAATTTTTCACCATCCAAACATACTATTTTAAGAGAGGTGCGAATGACTCCTCCCCTGCGCGTGCGGTTGGGCTTGTGGGCTCTGGCGGCGGTCCTGTCGCTGGCTCTGGCCGCTCCCGGCCAGGTCCAGGCCAAGGACGGGACCCTCACCTATTCCTGGCCGACCAACGTGGGGGAGCTGAACCCCCACCGCTATTCCCCGAACCAGATGTTCGCCCAGGGCATGGTGTACGAGCCCCTGGTGCGCTACGGCCAGGGCGGCAAGATCGAGCCCTGCCTGGCCGAGCGCTGGGACATCTCCCCGGACGGAAAGGTGTACACCTTCCATCTCCGCAAGGGGGTGTTGTTCACGGACGGGACGCCTTTTGACTCCACGGCGGTGAAGAAGAACTGGGAGACGGTCCTGGCCAACCGGGCGGAGCACGATTGGCTGGAACTGGTGAACCAGGTGGAGCGCATCGAGACCCCGGATGCGCAGACCGTGCGCCTGACCCTGAAGAACGCCTACTACCCGGCACTCCAGGAGATGGCCCTCATCCGGCCGGTGCGGTTCCTCTCGCCTGCGGCCTTCCCCGCCTCCGGCAACACCGCCGACGGCATCCGCAAGGCCGCGGGCACCGGTCCCTGGGTCCTGGTGGAGACCAAGAAGGGCGAGTACGACGTGCTGGAGCGCAATGAGAAATACTGGGGCCCCAAGCCGGACATCAAGCGCATCGTGGTCAAGGTCATCGCCGACCCCAACACCCGGCTGGTGGCCCTGCAATCCGGCGAGATCGACCTGATCTTCGGCGGCGGCGGGCACGGCGGCGGCCAGATCAACCTGGACGCCTTCATGGATCTCAAGGCCCAGGGCAAGTACCGGGCCTTCCTGTCGCCGCCCCAGTCCACCCGGGTGATCGCCCTCAACAGCAAGTCCGGGCCCACCGCGGACCTGGCCGTGCGCCAGGCCATCCTGCACGCGGTGGACAAGGACGCCCTGGTCCGGGGCATCTTCCTGAACGCGGAGAAGCGGGCCGACACCCTGTTCTCGCCCGCCACCCCTTATTGCGACCTGGGCCTGGTTCCCTATGCGAACGACGCCAAGAAAGCCGCGGCCCTGCTGGACGGCGCAGGGTGGAAGCTGGCCCCGGGCGCGGAATA